>NZ_JAIUHJ010000006.1:0-287664 GCF_020165105.1 Mesorhizobium sp. CA5 | reverse complement strand
CCCCCCCCCCCCCCCCCCCCGGAGAGGGGGGCGGCCTATCAGCCAAGCCGCCGCTCGCCCGAGAAAATTGCCCGCGCCCGCGCGCTTCGTAGCGGCGACAACCATGCGGAAGCGATCCTCTGGAACGAACTGAAGGCAAGAAGGCTAGGCGGATACAAATTCGTTCGCCAGATGCCCATCGGTCCGTATTTCGCGGATTTTGCGTGCAGGAGCGAAAAGCTGATTGTGGAACTGGATGGCAGCCAGCACGCGGACAGTTCGTACGACAGGCGGCGGGATGAATTCATGCGGGGCGAGGGCTTCTCGGTTTTGCGGTTTTGGAGCTTCGATGTCTTGAAGAACAAGAGGAGCGTTTGCGAGACGATCTTTGCGGCGTTGGAAGGACGGCTTGCCGAAGACGTAGTTGCTGCCGACCTCAGGTTTGTTTTCGCAGCCAGGAAGACGGGAGATAGCGCTCTATGATGGCCCCCTCTCCGTCTCGGGCTGCGCCCGAGCCACCTCTCCCCCGCGTTGCGGGGGCGAGGAACCCAAGCTTTCCAAGGTCGCAACGTCGGCGGTCGGTGTTTCCTCGCCCCCATGAAATGGGAGAGAGGTGTCCGCGTAGCGGACGGAGAGGGGGCAGCGCTGCCATATGCGATTGCCCTGGCCTCGCTGGGGCGAGGAAAGGCGCCCCCTCGTGACCACCTTCACCCCATCTTCTTCCGCCGAAACCCTCTCCACCATCCAATGGGCAGCCGCCGAGGAAACGCCGCTCGAAATCCTCGGCCATGGCTCGAAGCGCGGCATCGGTCGCCCATTGCAGACCGAGCATACGCTCGACTTGTCGCACCTCATCGGCGTAACCCTCTACGAACCGGCCGAACTCGTGCTCTCAGCCCGTGCCGGCACGCCGCTCGCCGAGATCGAAAAATTGCTTGCCGAAAACGGCCAGCAATTCGCGTTCGAGCCGATGGACTACGGCCCGTTGCTCGGCGGCGAGCCGGGCCAAGGGGACAAGAACGGCACCATCGGCGGCGTGTTGGCTTCGAACCTGTCCGGCCCACGCCGCCTCAAGGCGGGTGCAGCGCGCGACCACATCCTTGGCGTCGCCGCCGTCTCCGGCCGTGGCGAGGCTTTCAAGTCGGGCGGCCGCGTGGTCAAGAACGTCACCGGCTACGATCTCTCCAAGCTGATGGCCAACAGCTGGGGCACGCTCGCCGTCTTGACCGACGTCACCTTCAAGGTCCTGCCGGCCGCGGAAACGGAAGTGACCTTGGCCATACGCGGCCTGCTCGACGATGCCGCCGTGGCCGCAATGGCGCTGGCGCTCGGCTCCAGCGCCGAGGTGTCGAGCGCCGCGCACCTGCCGGAGCGCATCGCCGCGAAGGTCGCCGGCGGCAAGCACGGCAGCGATGCCGCCACGCTGCTGCGCGTCGAGGGATTCGGGCCTTCGGTCGTCTATCGCATCGAGGCACTGCGAAAGCTGCTTAGCAAGGCCGGGCCGCTGGAAGAGATCGCCGGCGAGGCCTCGAAGACGATCTGGCGCGACATCCGCGATTGCCGGCCTTTCGCCGATGGCGGCGCGCGGCCGGTCTGGCGCGTCTCGATGGCGCCATCCGCGGCGCATCACATGGTGATGGCGCTGCGCATGCAGGCGGCGGCCGACGCCTTCTACGACTGGCAGGGCGGTCTAGTGTGGCTGTCGATGCGCGAGGACGATCCGGAGGCCGATCTGCTGCGCGGCTTGATCCGCAAATATGGCGGCGGCCACGCGACGCTGGTACGCGCATCCGCACCGCATCGCGCGGCGCTGCCGGTGTTCGAGCCGCAGTCGCCGCATCTGGCCGCGCTTTCGGCGCGGCTCAAGGCCGAGTTCGACCCGAAGCAGATTCTCAACCCCGGCCGCATGGCCTAAGGCAATTCCAGGAAAAGTGTGAAACGGTTTTCCGTCCGGAATTGCGTCTAACAGAGACGGCGATATGCAGACCAATTTCTCCGCCGCGCAGCTTGCCGATCCGCATGTCGCGGAATCGGAAAAGATCCTGCGCAAATGCGTGCATTGCGGCTTCTGCACCGCCACCTGTCCGACCTATGTGACGCTGGGCAACGAGCTCGATTCGCCGCGCGGCCGCATCTACCTCATCAAGGATATGCTGGAGAACGGCCGGCCGGCCGACAAGGAGATCGTCACCCATATCGACCGCTGCCTGTCTTGCCTTGCCTGCATGACGACCTGCCCCTCGGGCGTGAACTACATGCATCTGGTCGATCACGCCCGCGCCCATATCCAGGAGACCTACAAGCGCCCGCTGCTCGACCGGATGACGCGCGCCATGCTAGCCTTCGTGCTGCCTTATCCGAACCGCTTCCGTGCCGCGCTGAAGCTCGCCGGGCTCGGCCAGCCGTTCATCGGCCTGTTCGAGAAACTGCCGGCGCTGAGGCCGGTGGCGGCCATGCTGAAGCTCGCGCCGTCGGCGATCCCGCCGGCATCGCCGACGGCGAAGCCGGCCACGCATGCCGGGAAAGGCGCAAGGCGCGGCCGCGTCGCCATCCTCACCGGCTGCGCGCAGTCCGTGCTCGATCCGGCGATCAACGAGGCGACCATCTCTTTGCTGACCAGGCTCGGCGTTGAGGTCGTGGTGCCGGAGGGCGAGGGCTGCTGCGGCGCGCTCGTCCATCACATGGGCCGCGAGCATCAGGCCCTTGCCTCGGCCAGACAGAATGTTGACGCCTGGATGCGCGCCATCGAGCAGGGCGGGCTCGACGCTATTATCATCACCGCGTCCGGCTGCGGCACGACCATCAAGGATTATGGCTTCATGCTCCGCCTCGATCCCGCCTATGCCGAAAAGGCGGCGCGGGTATCGTCACTGGCCAAGGACATCACCGAATATCTCGCCGCGCTCGACCTTCCCGAGCCAGTGCGCAAGCCGGGCACGGTCGTCGCTTACCATTCGGCCTGTTCCATGCAGCACGGCCAGAAGATCACGCGTCAGCCGAAGGAGCTGCTGGCCAAGGCCGGCTTCGTTGTCCGCGAGCCGCGCGAGGGGCATCTGTGCTGCGGCTCGGCCGGCACCTACAACATCCTGCAGCCCGACATTTCGGCTAGATTGCGCGACCGCAAGGTCAAAAACATCGAAGCGACGGGCGCTTCAGTCGTCGCCACCGGCAACATCGGCTGCATCACGCAGATCGCGTCCGCGGCGAAGCTGCCGGTCGTGCATACGATCAAGCTACTCGACTGGGCTTATGGCGGCCCGAAGCCGGAAGGCGTTTCCGACAGCGGTTTGATCGCTGCCGAATAATTATTCCGCCGCGAGCTGGTCCGGCACGCCATAGGTCGCGCGGTAAAGCGCGCGCTGGCGGTTGAGCGCGACCATGGTGTTGCGCAACAGGATCGCCACGGTGAGTGGGCCGACGCCGCCCGGCACCGGCGTGATCCAGGAGGCCACGTCCTTGACGCTGTCCGTGTCGACGTCGCCGACGATGCGGGTTTCGCCGTCGGATCCGACCTCGGAATTGATGCCGATGTCGATGACGGCAGCGCCCGGCTTCACCATGTCGGCCTTGATCAGCCTGGGCTTGCCGACGGCGACGAACAGCGCGTCCGCGCGCCGCGCATGCGCCGCCACCGATCGCGTCATGTGATGGCAGACCGTCACCGTCGCGCCTTCGCTCATCAGCAGGAAGGCAATCGGTTTGCCGACGATCTCGGAATGGCCGACGACGACCACTTCGAGCCCCTGGAGCTCGAGGCCGGTTTCCTTGAGCAGCTCAACCGAGGCAGCCGCGGTGCAGGGCGCCAGGTCGAGCTGGTTGTAGACGATGTTGCCGATCGAGGCCGGATGCATGCCCTCGACGTCCTTCAGCGGATGCACCGCCGCCTGCAGCGTCTTGATCGGGATATGCGCCGGCACCGGCCGCTGGATGATGATTCCGGTGACGCGCGGGTCGGCGTTGAGGCCGTGGATCGCAGCTTCAAGTTCGCCGGCGGTGATGTCGGCGGCAAAGCGCCGCTCCTCGAAGGAGATGCCGGCAAGGGCTGCCTTGGCGCGCTGGTTGCGCACATAGACATCGACCGCTGCGGTATCGCCGACGGTGATCGAGACAAGCTTCGGCGGGAAACCTTCGGCCGTGGCGATCGCTGCGTCCTCGCGCACCGAAGCGATGATGCGCTGGGCGACCGGGCCGCCTTTCAGGTAGCGGCTGTCGTCGGTCCGGGTCATGGCTGGCACCTCTGCCTTCTGAGGCAATTCAAGGAAAGGCGCACTGCCCTCCGGAATTGCGTGACTATCAAGATTTGTGCACTGCAATAGCAGAGGAGCGCCGGGAAATCAGCCCCGGAAACGAAATGCCCTGCTTTCGGGGCGACTTGCCACCTCATGCATGGAAAAAACAAAAAACGAAAAAGGCAGCGCGGTTTCCCTGCGCTGCCTTTTCGCGACTGGCCGTATCCCCACACGGCCCGTCCCCCATAAACCCCTTCGCTGGTTAAAGCACATCCCGCAGGATGGCACTATGACTTGGCTGCAACAGCATCAGACAAAAAGTGCTGCGCCGTCTAACCAGCTGATTCGCTGCGATTATATCACCTCGACCGTGGTCCCGACATTCACGCGCTCGTAGAGGTCGACGACATCTTCGTTGCGCATGCGGATGCAGCCGGAAGAAACCGCGCCGCCGATCGTCCAGGGCTGGTTGGTGCCGTGGATGCGGTATTCGGTGGTGCCGAGATAGAGCGCGCGCGCGCCGAGCGGGTTCTCGATGCCGCCGGCAAGATAGGTCGGCAGGTAACGGCCCTTGGCCGCCTCTCGCTTGATCATCTCCGCGGGCGGGCGCCAGTCCGGCCAGACCTTCTTGTCGGTGATCTTGTGGGTGCCCGACCATTCGAAGCCGGGCTTGCCGGTGCCAACGCCGTAGCGCCGCGCCTTGCCGTTCTTCTCGATCAGGAAGAGGAAGTTCTGGTGCGTATCGATGACGATGGTGCCGGGCTTCGCCGGCCCGTCATAGGCGACTTCCTGAGGCAGGTAGATCGGATTGATCTGCGGCCGCATCACTACGCGCTTGGCCGGCTGCTGCACGGCCGCCGTGCGCTGCTGGTCGGGCTGCGCCTGGAAGAGGCGCCTCAGCGGCTGCTGCGTTGCCTGCCGCGTCGGGCGCACGATGCCCGGCGCGTGGCCAAGCTGCAGCACCCAGGGAGCCGAAAGGTCGGGGCTTACCATCACCGGCGGCACATCGGCATAGCGGTCATTGGCAAGGGAAGTCGTGGCGCCGGCGGCAAGAATGGCCACCGCGCCGAGCAGGGAACAAAACGCTGTCTTCATGGGAACGCACCTTGATCGAACTCATCCGGGGCGGCGAGGGCGCCGTCGGTTTCGCGATCCTTGGCGCGGAGCGGCAAGCAAAACATGAATCGGAATGCGTAAAATGCCGCTTTGTCAGTAAACCTTTTGGTGTGGTTACCGGCCGGTTCAGGAATCTGGTAAAGCCGCGGTAAAAGCGGCGCTGAAGCGCATTAACGAATGGATCTGCTGACGATGGCGATTGAAAATACCGGCATTCTCGATGGCCCGGACGGCAGGGCGCGCTGCTTCTGGCACGGCAATTTGCCGGACTATCTTCATTACCACGATCACGAATGGGGCCGGCCAGTGACGGATGATCGCCGGCTGTTCGAAAAGATCTGCCTCGAAGGCTTCCAATCGGGCTTGTCGTGGCTGACCATCCTGCGCAAGCGTGAGAATTTCCGCGAGGCCTTCGCCGGTTTCGACTTCGACAAGGTGGCGGCGTTCACCGACGCGGATGTCGAGCGCCTGCTCGGCAATACCGGCATCATCCGCCACCGCGGCAAGATCGTTTCGACCATCAACAACGCCAAACGCGCCCGCGAGATGGTCGACGAGTTCGGCTCGTTTGCCGCCTGGTTCTGGAAGTTCGAGCCGGGTCCGGGCGAGCGGCCCGAAATCGTCGACCTGGCGCATCTGCGCGCTAACCCGACGACGGCGGTGTCGGTCAGGATATCCAAGGAATTGAAGAAGCGCGGCTGGAGCTTTGTCGGCCCGACCACGGTCTATGCTTTCATGCAGGCGATGGGCCTGGTCAACGACCATCTCGAAGGCTGCTACTGCCGGGCAGAGGTGGAGAAAGAGCGCAAGAAGCTGAAGCGGCCGAAGTAGGGGTGCTTTCTTCCTTCTCCCCTTGTGGGAGAAGGTGGCCGCGAAGCGGCCGGATGAGGGGTGTTCCAGGGAATGCCAGCGTCTCACACCGCCGGAGGAGACGGCAAGTTTGCCGCCGCCTCACTCGCTGGAGCACCCCTCATCCGTCTCGGCGCTAACGCGCCGATCCACCTTCTCCCACAGGGGGAGAAGGAAAAGAGGCGCGCTACTTCTCGAACCTGCCCTTATGGCCGCTGCCGTTGATGTCCCAGACCAGATTGGAACCGGACACCGTCAGCACCAGTCCGCTGAAGCCGCTGTCGTCGGGCGTATGATGCGTGGAGGCGGAGCTGCGGCCTGCCGGGATGACCTCGAGAGTCGAGCCCTTCCGCACCAGCAGCCCTTGCCGTACTGGTCGTTGGCGCCATAGGCGAGCGCGAATTCAAAGCTGCCGTCTTTCTTCAACAGCAGTTCTGAACCGACCTCCATGACGCCGTTCAGGTAATAATGGCCGGCAAGACGGGCATCACCCGCCTGGCAGGCGTTGGCGGCAACGGGCATGCTACAGAAAAGCGCGCCGGCAAGCGCGTACGCGAATTGCAGATGCATGATGATCCCCCGATCGTTGAGTGAAAGTCAGACGCTGCCGGCGCCGGCCAGGAACAACCCGGCAATGATCGCCGCCACCGCCGCGAAGGCCGGATAGATCACCAGCAGACCGGTCACCAGCGCGTCGCGCACGGTCGGCTTGCGCGCCTCGGCCGCGACCTCGAATGGCCCGGCCGGCTGCTGGGCCGGCTTGAGCATAAAGCCGCCGGCAGGCCGCAGCCTGGCCGATGTGTCGCTCTCGATAATCTCGTTAGCCGTCGTCATGCCCCGAACCCCTTGTTTCGGCGCGCTTTATAGTCGCCGATTGTGTCGGCAGCATGCCGCGCCGACGGCGGAATTGTTTCGTTTTTGGCGTGGTTCGTTTCAGCTCTTTCCTTCCCACAAGGGAGAAGGAAAGAGCCCACCCTTGCCGCACCAAGCAGCATCGGTTAGGACACGCGCGCCTTGGAAATAGGAAATTTCCTATCTAAGGCGTGCCACGAAACACCGAGTACTCATCCCATGGCCGACAAATCCGAAAAGACGAAAGCGCGGCTGCCGCGCGGTTTTGCCGACCGCAGCGCCGAGGATATTCGTGCCGTCGAGAAGATGATGGCGACTATCCGCTCGGTCTACGAGCTCTACGGTTTCGAGCCGGCCGACCAGCCGATGATCGAATACACCGATGCTTTGGGAAAATTCCTGCCCGACCAGGACCGGCCGAACGAAGGCGTCTTTTCCTTCCAGGATGATGACGACCAGTGGCTGTCGCTGCGTTACGACCTGACCGCCCCGACGGCCCGCTTCGTCGCCGAGAATTTTGACAGGTTGCCAAAACCCTATCGCAGCTACCGCTCCGGCTGGGTGTTCCGCAACGAGAAGCCTGGTCCCGGCCGCTTCCGCCAGTTCATGCAGTTCGACGCCGACACCATCGGCACGCCGGGTGTCGCCGCCGATGCCGAGATGGCGATGATGATGGCTGACGTGATGGAAGCGCTCGGCATCAAGCGCGGCGACTACGTCATTCGCGTCAACAACCGCAAGGTGTTGGACGGCGTGCTGGAAGCGATTGGCCTTGGCGGCGAGGAAAATGCCGGCCGCCGGCTGACGGTGCTGCGGGCGATCGATAAGCTGGACAAGTTCGCACTCGAAGACATTCAACTTTTGCTTGGAAAGGGCCGCTGGGACGGCGGCAAGGAAGGCGAGGGAGATTTCACCAAAGGCGCAGGTCTTTCCGACAGTCAGATATCGCAGTTATTAAACATCACTGGTTGGAAGGCTCAGGGATCGGGCAGCAGCGGGGTTGCTAACGGCCTTACTGTCGACAATCTGCGTCGCGGCTTCGAGCAGACTCCTCTGGTGATGCAAGGTTGCGAAGAGCTTGATCAGATACAAATGCTCTGTGCAGCCGCTGGTTACGACGAAACTAAGATATTGATCGACCCCTCCGTCGTGCGCGGCCTCGAATACTACACCGGCCCGGTCTTCGAGGCCGAGTTGCTGGCCGAGATCCCCAATGACGAAGGCCAAATCGTGCGCTTCGGCTCGGTCGGCGGGGGCGGGCGCTATGACGGGCTGGTCTCGCGCTTCCGCGGCGAGCCGGTGCCGGCGACCGGCTTCTCCATTGGCGTCTCGCGGCTAATGACGGCGCTGAAGAACCTCGGCAAGCTCGACGCCTCCGATGTCATCGCGCCGGTCGTGGTGCTGGTCATGGACAAGGACACCGAAAGCCTCGGCCGCTACCAGAAGATGGTTGCCGACCTGCGCGCCGCCGGCATCCGCTCCGAAATGTATCTTGGCGGCGCCGGCATGAAGGCGCAGCTCAAATATGCCGATCGCCGCGGCAGCCCGGTCGCCATCATCCAGGGCGGCGACGAGCGCGCCAAAGGCGAGGTGCAGATCAAGGACCTGATCGAAGGCGCCCGCCTGTCGGCCGAGATCGCCGACAATGCCGAATGGCGGGCGGCAAGGCCGGCGCAGGTGACGGTGGCGGAGAGCGAGCTGGTTGGCGAGGTGAAGAAGATACTCGCGGCGCAGGCTGAGGAGCGCGCACGTGGCCGATAGGGCGCCGACCTCCCCTTCTCCCCTTGTGGGAGAAGGTGGCCGAGCGAAGCTCGGTCGGATGAGGGGTGTTCCAGGGAACGCCGGCGTCTCATTCCTTCCAACACCCCTCATCCGTCTCGGCGCTGCGCGCCGATCCACCTTCTCCCACAAGGGGAGAAGAGGAAGGGGCGCCGCATGACCTCCCGTCCCGCCATCGCCGCCGACATCGTTGAACTATTCGCCACCCGCGACACCCACGCCGTGGAAGTCGCCGTGCTGCAGCCTGCCGACCCGTTCCTCGACATGGCCGGGGAGGATCTGCGCCGCCGCATCTTTCTCACCGAGAGCGAGACCGGCAAGACGCTGTGCCTGCGGCCCGAATTCACCATTCCGGTCTGCCTCGACCACATCTCCAGCCAGGCCGGCACGCCGCGCCGCTATTCTTATCTCGGCGAAGTGTTCCGCCAGCGCCGCGACGGCGGCAACGAGTTCTTCCAGGCCGGCATCGAGGATCTCGGCGACCGCGACACGGCCGCCGCCGATGCCCGTTCGCTGGCCGACGCCCATGCGCTGCTGTCGCTGGTGCTGCCCGGCCGGAAGCTCGCCGTCACGCTCGGCGACCAAACTTTGTTTGAGGCGGTGCTGGCCGCGCTCGGCCTGCCGCGCGGCTGGCGCATGCGCCTTGCGCGTGCCTTCGGTTCGGCGCCGATGCTGGAGGCCGCCCTTGCCGATCTCGCCAATCCGCCGCGCAACAGTCAGCTTTCCGGTCCGGTCGCGCTGCTGGTGCTCGACGGCGATGCGGAAGGCCTTGCCGCGCATATTGCCGACGGCATGGAGGAAGCCGGGCTGTCGGCGTCATCCGGCCGCGCGCCTGCCGACATCGCGCGCCGGCTGATCGAGAAAGCGCAACTGCGCAGCGTGCGGCTGTCCGACGAGGCCTTCTCGGCGTTGAAGGGCTTTCTCGAGATCGACGTCGCGCTCAGCGACGCGACCGCGGCGCTGGAAAAATTCGCCGCCGATGCCGGCCTGTCGCTGGGACCGGCGCTGGAGAATTTCGCCGCCCGCGCTAAGGCGATCGAGGCGCATGGGCTGTCGGCGGCGCAAATCCGCTATGACGCCGCCTTCGGCCGTCCGCTCGATTACTACACCGGCCTGGTCTTCGAGATCGCGGTCCAGGATGGCGATCGGCCGCTGGCCGGCGGCGGCCGCTACGACCGGCTGCTGACGCTGCTGGGAGCAAAAAAGCCGATTCCAGGGGTTGGCTTCTCGGTTTGGCTCGATCGCATCGACGCCTTGCGGGAGAATGCCATATGATCACGCTGGCGATCCCCTCGAAGGGCCGTCTTAAGGAGCAGTCGCTCGAAGTGCTGGCCAAGGCAGGCCTGGCCGTGAGCCTGCCTGAAGACGATCGCAAGTACCGCGCCCGCATCGACGGTCTCGACAATGTCGAGGTGGCCTTCCTGTCCGCGTCCGAGATCGCCGGCGAGATCGGCCAGGGCGCGGTCGACCTCGGCATCACCGGCGAGGACCTTTTGCGCGAGAACCTCGCCGACTGGGAAGCGTGCGCTGAGATCGTCGCCCGCCTCGGCTTCGGCCATGCCGATGTCGTGGTGGCGGTGCCCGACATCTGGCTGGACGTCGACAGCATGGCCGATCTCGACGATGTCGCCGCCGATTTCCGCCAGCGCCATGGCCGGAGGCTCAGGATCGCCACCAAGTACTGGCGGCTGACGCAGCAGTTCTTTTCGCTCAAGCATGGCATCCAGGTCTACCGCATCGTCGAAAGCCTCGGCGCCACCGAAGGCGCGCCGGCCGCGGGGCTGGCCGACGTCATCGTCGACATCACCACCACCGGCTCAACGCTTCGCGCCAACCACCTCAAGGTGCTGGGCGACGGTGTGATCCTGAAGTCGCAGGCTTGTCTCGTTGCTTCGAAGAAGCAGCGCGATGCGGCCGACGAAGCGATCCTGCGCGACATCGCCGCGAAAATGAGCGTCCTTCCTCCTGCCTGAGCGCCCTCAAGCAGAGGGGGACCATTGACGGATTTCCACCGTCCCCATCGGCTGATAGGCTGGCTTATCCCGGGAGGAGAACGGCGATGGCGATCAAACTCGACGAGCTCATGAACGCCACCAATCTGCGCAAGACGCGCAACAGCTTCGTTGCTCCGGTTGGCGGCAAGGCGCATGTGTCGGGCGACCGGTCGGTGCCGCTGCTCGACAAGACCATTCCGGAATTGTTTTCCGATACGGTGAGCAGATATGCCACGCTCGACGCTGCCGTCTTCGTCGGCCAGGACAAGCGTTTCACCTGGAGCGAGCTGTCGGACGCGGTCGACGCTTTGGCCGCTGGTTTCCTGGCGCTCGGCCTCGAAAAAGGCGACCGCGTCGGCATCTGGTCGCCGAACCGCTGGGAATGGCTGGTGACGCAGTTCGCCACCGCGCGCATCGGCCTGATTCTGGTTAACATCAACCCGGCCTACCGGCTGACCGAGCTCGAATACGCATTGAACAAAGTCAGCTGCAAGGCATTGGTCACCGCCGCGCAGTTCAAGACCTCCGACTATCTCGGCATGATCGAGACATTGGCGCCGGAGATCGCCAAGGTGGAGCCCGGCAAGCTCAAGGCTAAGAAACTGCCGGCGCTGGAAATCGTCATCCGCATGGGCGACGACAACTCGCCCGGTATGTTCAATTTCGGTGACGTGCTCGCAATGGCCGGTCGTGACGAGCATGACAGCCTCGACCGCATCTCCGAAGGGCTGAAGCCCGGCGAGGCCATCAACATCCAGTTCACCTCAGGCACGACCGGCGCCCCGAAAGGCGCGACGCTGACGCATTCCAACATCGTCAACAACGGCAATTTCGTCACCTCGGCAATAAAACTCACCACCGAAGACCGGCTCTGCATCCCGGTGCCGCTCTATCACTGCTTCGGCATGTCGATGGGTACGATGGGCTGCGTGTCGAAAGGCGCGACAATGGTCTTCCCGGGCGAAGGCTTCGATGCCGGCGCGACGCTGAAAGCGGTGGCGCAGGAGCGCTGCACCGGTCTCTATGGCGTGCCGACCATGTTCGTCGCCATGCTCGACCATGCGGATTTTTCGAGCTTCGATCTCTCCAGCCTGCGCACCGGCATCATGGCCGGCTCGCCATGCCCGATCGAGGTGATGAAGAAGGTGGTGTCGCTGATGCATATGAGCCAGGTGACCATCGCCTATGGCATGACGGAGACCAGTCCCGTCTCCTTTCAGAGCAGCGTAGACGATCCGCTGGAAAAGCGTGTCTCAACCGTCGGCCGCATCCACCCGCATGTCGAGGTCAAGGCGATCGGCGCCGACGGTGCCACCGTCGCGGTCGGCGAGCCGGGCGAGCTCTGCACGCGCGGCTATTCGGTGATGAAAGGCTATTGGGACGACGCCGAAAGGACCCGCGAGGCGATCGACGCCGACGGCTGGATGCATACCGGCGACCTCGCGACGATCGACGCCGAGGGCTATTGCAACATCGTCGGTCGGGTCAAGGACATGGTCATCCGCGGCGGCGAGAACGTCTATCCGCGCGAGGTCGAGGAATTCCTCTATCGCCATCCCAAGATCAAGGAAGTGCAGGTCTTCGGCATCCCGGACGACAAATATGGCGAGGAGCTCTGCGCCTGGATCGTGCTGAAGCCCGACCAGATCGCCACCGCCGAGGAGATCAAGGCCTTCTGCGCCGGCCAGATCGCGCATTACAAGGTGCCGCGCTATATCCGCTTCCGCACCGAGCTGCCGATGACGGTGACCGGCAAGCCGCAGAAATTCCTGATGCGCGCGGCGATGGTGGAGGAATTGGGGCTGGTGGCGCAGAAGACGGCGTGAAACGGCATCTATGGACAACGAGTTTCCAAACTTCGCGGCGCTGAGAGCCGCCAAAATTGAAAACGTGGATTATCGCATCGTTGTCCGGCGCGGCGCGCGAACCGGAAGTGCCATCGTCATGGCCCCGCATGGCGGCAAAATCGAGCCTCGCACCTCCCTGATCGCCGAGACGATAGCAGGGGCCGATCTCGATATGTATTGCTTTGAAGGGCTCATGCCGGAAAGCAACCGGGAGCTGCACATAACGTCCAGGAACTTTGACGAGGCAACCGCGCTCGAACTGTTGCGGACGAAGTCCACCGTCGTCGCCATCCACGGCCGTCAGGATCGCGACGATCCCTCGACGGTCTACCTGGGCGGCAAGGACGCCGCTCTGGTTTCAGAGATAGCCGGGCGTCTGCAGGAGGCCGGCTTCCAGACAAAAAGGGACAACCATCCCTTTCCCGGTATCCAGGATTCGAACATCGTTAACCGCGGACTGACGGGGAAAGGAGCACAGCTGGAAGTGCCCTTCTCGCTGCGCCGCCGACTGGGGAACGAGCCGGAACTTCTGGAAAAATTCTGTGGGGCAGTTCGCAACGCCATCGAGACATTCGACGCCATGAACGGCGCCAGGTCTCCAATCATGTTTTGAATGCTGCAAGGATGCCCGCGAGAGATGCTCCCCACGCGCTTTTCCGCTAAGTTCGCGTAAACGCCTGGCATTCGGGGGCTTTGATGACTGGTTATGCGCGATCGGTGACGTCCTACACGATGCCGTTGGTGGCGCTGGCAATGGCTGTCGCGGTCAGGGCCAGCGGCCTTTCGGTGGACGAAGGGTCACTGAACGCCAGGATACTCGTTGGGGTGCTCTCGAGCGCCATCATGTTCACCACCATTTTCGTCGTGCTCGACCACGCCGAGGCAGTCGCCTTGCGCGTCGGCGAGCCCTATGGAACTTTGGTGCTGACATTTGCGGTGACGGCAATCGAAGTGTCGATCATCGTCTCCATGATGCTGCATGGAGAAAACAACCCGACGCTGGCGCGCGAGTCCGTTTTCTCGACGGTGATGATCACCTCCACCGGCGTCGTCGGCATATGCCTCACGCTCGGCGGCTGGCGCTATCGCAAGCAGGCGATCCTGCGGCAAGGCACCAGCGCCTACCTGTCGGTTCTGATCGCGCTGACCGTGATGACGCTTATTCTTCCGACCTACACCCAAGCCACGGATCCCGGCACGTTCTCGGCGGCTCAGCTTGGTTTCGTAAGCGTTCTCTCGGTGCTGCTCTATGCGAGCTTCGTATTCGCCCAGACCGTCCGGCACCGGGAGGACTTCGTCCAGGGGCAGGCGCACGACGCTCCGACGCGAACTGCAATCCACGGAAGCATTTTGATCAGCACCCTGCTGCTGTTGGGCGGGCTCGTCGGCATTGTCCTGCTCGCCGAGCAGGTCGCCGCGAGCGTGGAGGATGCGCTCGCTGCCTACAAGGTGACCCAGGCCGACAGCATCGTAGGGGCAATGATCGCGGCACTGGTTTTGATGCCGGAGGCGATCTCGGCGATCCGCGCCTCCTTCAAGAATGAGCTGCAGCGCAGCCTGAACGTCGCGATGGGCTCGGCCTGCGCCACGATCGGCTTGACGATACCGGCGGTCGCCGCCGCCAGCCTGCTGACGGGCAGGGGGTTGACCTTGGGGCTCCCGGCGTCCGATGCCGTGCTTCTGGTGCTGGCGCTTTTCATATGCAGCGTGAGCTTCAGCACCGAACGAACGACGTTCCTGACCGGCATGGTGCATGTCGTGGTTTTTTTCACCTATGTGTTTCTGATCTTTGTGCCGTGAAGTGCCGGCCGGCGGGCGCAGGGATGGAGATGCGTCGAAGCGCGCTTCACACCGCCAGCACCGCCCGATCCAGCCCGCGTATGATCCGCGCCAGTTCCACGCACTCGTCCTGGCGCACCTTGTTCTTGCGCCAGGCCATGCAGATCATGCGCTGCGGCATCGGCTCCTGGAACGGCACGATCCTCAGGTCCGGCATGACGCTGGCAGCACTTGCCGCCATTTCCGGCACCAGCGTGACGCCCAGCCCATGCGCCACCATCTGCAAGAGCGTTGTCAGGCTTGTCGCGCCGTAGCTTGCCATCGCCACCCGGTCGCACATTGCCGCAGACGGCCAGCGCCTGCTCGCGCAGGCAGTGGCCTTCCTCCAGAAGCATCAGCCGCTCCAGCGCCGGGCTCTCGGGCGGCACCGGCGGCGAGGCGAAGGCCGGATCGCCGGCGGGAACGGCGAGGAAGAAGCGGTCTGGAAAAAGCGCTTCGGTGACGATCGCCGGCTGGTCGAGCGGCAAGGCCGCGATGAAGGCGTCGAGCCGGCCGGTGGCCGCGTCCTCGACCAGCGACGCGGTCACCGCCTCGCGCAGTTCGAGTTGCAGGGCAGGGTAGTGCTTTTTCAGCTCCGGGAGCACATGCGGCAGGAGATAGGGCGCGACCGTCGGGATCATGCCCAGCCGGAAGCGTCCTTCCATGGTCGGGCGGCCGCGCCGGGCAGTCGTCTCGACGTCACGTATATCCGCCAGAATGCGCTCGATACGCGGCTGCAGGGTGAGCGCCTCGTGGGTCATGCGCACCGCCTTGCCGCCGCGCTCGAACAACAGGCAGTTCAGCCGCTCTTCCATCTCGGCGATCTGCGCGGAAAGGGCCGGCTGGCTGACGCCGGCGAGTTTCGCGGCGCGGCCGAAATGCAGCGTCTGCGCCAGCGCGTCGAAATACTGCATTTGCCGGACGGTGAGGCCAATCATAAGAAAATCCTATCAAACGAAACAGGAAAGGCAATTTGTCTTTATCGGCAGGCCGGCCTAGTCTGGAATCGTTCCAGGTTGGCGCGGCCGGCGGCTGCCCCCGAAATTTCGGGAAAAATCAACCTCGGCAAAATTCAACCACGGCAAAACCTCGGCAGAATCGGGAGACTAAGATGGACGCGAAAACCGACGACAACAGCGCTGGCAAATGCCCGGTGGCGCATGGATCCGCACGGACCAACCGCGACTGGTGGCCGAACCAGCTCGACCTTTCCGTTCTGCACCAGCAGTCGAACCTCTCGGACCCGATGGATGAAGATTTCGACTATGCCAAGGAGTTCGCAAGCCTCGACCTTGATGCGGTGATCGCAGACCTGCACAAGGTCATGACGGATTCGCAGGACTGGTGGCCGGCCGACTTCGGCCATTACGGCCCGCTCTTCATCCGCATGGCTTGGCACAGCGCCGGCACATATCGCATCGGCGACGGCCGCGGCGGCGCCGGCGCCGGTCAGCAGCGTTTCGCGCCGCTGAACAGCTGGCCGGACAACGCCAACCTCGACAAGGCGCGCCGGCTGCTATGGCCGATCAAGCAGAAATACGGCCGCAAGATTTCCTGGGCCGACCTTCTGATCCTCACCGGCAACGTCGCGCTGGAATCGATGGGCTTCAAGACCTTCGGCTTTGCCGGCGGCCGCGCCGATGTGTGGGAGCCGGAGCAGGACGTGGACTGGGGCTCCGAAACCAAGTGGCTTGGCGACGAGCGCTATTCGGGCGACCGTGAGCTTCGCGGCCATCTCGGCGCCGTGCAAATGGGCCTCATCTACGTCAACCCGGAAGGTCCGAACGGCAAGCCGGATCCTGTCGCGGCCGCGCGCGACATCCGCGAGACCTTCGGCCGCATGGCCATGAACGACGAGGAAACCGTGGCGCTGATCGCCGGCGGCCACAGCTTCGGCAAGACGCACGGCGCCGGCGACGCCTCGCTGGTGGGCGCCGAGCCGGAGGGCGCCGGCATCGAGGCGCAAGGCCTCGGCTGGTCGAGCAAATATGCCTCCGGCATTGCTGGCGACGCCATCACCTCGGGCCTCGAGGTCACCTGGACGACGACGCCGACCAAATGGAGCAACAATTTCTTCGACAACCTGTTCAATTACGAATGGGAGCTGACGAAGAGCCCGGCCGGCGCGCATCAGTGGACGCCGAAAGGCGGCGCCGGCGCCGGCACCGTTCCGGACGCGCACAATCCCTCCAAGCGTCACGCGCCGGCCATGCTCACCACCGACCTCGCGCTGCGTTTCGATCCGGCCTATGAGAAGATCTCGCGCCGCTTCCACCAGAACCCGGACCAGTTTGCCGACGCCTTCGCCCGCGCCTGGTTCAAACTTACCCACCGCGACATGGGCCCGGTGGTGCGCTATCTCGGTCCGCTCGTGCCGAAGGAAGAGCTGATCTGGCAGGATCCGATCCCGGCCATCGACCACGAGCTGGTGAGCGAGGCCGACATCGCTTCGCTCAAGGCGAAGATCCTGGCCTCCGGCCTGTCGGTCTCCGAGCTGGTCTCGACCGCCTGGGCCTCGGCCTCGACCTTCCGCGGCTCGGACAAGCGCGGCGGCGCCAATGGCGCCCGCATCCGTCTGGCGCCGCAGAAGGACTGGGATGTCAACGAGCCGGCTCAGCTCGCCAAGGTGCTGACCAAGCTGGAAGCCATCCAGAAGGAGTTCAACACCGCGCAGCTCGGCGGCAAGAAGGTCTCGCTCGCCGATCTCATCGTGCTTGGCGGCGTCGCCGCGGTCGAGAAGGCGGCGAAGGACGGCGGCACCGAGGTGAAAGTACCCTTCACGCCGGGCCGCATGGACGCTTCGCAGGAGCAGACGGACGTCGCCTCCTTCGCCGCGCTGGAGCCGAAGGTAGACGGCTTCCGCAACTATGCCCGCGGCAGGTTGCCGATGTCGGTCGAAGCGATGCTGGTCGACCGCGCCCAGTTGCTGACGCTGACCGCGCCGGAGATGACGGTACTTGTCGGCGGCTTGCGCGTGCTCGGTGCCAATACCGGCGGTTCGAAGCATGGCGTCTTCACCGACAGGCCTGGCCAGCTCACCAACGACTTCTTCGTCAACCTGCTCTCGATGGCGACCGTTTGGGATCCGGCGGCCGGGTCAGAGCCGGGCTCGGACGAGGTTTACGAAGCGCGCGACCGCAAGACCAAGGAGGTCAAGTGGACCGGCACCCGCGCCGACCTGATCTTCGGCTCGCACGCGCAGCTGCGTGCGCTCTCCGAAGTCTACGCCTCGGCCGACGCCAAGGCCAAGTTCGTCAAGGATTTCGTCAAGGCGTGGACGAAGGTGATGAACGCCGACCGCTTCGACATCGCGAGATAAGGTCGTACCTCCCAAGCAAAAAAGGCGCGGGTCATGCCCGCGCCTTTTACTTTATCGAACTGCGGTCAGTCTTTTTCGAAGACGCCGGCCTTGGCGACGACGCCGGCAATCGCGCCGCCGACCAGCGGCGCGACGATGAACAGCCAGAGCTGGCTGAGCGCAGCGCCGCCCGAAAACAGCGCCGGGCCGATCGAGCGCGCCGGATTGACCGAGGTGCCGGTCACCGGGATCATGGCGAAGTGGATGCCCGCCAGCGTCAGTCCGATGGCCAGGCCGGCAAAGGCGGTGGTGTGCTTGGCGTTGGTGACGCCGAGGATCACGGTGACGAAGGTGAAGGTGCCGATCAGCTCCCACAGGAAGGCTGAGCTCATGCCCCATTTCGTTTCGTCCCAGCCATTGGCGCCGAAGCCGCCGATGTGGCCGCCGACCTGGCCGGAAACGATGATCCACAGCGCCAGCGAGGCGATGATGGCGCCAATGATCTGCGCGATCCAGTAGGGGACGACATCCTTGGCCGGCATCCGCCCCGCCAGGAACACGCCGAGCGTCACCGCCGGATTGAGATGCGCGCCCGAGATCGGGCCGATCGCATAGGCCGCGGCGATCAGGCCGATGCCGAACGCCAGGCCGATGCCTTCCTGTCCGAGCGGCAGCGCGCCGCCGAAGCCGCCCGTGACCACGGAGGCGGTGCCGATGAACACCAACAAAAACGTGCCGAGAACTTCTGCCAGATAAGTCTTCATTGCCCTCTCCTCATAGGATCCGTCGAAACCGCGTTTCCTGCGTCGCGAATCACTACCGGAAGAGTATTCCTGCCGGAAACACTTGAAAAGCTTGGAGGTTAAGCCGGTTTGCTTTCTTGCAGGCGTCAATCAAAAACATTAGAAGTCTTTCATGTTCTGATCGATTGTTCTTGTTTCCTGACTCGGGCTCCCACCAACGGAAAAATCGTTCGGCCAAATGGGCCGGTCTTGAAACGCCATTTCATCGGCAAACCGAACGGAACTGTTTCAATCCTGGCCGGAAAGGCTTTATGAGCGGGCTGGAACCGATTTGTAACAGCTACGGAAAACGGGATGCGACTGGGCGGAAGGCTGGCGGCGGCCATAGAGGTTCTTGAAGACATCGGCCGGCGTCACCGGCCGGTGGCCGACGCCCTGCGCGATTGGGGCCTGTCGCATCGTTTCGCCGGCGGCGGCGACCGCGCCGCGATCGGCAACATCGTTTATGATGCGCTGCGCCGCAAACGCTCGGCCGGCTGGCTGTTCGGCGAAGACACGCCGCGCGCTATCGGCTTCGGCGCGCTTCTGTTGGAATGGGGCCAGACGGCGCAGTCGCTCAACGACGCGCTCGACGGCGACAAATTCGCGCCGCCGCTGCTCAGCGCGTCCGAGTTGAAAGCGGCTGCCGAGCGCAGGCTTGGCGAGGCCCCCGATGCTGTGCGGGCCGATATCCCGGACTGGTGCGCGCCGCTGCTCGAGCAAGCCTATGGCGACGCCTGGGTCAAGGAAGGCGCCGCCCTGGCGCAGCGCCCGCCGCTGGACCTGAGGGTCAACACGCTCCAGGCCGATCGCGCCAAGGTGCTGGCCGAGCTCCAGGGCACCGGTGCCGCGCCTACGGCGATCGCGCCGCATGGCATCCGCATCCCGCCGGTCGACGGCGACGGCCGGCATCCGAACGTGCAGGCCGAGCCTGCCTTCCAGAAAGGCTGGTTCGAGGTGCAGGACGAAGGCTCGCAGCTTGCCGCCGCGCTTGCCGGCGCCGAGCCCGGCATGCAGGTGCTCGATTATTGCGCCGGCGCCGGCGGCAAGACGCTGGCGCTGTCGGCCGAGATGGACAATCGGGGCCAGCTCTTTGCCCATGACGCGGAGAAGGTGCGGCTGGCGCCGATCTTCGAGCGCATCCGCCGCTCACACAACCGCAACGTCCAGGTCGTCAGCAAGCCCGCGGAGCTTGCGCCACTCGCCAACCATATGGACATCGTGCTGATCGACGCGCCCTGCACCGGCAGCGGCACCTGGCGGCGGCGGCCCGACGCCAAATGGCGACTGACGGAAAGGCAGCTCGATGCCCGCAAGGCAGAGCAGCAGGCGATCCTCGACACCGCGCAAGCCTTCGTCAAGCCGGGGGGCCTGCTGGTCTACGTCACCTGTTCGGTGTTCGACGCCGAGAACGGCGAGCAGGTCGCGGCATTCCGCGAACGCCATGCAGGCTTCGCGCCGGTCGATCATCGCCAGCTGTGGGACAGCCGCTTCCCGGGCCATGAAGGGGCCGCGCGCATTGCCGATACCGGCGGTATCTCGCTGTCGCCGGCGCTCAGCGGCACCGACGGGTTCTATCTCCACGCCTTGCGCAGGACTGCCTCTTGAAGACAGCCGGGCTTTTGTTGCGCTGCAGCATAAAAGATTGCCTGTCTTGCCTGGCTCTGCAATAAACTTCGCCAGCAATGTGAGGCAAAGCGCCATGGCGGCAGCCAAGATCGTACCCGCTCCGGATTTCGAGGAACGCGTCAGGGCGTCCTTTGCCCGCCAGGAGGCGATGGCGACAATCGGCGCCGAGCTGACGCTGGTGACGCCTGGCATCATCGAGATCGAGATGCCGTATTCCGCCTCGCTGACCCAGCAGCACGG
Source organism: Mesorhizobium sp. CA5 (assembly GCF_020165105.1). Taxonomy (NCBI): domain Bacteria; kingdom Pseudomonadati; phylum Pseudomonadota; class Alphaproteobacteria; order Hyphomicrobiales; family Phyllobacteriaceae; genus Mesorhizobium; species Mesorhizobium sp. CA5. The sequence continues at coordinate 267,252 of NZ_JAIUHJ010000006.1, read as the reverse complement.
TTTCCTGCATGCCGGCGTCATCTCCACCGCGTTGGACTCCGCCTGCGGTTACGCGGCCTTTTCGCTGATGCCGGAGAATTCCGGCGTGCTGACCATCGAGTTCAAGGTGAACCTGCTCGCGCCGGGCAGGGGCGAGCGGTTCCTGTTCCGCGGCTCCGTGACCAAACCCGGTCGCACCATCATCGTCGCCGACGGCCAGGCCTACGCCTTCGCCGCCGACGGCGAGGCCAAGCTGATCGCCACCATGACCGGCACGATGATGACGGTGGTCGGCCGCGACGGGATAGAGGGGTGAGGAGCGGTCCGCGCAGCGGACGAAAAGCCCCCAAATGGGCTTTTCGAGCGACGAACGCCCGGAGCCATAGCGAAGGCGGCGAGAGCACGGTGTCCCTTTCGCGTCGTCGTAGCAAATAGGGGTAAAGCTTCATGACTATCGAAGTGTCACGCCTGTCGCAAAAATCCGTTCTCTTCGTCATGGCGGCCGAGGCCGAATACGGCCCGCACCTGAAAAACCTGTTCACGCCGCTGATGACCGGCGTCGGTCCGGTCGAGGCCGGGGTCAGGCTGGGCGCCGAGCTCTCGGCGTTGAAGGCTGAAGGAGCGCTTCCGGACCTGGTCGTTTCGCTGGGCTCGGCCGGCAGCCGCAAGCTGGAACAGACCGAAATCTACCAGGCCGTGTCGGTGAGCTATCGCGACATGGATGCCTCTCCGCTTGGCTTCGAGAAAGGGGCGACGCCTTTCCTCGACCTGCCGGTGACGGTGCCGCTGCCTTTCGTCATCCCGGGGATCAAGACCGCCTCGCTTTCGACCGGCGGCGCGATCATTTCCGGCGTTGCCTATGACGCCATCGATGCCGACATGGTCGACATGGAGACCTTTGCCTGCCTGCGTGCCTGCCAGCTGTTCGGTTTGCCGCTGATTGGGCTCCGCGGCATTTCCGACGGCGCGGCCGATCTCAGGCACGTCAACGACTGGACGGAATATCTGCACGTCATCGACGAGAAGCTCGCCGCGGCCGTCGCCCTGCTGGAACAGGCGATCGGCGGCGGCCTGCTTGGTGGCTGACTGCCGGTTGGATCAGGCAGCAAGGCGTTGCGGATCGCCGAAATCGATGCGTGAAATGCGTCCACGGGAGGCGCCTGTTGCATCGATATAGTCGATTGCCCCCGCTGTATGATCGAGTTTCCACGCGCCGGCGGGGCCGTTTTTCCATTCGACCTTGTAGCCGTCGTCAAGCAGCGTCCAGGTCCCGTGAAAGCGCGTGCCATCCGGCAGGAGCATGTGCGCCCGATCGTCGGTTTCATAGTGGATGAAGGCGTTCTTGCCGCCCATGTCGATGACATGCGTGGTTCCGACCATGATAATGGCCAGCGTGTCCCTGTTCAGTATCGTCATTGTTCCTGTCCGCGGGTTTGCGTTTCTCGAATGGCCTCGACGCCAAGAAGATCGTCAAGTATCTTGACCATACGGAGTTCGAATTAAATGGTCAAGGAGCTTGACGAAGAAACTGACGGGCTGCCCGATCACGTCGGTTGGCGGCTGTGGCAGGCGAGCCGTGCCTGGCAGGCGGAATTTGCCGCTGCCATGCGGGCCGCCGGCCACGCTTGGTTCAGCGAAGCGCGTGCCGGGCTGCTTGGACACATCCCGCGCAACGGCACGCGCCAGTCGGCATTGATCGAGCGCGCGGCGACCTCCAAGCAAGCGGTTCAGCAATTGCTCGACGGGCTGGAGGCGGAAGGCGTGCTGGAGCGATTGCCCGATCCACGGGACGGGCGCGGCAAGCTCGTGCGCTATACGCGCAAAGGCCTGGATGCCTTGCGCGACGGCGATCGCATCAAGCTTCAGATCGAACGCAGCTATATCGATCGCATCGGCGAGCAGCGGTTCGCGGCGCTGATGGACGCCTTGCGCTCACTTGATGCCGGGCAGGGCGATGCATCGGGAGAAGCACCAGCATCGAAGTGAACGGCGCGACCGCGCACAACCCATTGCGCCGACTCGTTTCTTTCTCTAAAGGCTCGCCATGACGACGACAGCCAATCATCCCGACACCGTTCTGATTGTCGATTTCGGCAGCCAGTTCACGCAACTCATTGCCCGCCGCATCCGCGAGGCCGGCGTCTTTTCCGAGATCGTGCCGTTCCAATCGGCCGAATCGGCCTTCCAGCGCATCAAGCCGAAAGCGGTGATCCTGTCGGGCGGCCCGGCCTCGACCACCGATATCGGCAGCCCGCGTGCGCCGCAGATCGTCTTCGATGCCGGCGTGCCGGTGCTCGGCATCTGCTACGGCCAGATGGCGCTCTGCGTGCAGATGGGCGGCGTCGCCGAAAGCTCAAACCACCGCGAATTCGGCCGCGCCTTCGTCGAGATCGAGAAGGAGAGCCCGCTGTTCGAAGGCCTGTGGGCGCCTGGCCAGCGCCACCAGGTGTGGATGAGTCACGGCGACCGGGTCATCGAGTTGCCGCCGGGCTTCAAGGTGCTCGGAAAGTCGGAAAGCTCGCCCTTCGCGATCTTCGGCGATATCGAGCGCAAGATGTACGGCATCATGTTCCATCCGGAAGTGGTGCACACGCCGGACGGCGCCAGGCTGCTCAGGAACTTCGTCCACAACATCGCCGGCATCGAGGGCGATTGGACGATGCGCGCCTATCGCGAGCACGCTGTGGAATTGATCCGCAAGCAGGTCGGCAAGGGCAAGGTCATCTGCGCGCTCTCGGGCGGCGTCGACTCCTCGGTCGCCGCACTTTTGATCCACGAAGCGATCGGCGACCAGCTGACCTGCATCCTCGTCGACCACGGTTTGATGCGCAAGGACGAGGCCAAGGGCGTCGTGGAGATGTTCCGCCAGCACTACAACCTGCCGCTGATCCTGGTCGACGCCTCCGACCGCTTCATCTCGGCGCTGGAAGGCGAGGCCGACCCCGAAAAGAAGCGCAAGACCATCGGCCGCTTGTTCATCGAGGTGTTCGAGGAAGAGGCGAAGAAGCTCGGCGGCGCCGATTTCCTGGCCCAGGGCACGCTTTATCCCGATGTCATCGAAAGCGTCTCCTTCTCCGGCGGTCCGTCGGTGACAATCAAGTCGCACCACAATGTCGGCGGCCTGCCCGAACGCATGAACATGAAGCTGGTCGAGCCGCTGCGCGAACTGTTCAAGGATGAGGTGAGGGCGCTCGGCAAGGAGCTCGGCCTCCCCGAAAGCTTCATCGGCCGCCATCCTTTCCCCGGCCCCGGCCTTGCCATCCGTTGCCCGGGCGGCATCACGCGCGAAAAACTGGAGATCCTGCGCGAGGCCGACGCCATCTATCTCGACGAGATCCGCAAGGCCGGCCTCTATGACGCCATTTGGCAGGCCTTCGCCGTGCTGCTGCCGGTGCAGACCGTGGGCGTCATGGGCGACGGCCGGACCTATGAATTCGTCTGCGCGCTGCGCGCCGTCACCTCGGTCGACGGCATGACGGCGGACTTCTACCACTACGACATGAACTTCCTCGCCGCCGCCGCCACCCGCATCATCAACGAGGTCAAAGGCATCAACCGGGTGGTGTATGACGTGACGTCGAAGCCGCCCGGGACGATCGAGTGGGAGTAACAGGAAGTACCATGGAGTAGGCATGGGATAGCAGGATGTATAAGCGATCGGAGACCAGCGACAGATAAAAATCGAGCGACGCTGCTCCGCAGGCGGTAGAAGCCCAGGTCGTGTCCTCATCAGCCGACCCGCAGACTATTGGCCGCCAATGCCAAGGAACCACATTCCCATCGGCCAGTTCACTTTCTATGGTGAAAGGAGCACGGGCCATGGCATCCGTCCGATACATTGTGACAGACGTTGACAGTTCGGTCGCGTTTTATCGCGATAACCTCGAGTTCGAGGTTGACATGCACAACCCTGGCAAGTTCGCAGCGCTCATTCGCGATGATCTCACGCTTTACCTTAGCGCTCCGGGGGCAGGCAGTGGAGGAACTGCTGGCGGCAAACCAGAGCCTGGCGGGTGGAACCGATTCATGATCGTCACGAAGGACATAGATGTCGTCGTCGGCCGGTTGAACGATGCAGGCGTCAAATTCAAAGGAGAAATCAGCGAGGCGGGAGCTGGTCGCGCCAGACTTCTGGAAGATCCGTCGGCCAATCTGGTTGAGCTGTTTGAATTCAAGAAGAAATGAATGGGCGCGCAGATCGTCAACAACGACGTTCATGTTCATGCGCTTCACAGGTCCGACCGAATGCAGCTGAGGGAGCTGCCCGGCTGGCATTGAAGTGCGTGGCCGCACTTGATGCCACAGTCGCTGAAACCAAGCAGACAAGCAATCGGAGCCCTCGCGCTGCGCGACAGCCCCATAGCGCCACGAGATCCGCTCGCGGCCGGTGATTCCTAGCGACCGGCCCATTCCCGCCCGCCCTCAGAATCGGAAGGCGCAGTCGAGGAACATTCTTCTCCCCGCGCTATTCGGGAGAAGTTTCTCGGGACAACGACATGTCGATACTGGGCTGGATTCTCGGCCGGCGCCTGGCAAATCAGGAACAGTCGCAACGCAAGATCGGCGTGTTCGAGGGCGTGCCGGCAATGGGCCTCGATGGGCTGGGTTCGTCGGCCTATGGGCCGGAAGCGGCGCTCACGATCCTGATCCCGCTCGGCGCGGCGGGTCTCGGCTATATCGGTCCGATCATGGGCGCCATAGTCGGTTTGCTTGCGGTCCTTTATCTTTCCTACCGCCAGACCATCGCCGCTTACCCCGGCAATGGCGGAGCTTATATCGTCTCGCGCGAAAATCTTGGCCGTGACGCCAGCCTGCTCGCCGCCGCCGCGCTGATGGTCGACTACGTGCTCAATGTCGCCGTAGGCATCTCTGCCGGCGTCGGCGCGCTGGTGTCGGCGCTGCCTTCGCTGCATGCCTACACGCTTTGGCTCTGCCTCGGGATCCTGCTTTTGGTAACCGTCGTCAACCTGCGCGGCACGCTCGATGCCGGCCGGTTGTTTGCCCTGCCGACCTATCTGTTCGTTGCGAGCTTCCTGGCGATCCTGGCGATCGGCGTCTCGAAGACGCTTGCCTCCGGCGGTCAGCCGGTGCCGGCAATTCCACCGCCGCCCCTGCAGCAGCCGTCCGAAACGGTAAGCCTGCTCCTCTTGATGCACGCCTTTGCCAGCGGCTGCACGGCGATGACCGGCGTAGAGGCGGTCAGCAACGGCATGACCGCATTCAAGGATCCGCCCGTCAGGCACGGCCGGCGCACGCTGGCGGCGATTTGTCTGATCCTTGGACTGCTGCTCGGCGGCATCGCCTTCCTGTCGGCACGCTACCGCATCGGTGCGATGGATCAGGAGAAGGACGGCTATCAGAGCGTGCTGTCGCAGCTTGCACATGCCGTCGTTGGCGACGGGGTCTTCTACTATGTCGCCATCGGTAGCCTGCTTTGCGTGCTGGCGCTTTCGGCCAATACAAGCTTCGTCGATTTCCCCCGCCTTTGCCGCATGGTGGCGGAAGACGGGTATCTTCCCAAGCCCTTCGCCATGGTTGGCCGCCGGCTCGTTTTCTCGATCGGCATCCTTTACCTCGCCTCGTCGACAGGACTGCTGCTGGTCGTGTTCGGCGGCATCACCGACCATCTGATCCCGCTTTTCGCCATCGGCGCCTTTCTGACCTTCACGCTGTCGCAGACCGGGATGGTGATGCACTGGGTAAGGGCGCTTCGCACGACCAAGGATACGAGCCGGACGGGCAACCGGATGCATCTGGCGATCAACGCGTTCGGCGGCATAGTCACCGCGCTGGCGCTCATCGTGATTGTCGTCGCCAAATTCAGGGAAGGCGCCTGGATCACGGTGATCGTCATCCCGGTTGTGATCCTCCTGCTGCGGCTGGTGAGGCGCTATTACGACCAGCTCGAGGCAAGTCTGCGCGAGCCCGGGAAAGTCGATTTGAGCAGCACCGAGCCCCCTGTCGTTCTTGTCGTGACCCAGCAATGGAACAGGATGGCGGACAAGGCGCTCAGCTTTGCCTTTCACCTGTCCGAAGATGTCATCGCCGTCCATGTGGCGCGGCTGTCGGGTGAAGAGAGCGACGAAGAGCGCGCAATTCGCGGGAGGTGGTCGCAGGATGTGGAAGCGCCGGCGAGGGCGGCTGGCCTGCGCCCGCCACGCCTGCTTCTCCTCAAAGCCGACTACCGGCTGATGTACGAGCCGTTATTGAAGGAGATCAAGGCGCTGCGCGGCGAGTTCGACGGCCGCACCATTGCAGTGCTGCTCCCAGAGGTCGTGCCCCCCAATTGGTGGCAATATATGCTGCATACGCAGCGCGCTCGCCGATTGCACGCCAAACTGCTCGAGTTCGGCGGATCGGACATCGTGATCATTTCCATGCCTTGGTAATCGAGGAACCGAAGATCGAGGCGGCCCGTTGAATGTTGCCACTCCCTTCGATCACGCCACCTCACCAAAAGTTTGGCCGAGCGATGGAAAACAGGAACGTTCCGATTTCTCAAACATTCTCCCTAGTCTGCACTGCGTAATTCCTACTTGCTGGGGCCGGAACATTGTCATTCAGAGAGCATAATCTGCCGAACCCCAGCACCGAGGAGATCTCCATCGTCAACCTCATTCCTGCCTTGCGGGCTTTTGCGCGGACCTTCTGTCGCGTGCCCGACGATGCCGACGATCTTGTACAGGAAACGTTGACCAAAGGGCTCTCCAACCTGGACAAATTCGAGCCCGGCACGCGCCTGAAGTCCTGGCTCTTCACCATCATGCGCAACACGCACTACACGCGTGTCAAAGCGGCGGCCAGGGAGGCCCCCGGGCTGCTCGACTGCGCCTCCAGCCGGCCGATTTCGGAACCGTCCCAGGATTGGTCCGTGCAAAGCAGGGAAGTGCATCAAGCCATCCAGAAGCTGCCGTCCCATCAGCGTGAGGTCTTGATGCTGATCGGCGTACTGGGCGTAAGCTACGAAGAAACCGCGCAAATATGCGGTTGCGCTGTCGGCACCGTCAAAAGCCGCCTCAACCGCGCCCGTGCCGGCGTTCTGGAATTCCTCGGAGAAAGCTCGCCGCAAGCGCTGATCGAGCCACGACGTCAACTTTCGGACAATCATTGGGATACAGAGGGCGCGAGGCGCTAAATCCTACCGGCGCTGGGCTGCTGTCATGACTTTGGCCTCTCTCATCAACGAGGCCCAATTCAGACCGAGCAGAGAAACAAGTTCGAGCGCTTGCGCTTCGGTGATGCCCGTCTGCGCGACCAGCCGCCGAACGAGTTCGTCCACTTCCGGAGTTCTGCCAGCCATCGGGATGATCCCCAATCGGCTACAACGACTAACTTATGTTAAGGTTCCACCGATCACGCGACAGCGAGCGATATCGTGCCTTCCCGTCTCCAAGGAATGCCGCATCCTTGCTGGTGACATCTTCAACCGCGCTCACCCGCCATGTCGCCTTTGCGCTTTTCGATCAGAGCGTTCTGCAGTTCGAGTGCAAGCCTTGTCAGCCGGTCAGGGACCTCCTCCCGCTCGATAGCGTTCAGCAGCGATGCGATCTCCTGGTCCAAGCTCTGGATTACCCGGGCGCAAAGGTCGCGCTGACTCCTGTGAGACATGGCATTCTCTTAACAAACAGAGGCCCCTTCAAATCTCACAGAGGCATAGCCGACCGGCCTATGCAAGGCGCTTGCCGCAGGCTGTGGGGTTTCCGGTCCGTTGTCCCCGGATTTTGCGGCAAGAGGTGATCTGGAAACATCAGCTCAATCCTTGGGAAGGCGGTTCGCAGCGTGATCCTGATACTGATCGGATTTGATCCGGTTGCCGTCCAGACCTCGTTGCTCGGTGTGCTGCTTCTTGTCCCGGTTGGACAGCACGTCGTTCTCGCCGACCATGTCCTTTGCAAGCGTCGTCTTGGCTCCGGTTCCGGAACCCTTGCCCTGGCTGCCGCGGCCCATCTGTTTCTTACCGCCGGATGCCATCTGCTTCTCCCTGTTCTGCTGGCCTGGAACTGTTCGGTGACCGAACTGCCGCCGGTGCGTTATGTTCCGCCGTCACGACGGACAAGAAAGACCATGCCGTCCCAACTGCCGAACGGCATTTCGCCGTCGACCACGAGGTCCATGCCGCATGCATGAGAAAGACGGCTGATGTCGCCGGAATCGATACCCGGCGATGTCCGATAGGAATAGTTGAGGATCGCTGCCATTCCTCCCCGCCGCAGCACGCGCGCGATCTCGATGAAATGCCGCTCGGCAATCCCGGCGAGCACCAGGTAAGGAAAACTGTCCAGGGCCAGCACGCCGTCAAAGCTTGCATCGGCGAAATCACCGAGATCAAGGCCTGAGGTCAGGTGAAATTCCACATTGGCAAGGCCGGCGCATCGCCGGCGCGCGATTTCGATCATCCGCGACGAGATGTCGATGCCGACGACATATCCTGTGTGGGTGCCGAGCGCATGTTCGAGACGCCCGATGCCGCAGCCGATGTCGAGTATGTGCTTATGGGCACCAAGGAAACCCTGCTGTTCCAGCCATGCGACAATCTCGGCGGTGGTGGTCGACAGCCTGTGCTCGTCGCCAAGCGAGGACAACTGGACGCTGGCCGCGGGAGATATGGCGGCCGCCCGATCGAAGCTGCCGGCCAGCCGTTTGACGGTCATGGCGGTCGGTTCGCTATCCGGCCAGTCATGCGACACGCAGGCAGCCGCTCTGCGGACCTTGTCGAAGGCGTCCGCCTTGCCACGAAGCATCGTGGCGACCTCCTCCAGCCAGCATCGCCGGGGAGCATGGCTTGGACGCATGTCCAGCGCGATATCCGCCAATTGCGCCACGCTGGTCGTCTTGTCGGTATAAACGGCCAATCTGGCCAGCGCGTTGTCGACGGAAAGGCCGTCCGTCATGCAATCCTCGAGCAAGCGCCTGGCAATCGCACCGGGTTGGCTCGCGACGTTCACGGCGACGCGCTCCTGGTCCACACCTTCTGCGCCGTCCAGCGGTCCTTCGCGCCCCAGCCATATTTGTAACCTTCCCTGCCGCGCAGGAAATCGAACTCCAGCGCGCCCTCGCTGGCGGCTCCGGTGATGGCATGCCCGATCAGAATCGCGCCGGGGCTTTCGTCGGCATAGGCCGGATCGAAACCGCCAAGATAGGCATAGGCCCGGTCGCGGTGATGAAAACCGTAATAGGCGCCGACGACGGCATCGTCGATCTGGATCGTCAAGCATCGCGCCATGCCGTTATCGGCAAGCCGCGGCAGGGCCCGGCGATGAAATTCCACAGCCGTGTCGGACAGGACGCCACCGCCATGGCGGGTCCAGCGCGCGCCATGCAGTCGGATGAGCCTGTCGAGAAATGTCTGCGGATCGGATTCGCCGCGGCTGACAATGACGGCTCCTTTTCGCCGGGCAGCTCTCTCGGCGCGGCGCAACTGACGCCTCCGTCTCGCCGGAACCGAGCGGGCCAGAGTCCGATCGCCGTCGAGCAACAGCACAGGACAGGCCGCGTGCGCCATCGATCGGCGCTCTTCGGCATTCGGCAGCTCAAGGCTCAGCGATATGGCGTCGGCCGAGAGATCGGGCAGGATCCACTGCGACCATTCCAGCGACAGCGCCGCTTCGGCTATGGCGGCCTCAGTCTCCGCCTTCAGTTCCGGCGCGCACAAAATGTCGAGATAGTCGCTCAGCGAAATTCCGATGGGGAGCATTCGCTGACCGCCATCATGCCTTTCGATATAGAGCGGCGCCAGTCCGGCGAGTTCGTCTCCGCTCCACACGGCAATTGCGGTGAGATCGCCTGGCGCGAATGTACGCCACCAGGGAATGAGCCAGGCAGGAGACTGGAACGGCGTGGCCGAGATGCTCCGTCCCCAGAGCTGCCACCAGCACGGCTCAAGGTCCTCGAACGTCCCGGGATCGCGAATGATCTCGGTGCGCAGACCGCCCATTAGGCGGTCCCCAGCAAGGCGCGGCGGGTGCCAAGCTTCGCCAGCGCTTCGTAAGCATCCATGTAGGATGTGACCATGCGCTCAAGCGAGAAGCGGCGGCGCGCCTCGGCCCGGCAGGTCTCATGGTCCAGCGCTCCAGAATGGACGATGGCCTTAGCCATCTCCTCGACGTCATTGACCAGAAATCCGGTTCTGCCATGCTGGACGACATCGGGAAGGGCGCCATTCGGGAAAGCGACGACCGGCGTGCCGCAGGCAAGCGCCTCCATCGCGACAAGCGAGCTTGTTTCGGCGGCAAGGCTGGGGACGACCAGGCAGCGGGCGGCGTTGAGCAGCCGCCGTTTGGCGCGAAACCCCAGCGGCCCGAGAAAACGCCGCTGCCGATCGAGGCGAGGACGGACCTCGTCGGCGAAATAGCGCAAATGTGTCTCATAGGGATAGACCTGGCCGGCGATCGCCAGGGGAGTGCCGGCGCGCTTGGCTGCCTCGATTGCGAGATGGATGCCCTTTTCGGGACAGACGCGGCTGAGCACCAAAGCGAAATCGAGCCGCAACCGGGGCTCGTTCAGCGCATCGATATCGACGCCGTTTGGAATAGGCTTCGCAAGTCTCGACCCTGCCGGCGCAGTCCTATGCTGCGCCTCCGAGACCGCGTGCAGCCACAGGTCCTCGCGCGACGGCGCAAGCACTTCGGAGGGATACCAGCCCAGCGGCAGGTGCAACGTCACCAAGGTTGGGCCGTCGGTGGGCAGATAGGCATCGAAGTCGATGCCGTGGAGGTGAACGACGTCGATAGGCCAGCGCGCCCGGGCGGCCGCGATCGCGTCGCGATGCGCCTGCTGGGCCCGGTCCTTCGCCGCCTTGTCGAGCACGCCTGCTTCGGCCGGTGTTTCGACCAGGACGCCGGCCGTCTTTGACCTATGGCAGGCGACGACAACCGACCGGTGGCCTTTCTCAACCAGCGCCCGGTCCAGCGCCGACAGCACCTGCTCGGCGCCGCCGACCGCATCCGGCCCGACAGGCGCGAGGGGGTAGGCGACGTTGAGGACAGTCAGTGTCATCGCCGATCGAGCCGGGATTCACCATGCCGCCGACACGCGCCGCGTTCGTGTCATGTCGTCGCTGATCGCAGGAGCGTAGCGGCGGATCATCGCGGCGCAGAATTCGGCGAATTCCTCGGGCACCTGCGGCGGACTTGTGTGGTGGGGCTGAAGACCCCGATGTTCAGGCGTGAAGCAGAAGGTCACCGTGACGTTGAAGTCGGCGAGCGCTTCCATCTGGCGATCGAACCAGCCCAGCGCGTTCGGCCGGAAGCTGTCCGCCCAAGACAGGCCAGTGCGCAGGTGCGTCACGCCCAGTCGGTGCATCCAGGCTACGGCATCATCCAGCCGATGGTCCTCGAAATGGAACCACTGTACCAGGCCCATTTGCGGGGTGTGGCGCACGAACTCCTCGAGTGCCGGCTTGGGCGTGCCGTCCTCGCGCAGCAGGCCCATGTAGAAGTGCCTGTAATAGGACGAGCCTTCCGCCTCGCGATGGCGCGTCGTCGCCTCCCATGAACGCGGCAGGTCATAGAGGCTGTACCACTGCACCCGCGGTGCGATTCCAAGCAGCAGCTCGGCCGTGCGGCGCAGGCCCCAGAGCTGGATCTCCTCGGCGCCGAAGGTCGACACGCCGACTTCGCTGACCCAGATCGGCAGATCGGTGATGGCGGCGATCTCGCCGAGCTTCTGCGGCCATTCGTTGATTTGCCAGAGATTCCAGTCGAGCGGGAAGCCATGCACCGCGACGGCGTCGACATGGTCGAGCACGCCGAAATCCTTCATGCGTGTCATGAAGCCGGCATCGATCGGCGAAATACCGCCCAGCACCTTTGTGACGGCCGGGTTTTCCCGGTCGATCGCATCGGCGGCCAGGATTGCCATCGAGGCAAAACGGCTCCAGTCCGGATCGAGCTCGGGATCCCAATGCGATTTGTTGTTGGGCTCGTTCCAGATCATCGCGGCTTCAATCATCGGCCTCTCCTTTCGCGGGATAGACGGCGGCGCCGTCGGACGGATTGCCCGCCGCACGGCAGAAATAGACCTCGTCCTCTGGGTGCAGCACGATTTCGAAGCCGGCGCTGCGCAGCATCGCTTCGGTGCAGGCACGGTTTGGAATCCACCAGTTGGTCGGGTCGTCCGCATAGCGATGCTCGATGAAGTGCAGTTTCGGAAATTCAGGTCGATCGAAGAGCTCGCGTGTCCAGAAATGGTAGTTCTGTTCGAGCGGCAGGACGTCCCCGCTGCCCCTCTGCATCGACTGGAAGATCATCAGGTCGCCTGCGACATGCGCGCGGATCAGGTCGAGCGCCAGCAGCGGATGGCGCAGGTGGTAGAGCACACCCATGAACAGCACGATGTCGAAGCGCTCGCCAAGCGCCCCGACGTCGTAGACGGACATTTCCCGGAATTCGATATCGCAGCCGGCGATCTCGGCGGCGAAGCGCGCCTGGGCGAGGTAGGCCTGGTCGAAATCGATGCCGAGCACGCGGTCGGCGCCGCGCTTCTTCATCTCGATCGAATAGAAGCCGGCGTTGCAGCCGATATCGAGCACGGACATGCCCGAAAGGTCAGTCGGAATGGCATCCGCGAATTTGCGCCATTTGATCAGTGGATAATTGCCGAGGAAATGATCAGGCGCGGTTTCCACGCCCGCAAGCTCCATATTGTGGAACCACGGTCCCAGTGCGTCGATGCGGCGGCGTATTTCCGTGCTGGAATGCAGCATGGCTAAGCTCCTTCGCCTGGAAGGGTTGGCACCGTTGAGAGATCTTGCGATGCGAGCATCGGCGGGGTCTCATCTTCAACGGCATCGTTGCTTTCGAGCAGCCTGAGCGCCGTGCGATATCCATCGAAAGTGCCGACGTCGACATAGGCCGTTCCGGCCTTTACGCCGTAAGCCTCGCCTCCGGCTGCGAGATAGGCGTTGACCAGCGTGCCGAAATACTCGTCGAAGCCCTCGCGCTGGCGCCACAGTGCCGCGAGCTGGTGGAAGATACGGCCAGGCATCTTGAAGGCGCCCCAGACCCAGTTTGTTGCGGCATCAGCTTGCTTGACCTGGATTTGCTCGACACGTCCGCTCTGATCCAGGACGACGGCGTCGAACAGTTCCGGGCGATCGACCGGAAACATCAGAAAGGACAGCCGGTCGTCGGCCAGGCGGCAGAAGCCGTCCTCGGGGAACCAGATGGTGTCCGGCAGGCCGATCAGGACCGTTTCTTCCGGCGTGACCAGCGGCTCGGCACGGAAGATCGCATCGCACAGTCCGATCGGGGAGGGCTGCGCGACGAAGATTGCTGCGGCGGTGTCATAACCCGCGGCATAATATTCGAGAATGTCCGACTTGCCGGAACCGATGATGAAGCAGATGCGGTCGACGCCGTTTCGGACCATCCGCCGCACCAGATATTCGCTCACCGCGCAAGGGCGCTCGGTCTGCCCGTCCAGCCGGCTGCCGACCGGCAACAGCTCCTTGGAAAAACCCAGCGGCTGAATGCGGCTGCCGCGGCCCGCGGCAGGCACGATCCCCAACATCAGACGGCTTCCTCCATTGCTCCATCTGCCATGGACGCGGCGGCGTTCAAGATGCGATCGAGTTCGGCGGCGCGGTGCGCGGACGTGTGCTCGTCGAGCACGCGTTCACGGGCGCGGCGGCCAAGCGCCTCGATTTCGTTGTCCGACAGGCCAAGCGCGGCGACGACATCGCCGGTAGTGTGTGCCAACAGAATCTCGCTGCCGGGCGTGAAGAAGCTGTCGAGGCCGGCCCAATCGTCGGAGATGATCGCGGCGCCGCAGGCGGCTGCCTCGAACAGCCGGCCTGACGGGCACCAGCCCTTGCGCGCCATCGCCTCGCGGGTGACGTTCAGCGTCAGGCGCGAGGAGGAAAAGAAGGCGGGGTGATCCGCAGGCGGCAGGTGCCTGACGAAGAAGATATTGCCGCTCCATGGAAAGTCCGCTGGATATTGTGCGCCGCCGATGATGAAGCGGCGGTTCGGCAGTTGGGCCGCTGGAGCTACGAGCAGTCTTTCCACGGCCGCCTGCCGGTCCTCGGCATAGGTTCCGAGATAGGAGAGATCGCCGGCGAACTCGGACCGTGGCGGGGCTGGCCGGTGCCGGTTGGGGTCGACATGTCCGTATAGCGGCAGGACATGGCGCACGCCGAGAATACCCTTCAGCGCATCGATCGCCGGTCCTCCGGTATAGCTCAGGATCAGGTCGAAATCGCGCAGGCCATCCGGCTCGAAATAGGCCGGATAGTCACCTTGCTCGATTCTCGCCAGCGTTACCGGTGTATCGAGATCGTAGAACACCTTCAGCCCGCGACAGCTCTCGTTGGCGAGCCGCGAGGCCCTCACGGCGTCCGGACAATAAGAGGTGACTATGACCACGTCGGCCTGCCGTATCGCGGCCTCAGCCTCATGGCGGATACTCTCCCAGTCCGGGTAGAGAATGATGTTGCAAGCGTCGAGTCGGTCGAGGTCCCTGGCACCGGCGTAATAGGGCGTGTCGCGCTCGAAGAAGCTGATCGACCAGCCAAATGGGGCCAGAGCGCCTATCAGCCCGCGCCAGAGCGTGGCATGGCCGTTGCCCCATGAGGACGTGACGGTGAGACCGAATATGACCATGCGCATCGCCAGCCGCTCCGTCAGGGGAGTTCGTTGAGGCGAATGAGCTTGGAACCCCAGTCGCCATGAACGACTGTGGTGACCGAGGCCGGCGCAATATCGAAGCGGAAGCAGTCGCCGAGCTGCAGGCCGAGAATCGCGCAGACGGCTGCCTTGATGACGTCGGCATGGCTGATAAGGGCGATGCACTGACCCTGCCCATTCTCGCGCAACGCGTCCATCAGGCCGACGATCCTGTGTTGGACATCCAGCATCGTCTCGCCGCTCGGCGTACGGGCGCTCTGGCGCTGGTCGTTCCAAAGCCGCCAGCTTGCGTCGCCGTTCAGTTCTTCGAAGGTCTTGCCGGACCACTCGCCGAAGTCGATCTCATCGAGTTCTTTGCGAATCGAGATCTTCTCGACCCCGCAGGCGATCGCGATCGGCTTCGCGGTCTCCAGCGTGCGTTCGCGCGGACTGCTCAAGATGGCGGCGAGCGGCTCGCGCGCCATGCGGCGCGCGAGATGCAGCGCCTGCGCCTGTCCGGCCTCGCCGAGGCGAACGCCATCGAGCCGCCCGGCCAAGTAGCACCCGACATGATCATGAGCCGCGTGGCGGATGAGAAAGAAAGTCGTGGTCATTCGGCGGCATCGAGCAACGGCTCGTCCCCTCCGGCGATGAAGGCCAATGTGCGCAGCCGCGCCTCGGCGTCGGTGAACTGCTGGGGCGGCGACTTCATGAAGTAGCTGCTGGGGCCTGTGAGCGCGCCGGCAATGCCACGGTCGAGGGCCAGCTTTGCGCAGCGGACGGCGTCTATGACCACGCCCGCGGAATTGGGCGAATCCCAGACCTCCAGCTTGAGCTCGGCATTGAGCGGCACGCCGCCGAAGGTGGTGCCTTCGACCCGTATATAGGCCCATTTGCGGTCAGTCAGCCACGGGACATGGTCACTGGGACCGACATGGATGTTGCCGGCCTCGAGCGGGACGTCGATCTGGCTGGTGACGGATTGCGTCTTGGAAATCTTTTTCGATTCCAACCGCTCGCGCTCAAGCATGTTGAGGAAGTCGGTGTTGCCGCCGAAGTTGAGCTGATAGGTGCGATCGATGCGCACGCCGCGCTCCCGGAAGAGATTGGCGAGCAGCCGGTGCACGATTGTTGCGCCGACCTGGCTCTTGATATCGTCGCCGACGAGGGGAAGACCGCGCTCCTCGAAGCGCTGGCGCCATTCCGGCCGCGAGGCGATGAAGACAGGAATGCAATTGACGAAGGCGCAGCCGGCCTCAAGCGCGCATTCGGCATAGAAGCGCGTCGCCTGTTCGGAGCCGACCGGAAGATAGGATATCAGCACCTCGACCCCGCTCCCCCGCAGCCGGCCGGTTACGTCTGCGACCGGTTCATCCGACTCTTCGATCTCGTCCCGGAGATATTTGCCGATGCCGTCGAGTGTTGGGCCGCGCTCCACACGGACGCCGGTCGGCGCGACATCAGCAAAACGGAAGGTGTTGTTGGGCGCGGTGTAGATCGCTTCCGCCACATCGCGCCCAACCTTGTTTTTCGCGACATCGAAGGCGCAGACGACCTCAATGTCGTCGACATGATAGCCGCCGAGGTCGGCATGCATCAGCCCGGGGATAGGCTCGTTGCCGTTGGCGTGGCGATAGTAGGAGAGACCTTGCACAAGAGATGACGCGCAATTGCCCACGCCAACGATGCCGATGCGAACTTTCTTCGATGTCACGAAACCGCTGCCTCTTTGCTGAAGGTAAGTTCCTCGCGCCGAACCGGGAGCGACCTCGAATGTTCCTTCGCGCCGCGAAAAATTGCTAAGCCGGATCTCGGATCAAAGAGGCGCCGCTTCGCGTTGGCGGCCAGACGGGGGATAGGAGCCGCATGATCGTCTTCGGCGACCACAAGCGAACGCGCAGCGCACAACAGCTGAGGGAAGCTGCCTTGGCCGCAGCGGCAGCACTCGGCGATCTGCCCGCCGGTATCGAACGTCACGCCGCCGTGGTCGATCTTTTCGTCAGCGCCTCCGAACTTGTGCAAGGCCTTGCCGATGCGGAATTCGACACCAGGGGTGCCGATTGCAATTCGTCGACACAGAAGCTGGGGTCGGAAATTCTCGTCGAGTTGTCGGAGGAAGTGCTGCGATCCTGGCAACAAGGATTTGTCAGGAGCGGAGCGCTCGACCCGTTGCTGCTTGCGAAGCTTGCCACCATCGACTGTAGCAGCGAAATAGTTACCGGCCCGGCCGAAGGCTACGCGCTTTATGCGCTATATCCGGAAACCTATCTGCTTGCGGCGCTGCAGTCGGGCCTCGACGCAAACACCTGCGTCATCGGGATCCGCGGCGTCGGTCTCGGCCTCGCGGCGATGGTCGCCGCCGCGCTGCATGCGCCGCCTCCTGTCAGTGTACGGCCGATCGGGCACCCGTTTAGGCGCCACATATGCGCCACGCCCGAACTCCTCGGCGGCTGGCGCGACAGAGCTCACGCCAAATTTGCCATCGTTGATGAAGGTCCGGGCCTCTCCGGCAGTTCCTTTCATGCTGTCGTTGCCTGGCTGCGCCGGCAGGGCATCGACCAGGAGCGCATTCATCTGTTCCCGAGCCACCGCGGCGGGCCGGGCGTGCAAGCTTCGGCAGACATGCAGGCTATTTGGAGCCACTGCTCGCGCCATGTCGCGGATTTCGAAGCGGCCTTCGATGGATGCGTCGCGCCGAACCTTCGCCACTGGGTGGCGAACCTGCTCGGCAAGCCCGATGTCGAACTCTGCGAGATTTCCGGCGGCGAATGGCGCAAGCATATTTCCACGCCGCCGGAGCATTGGCCTCCGGTGTTTGCCGGCTTTGAGCGGCGAAAATTCATGGCACGGGCGGGCACGGAGCGTTGGTTGGTCAAGTTCGCCGGTCTCGGCGGGACCGGGCAGCACAAGCTGCACACGGCGAGGTGGGTGCACAGGGCCGGTTTTGGAACGCAGCCCGCCGGACTCTGCCACGGCTTCCTGATCGAGCGTTGGACAGAGGCGGACAGGCTGGATCGGACAGAGCTGGCCAGGGACCTGCTGGTCGAATGGCTTGGACGCTATCTCGGCTGGCGCGCTGCCGCGTTGCAGACCGAAGAGGCCGGCGCGTTGCTGGAGAGGCTTGCAGACATGGCCGTGCAAAACTGCAGGGAAGCCTTGGGGGAAGGGCCGGCCGAAGCATTAAAGGGTTGGTTCGCCCGCCACTCCTCACATCCCTTCCTGCGGAGGATCGAGATCGACGGACGCCTGCACCCGTGGGAATTTCTGGTTAGGCCGGACGGAACCCTGCTCAAGACGGACGCCGTCGACCATTGCCGCTCGCACGACATTGTCGGCTGTCAGGACATAGCCTGGGACATTGCAGGCGCGACGGTGGAATATGAGCTTTCCGCCGCCGAGCTTTCGCGGCTCATCCAAGGCATTGAGGCACAAATGTCGCGTGCCGTCGATCTTTCTTTGGTGGACTACATGGAGCCCTGCTATCTCGCCTTTCAGCTTGGGCTATGGACGATGGCCGGACAGTCGACACATGGCGATGAGCGGGTAAGGGCCACGCGCGCCGCCGACCGCTACGAAACCGGGCTTTCGCGTTTTATCGAGCGCGCGAGGACCTGATCAGTCCAGCCTGCGCAGCATGTCCGCTTCCTGTTCCAGAATTGTGGCCACTTCCTCGCGCTGCAGATGTGTCATCATGAGGCTGACGCAACATTCGAGATAGGTGATGGAGGCTCGCCGCAGGAACGCGGCGGTTTCGGCGGCCGCCATCTGGTCGATGTCCTTGATTGGTCGCTTCGGCTGCACAGTTCTTCTCCATGACGGTTGTCATGTCCAACCGCAATCCCGGTCGGTTGTTCCGCTACGGCGAAAGAAGCCACCGCCTCAGAGCTGAAGGTTCCGAACTTTTCCGGCCTCAGTCCTGTTGACCGGAGCGATGGGCTCCATCGCGAGGTCGTCGAGGCTCGAGAAAAAGGCTATGGTTTGCAGCAGGCCTTGCCTGAGAGGCACCTTGGGCGACCAGCCGAGAAGCGCCCTTGCGCGGCCTATGTCGGGCCGCCGGCGGCGCGGGTCGTCCTGCGGCAAGGGCAGGAATTTCACGGGCGATTTGGTGCCGGTCAGTTCCCGAACCAGCTTTGCCAGTTCGAGGATCGAAAACTCGCCGGGATTGCCCAGATTCACCGGCTGTCGCGGATTGGGATCGACATCCATAAGGCGCCGCAATCCTTCGATCATGTCGCTGACATAGCAGAATGACCGGGTTTGCCGGCCGTCGCCGAATATCGTCAGCGGCCGTTTCTCGATCGCTTGCATGACCAGGTTGGACACGATCCGGCCGTCGGCCGGGTCCATTCTGGGACCATAGGTGTTGAAGATGCGGGCGATGCGAATATCGGCCATCTCAGCCCGCAGATAATCGAAGCAGAGCGTCTCCGCGGTGCGCTTGCCTTCATCATAACAGGCGCGCGGTCCTGTGCAGTTGACGTGACCGACATAGTCCTCGCGCTGTGGGTGCTCTTCCGGATCGCCATAGACTTCGCTGGTCGACGCCTGCAGGAAGCGGGCGCCGTTGCTTGCGGCGAGCTCGAGCAGATTGAGCGTTCCGATCACACAGGTGCGCGTGGTGTGGACCGGATCGGCCTGGTAGCGGGGCGGCGATGCCGCGCAGGCCAGGTTGAAAACGCGGTCGACAGTCTCGCCGAGTTCCAGCGGGACGCAAACGTCCTGCTCGATCAGCCGGAACCGGGCTTGGCCGATCAGCGAGCTGACATTCTCCATTCGGCCGGTAAGAAAGTTGTCGACGCATATGACGCGATACCCTTCGTGAAGCAAGGCCTCGCATAAATGCGAACCGAGGAAACCGGCACCGCCGGCGACAAGCGCCGTCTGTGTCTGCTGAACCCTTCTTGATCGCCGCATCTGCAAAGTCTCCTGTCTGCTATTCATGCTGCACTTTCCACGTTCAGATCGATCGCCGCGCGCGCATGGACAGACTGGGTCAAAGCCTGAACGAATTCACGCGCCCGAGCGCCGCCGGTGTGGCTTGCAAGCACCGCCTCGCGTGCCGAACGGGCCATATCGAGTCTGGCCCGCTCCGATTTGGCTGTGAGGATTTCCTGCACGTCGCCGGCACTGGCTGCGGTCTCGATCGTCGATTCCGGGAAGAAGCTATCGAGACCGGGCCAGCGGTCGCTGATGATCGGTGTGCCGCAGGCAGCGGCCTCGAAGAGCCGCACGCTGGGCGACCATCCTGCCGCGATCATCGACGCGCGCGTAAGGTTCAGCGTGTAACGCTGGCGGCTGTAGAAGGCGGCATGTTCGGCGGGCGGCAGGTGCTCGATCCGCTCGACATTGTCCGGCCAGGCGATATCGGACGGATATTGCGAGCCGGCGACGACGAAGCGGCGCTCCGGCAGGCGCCGCGCCGGCTCCAGCAGCAGCGTTTCGAGGGCGAGCTGCCGGTCGGCGCTGTATGTTCCAAGATAGCCGAGATCCCATTCGATCGCGTCTCTGGTGCGATGGTGTCGCTTTGGATCGACCGAGCAGTAGAGCGGCTCCGTTCGGCGGGCGCCGAACTCCGATCTGAGGCGCTGCAACGTCGGTCCGCCGGTGAAGGAGAAGTAGACGTCGAAATAGGGGATCTGCCTGCGGGCAAGGTAATCGCAATCGTCCTCGGCAACCCGCGCCAGCGTCACCGGCGTGTCGATGTCGTAAAAGCAGAACTGTCCAGTACACAGCGAAGCGAGGTCGTCGATGATGGCCCTGCCTTCCGGCACGAAGGAGCCTATCACCACCGCGTCGGCACGCTGCAACTCCTGCCGGTGATTGCGGGGCAGCTCCGAGACTGTCTGGTAGTAGCGCAAGTCGCAGAAATCGGGGTCGCGCAGGTCCCGGTGATGCGCATACCAGGGCACGTCGCGTTCGAGGAAGGTGACGCGATGGCCGAGCTCGTTGAGCGCACGCAGCAGTCCCCGGAAAGTCGTCGCGTGGCCGTTGCCCCAGGATGAGGATAACGAAAGTCCGAGGAAAACGATGTCGAGCGGTTTCGTCATTCCGCGGCCTCCATTGCCCGGCGCTCGAAATGCGCCTTGAAGATGTCGTCCACCAGCCGGGCTCTCAGCGTGTAGGTATGCTCGGCCAGAACGCGCCGCAGCGCTGCGGCGCCGATCGCCTTCGCCCGTTTCGGGGTCAGCGTGCGCACGATCTCGGCGACGTCGGCGCCGTCCCGTGCGACCAGGATCTCTTCGCCTGGGGTCAGGAACAACTCGACGCCGAGCCAAGCATCGGTGATTAGGCATGCGCCCGCGCCCGCCGCTTCGAAGACACGTGTCGCGGGCGAAAACCCGTTGGCCGCCATGCTGTCGCGGCTGATGTTGAGCACCGCCTTCGGCGTCACGTTGAAAGCGTTGTGATCGCGCGTACCGACATGGCCGAGCCACGAAACGTTCGCCGGCAAGGGCTTGTCGCCCCAGCCGGATCCGCCGAGCAGGAAGCGTTGGCTGCCAAGCACACGGGCCGGATCGAGGAAGAAGGCGTCGACGCGCGCCTCGCGGTCGGGCAGCCGATTGCCGAGGAAAGCCAGGTCGCAGGCAAAGCGCGGATTCGCGGCGACCGGATGATGTGTCTCAGGATCGAGCGCGTTGTAGATCGGCACGCATTCCGCGGCGCCGAGCGCGCGATAGTCCCAAACCACAGGATCGCCGCCGCCATAGGTCAGCACAAGGCCGATCCTCTTCAACGCCTCATGCAGCGGGTGTTCGGCATGATTGCGCAGCTCGCTTAGGGTCGCCGGCGCATCGACGTCCCAGAACACGGTCAGCGCATCCGGGCGAGCGTTGTCGAGAACCGCATGCAGCAGCGCCTCGTCCTCGAAGCCGACGCCGCTTGCCTTGACCACGACGTCTGCCTGCGCGGCGCGCGAGGCGACCTGCATCAGCGCATGCGCTGTCGGCTCATAGACGACGACGCTGCACCAGTCCGGCGCCTCGATATCGCGATGCTTCTGGCGATCGTAGACATCGGGCTCATAGAAGACGATGTCATAGCCGCGCTTCGACAACGCCTTGAGCAAGCCCCGATAATAGGTGGCCGCGCCGTTCCAGTAGGACGACAGAAGGCTCGATCCGTAAAAGGCGATCTTCATGCAACGGCCTCCCTTGCAGGTTTGATTTCAGCGACCTCGCGATTGCCGCATGCGGCGAGGATGTCGAACAACTCGTCGACGCGGTGCCGGCATGTGTGGCGCGCAAGGATGGTTTCCCGGCCGGACGCAGCCAGCGCCTCCGCACGCTGGCTGTCGTTCAGCACGTCGCGAAGGTGATCCCGCATCTCGGCGCCGTTCCGGGCGAACAGGAAATCCGTGCCGGCACGGAACAGTCCTTCGACATCCGACCATGGCGCCGAGACCAGCGGAATGCCGCAGGCCATCGCCTCGAACATGCGTATGGTCGGAATGCCGGGCAGGCTCTCCCGATAAGGCCGGCGGGGGATGTGCATGGTGACGCGATGCCGGGCGAAGCTCTTCGGCACGTCGGCATTGGCAATCCAGCCATCATAGCGCAGCCCTGCCTCGGCAAGCGCGGCTCGGGCGTCGGTCGGATAGCGCACGCCGTGCACCGTTCCCGACAGCGCGAGAGCGCTCGCCGGCTCGATCAGGAACTCGGCGATCTCGGCGCTGCGTTCGTCGTCGCCCCAATTGCCGATCCACACGAGGTCGGAGACGGGCTCGACATCCGGGCACGGCTTGAACAGCCGGTCGTCCGCCGCCTCATGCCAGGTGAAGACCCGTTTGCCCCAGCCGGCGCGAAGATAGCTCTCGCGCAGCACCTCGCCGAAGACCAGCACTCCGTCATAATGCTCGAGCTGAAGTGCCGCTATCGCCTGCGTCGCCGATACGGCGCGGTGATGAGTGTCGTGGAACAGGAGCGTGAAATTGCCATAGGCTCGCGCCTGTCCGATGCGCGCGACAAGATCCTTGTCCGTCCATTCGTGGACGATCACGACATCCGCGCCGGCGAGCCAGGCTTCGTGTGCGAAGCCGGGGCCATAGGTCAGCGCCATCAGCTCCGGGAAATCCTTGCGGAAGCGCTCGACAGCGAAAGGGCCTTGCTCGGCAAGCAGATTCGATCGGCTCCAGCCGTCGGCGGGTTCCAGCGCGACCGCCTCGTGTCCGCGCGCGACGAGCTCGCGCATGATGCCGCGCTGGAAATGCGCGTTGCCGTGATTCCAGTCGGAAACGGCGGAGTGGGTGTAAAACAGGAAGCGCATGGTCAAAGCCCTGCCATGGCCGTCGCCGCCCGGTCGTAGACCTCTCGCATTCGCGCCGTCTGGGCGCTGAGCGAGAATTTGCGCGCCCTTCGGGCGGCGCGCTGACCGAACTGGCGTCGCAAGCTTTCGTCATGCGAGAGCATGGCGATGCAGCCGGCAAGCGCGTGGGGATCGCGCGCGTCGAAGAACGTCGCTGCTCCGTCCCAGATCTCGCGGTATGTGGCGATGTCCGCCAACACCAGGGGGGTGCCCGCAGAGGCTGCCTCCAGGGCGGCCAGCCCGAAAGGCTCGTAGATGGACGGCGAGACAAACATGCTGGCCCGCGCCATCAATTGCCGAACCTCTGAATGGCTGATCGAGCCGAGCGAGATGCAATTGTCAAAGAACAGGCGCTGTCCGTCCGGGCCTTCCGTTTCGCCCGCGGCGAAAACGGGAGGGCCGCACAAGGCAGCCGCGGCATCGAGCGCCAACCCGTTTTTACCCTCATCCCACCAGCGGCCGGCAGCGAGAACGAAGGACTCGCGATGCGCGCCTGCCGGGCCGGGGAGCGCGCCATTGTGGACGACGCTCAAGCCCGCGATCGGGCCGTAGCAGGCTCCGAGCATGGCGGCATGGCTTCGGCTCGGCGCGACAATGGCTTCGGCGCGGTCGAATCCCACCCGGTTGCGCTCTCGTTGCCAAGCCCAATCGCCCTCGGGCGCTTGCGCCCGCACTGCATGCAGCCATGTGACCACGCAGGAATGCGATACCGCGACGATCGGACAAGTCAGCTCGAGACCGGCTGCCTGCGCCGGCGCATTGAGGTGTATGAGATTGATTGCATAGTCCGACGCAAGCTCCTGCAATTCCCCAGGCAACCGGTCGAGATCTTTCGTGTCGCGCGTCATCCAGTCCGGCGGGCATTTCAGCCAAACCAGCGTGGCGAAGGACCGCGCCTCCCGCGCCTGCTCCGGGGAAGGTTCGGGTCCCAGCCCGGCAAGCACGATGCTGTCGCCGCTGGCCGCCAGCTCCCGCGCCAGATCGAGCGAATAGCGCCAGACTCCGCCGACGGCGTCGGTCGTCATCAGAATGCGCCGCGGACGATGGGTCAGTGATTGCAGCATGAGGACTCCAACTCAGCCAGCGCATGCGGACGCTGGTCCTGGATGTCGCTGAAGGATCGGAAGGAGGCGAGGTAGTGCTCATGCGCTCGCTCCCAGGCAATATCGTCGGGTTCGCCCCAGAGTTCGCGGTAGCTGGGCGAGCTCGGATAGGGATAGAGCGGCACGGGCTCGTTCGCCCAAACGCCGTGATCGATGAGGTGCTTGCGCCAATGGTCCACCAGCGCCGGGTCGTCCTCGACCACGCCGATCAGATTGGCCTGAACGAAAGGCACGTGGCGACGGGCATCGACCAAAAGCGCGGCCAGATCCTCCGTGTCGAGCCGGCATCGCTTGGCGAGCATCGCACGGCCCTCGACGGTCAGGCTTTCAAGGCCGGCTTCGATCGAGACGCAGCCGGCCTCGCCGAGCAGCTTGAGCAGGTCCGGCTTCCACAGGTCGATGCGGGTCTGGACACCGAACTGGATATCGCGGTCGACCAGCGCTTCCAGCAACGCCTTCTGCGGCAGGAAGATTTCATCGATGAAATAGATGTAGCCGACCCCTTGAGCGATCAAACCGTCGATCTCGGCTATGACGGCATCGTGCTTCCTGCGCCGATACGCATCGCGGAAGTCGATCTTGGCGCAGAAGCTGCAATTATAGGGGCAGCCGCGCGACGCTTCCACCTCGGCGCCGGCGCCCTTCTGGTGGGCATCGAACCTGTGGTGGTGGTGGCCATGCGCGGCGATCCAGTCGGACGGCCAGGCGAGCGCAGGATGATCGACGAACGGGCTGGCATGCACCCCGCCATTGCACACTGGAAAGTCGTCCTGGAGCCGGGCCGTATGCGCAACCTTGCTCCAGTCGCTATCCCGTGCAAGCTCCGTCACGACCTCCTCGCATTCACCGCGCACGACGACATCGACGCCGAGCTTGCGCAGGGTCGGCGCCGGTGTTGCCGAGCCATGCGGTCCGACCGCCACCGTGCGTCCGCCGCGCCCGGCGAGATGATTGAGGAATTCCGCCGGCACGCGCAGCTCGGGCGGCGCGCAGCGCCAGAACAGATAGGTCGGCGCGGTTGTCACGACGGTCATGTCCGGTCCGAAAGCCGCAACGCTTTCCGCAAGGGCGGCGTTGTCCAGCCCTTGCAGCAAGCCGTCCAGCATCAGCACGTCGTGCCCTTCGGCTTCCAGCATCGCCTTCGAATAGCCGAGCTCAAGCGGCAGATGCGGCTGGCGGCAGCCGAAATAGATGCTGTGCTCGTATGTCCAATGAGGATTGACCAGCGCTACCTTCATGCGACGTACCTCGTGGCTTCGGGGTGCGGTTGGAGCCGATGCCGAAGCAGCCAGCTGGCGAGATCGCTGACGCCTTCGCGCCATGGGACACGCGCCTGCCAGCCGATCGCTGCTTGCAGCTTGCGCGTGTCGGCGACGAAGAAGGGTTGGTCGCCAACGCGCTCGCGGTCGTGGCAAAGCGCGACGTCGCTGCCCGTCATGTTGGCGATCTCCGCCAGCAGCACGCGCAGGCTGACCGCATTGCTCGGGCCGCCGCCCAGGTTGAACGCCTGGCCCTTGAGGGCCTCAATCCTGGCCAACACGCCGCGATAGGCGGCTACGGCATCAGACACATGCAGGATGTCGCGCACCTGCCTGCCGTCGCCGTAAACGGTAATCGGCCGGCCGGACAAGACGCTGAGAAGAAAATGCGCGACCCAGCCCTGGTCCTCGGTGCCGAACTGGCGCGGCCCGTAGATGCAGCTCATGCGCAGCACCGCTGTCGGCAGTCCGTAGGATTTGGAATAGTCGAGCACATACTGATCGGCCGCGCCCTTCGAGCAGCCATAGGGCGTGCAGAAATCAAGGCCTACCTTCTCATCGACCCCGCTCGCACGCACCTTCTCGTCGAGCGGCTCGTAGTGATCATCGGCTTGCCGCACTGCGATCTGGGGCAGGCTGCCATAGACCTTGTTGGTGCTGGCGAAGACTACGGGGGCGCCGGTGCTGCGAGCGGTCTCCAGCACGTTGAACGTGCCTTTGAGGTTGATGTCGAAATCCTGCGCGGGATCGGTCAGGCTGGTCGTCACGGCGGTCTGGGCGGCGAGGTGAAAGATCGCCTTTGCCGGCGCCAGCGCCGCTGCCAGTGCGCCGGCATCGCGTATGTCGACGATTTTGGCGCTCAGCCGGTCGCCGTGCTTTTGCGCCAGCCAGTCGAGATTCTGCTCGACGCCCGGGCGGCTTAGATTGTCGACGACCAGCACGGCCTCGCCGTCGGATAGCAGGCTGTCGGCCAGGTTGGAGCCGATGAAGCCGCTGCCGCCAATGACGGCTATCGGTGCCTTGCGCGGATGCCGGTGGCCCTGGGTCATGAGACCAATCCCCGCTCTTCCAGCTCGCGCCGCATGTCCGCGCCGCGGTCGATAACAACGCTGTTGCGAACCCATGCCGCGAATTCGCCGAGCGAATCTTCCAGTCGATGCTTCGGCTCGAAGCCGAGCAATTCGCGCGCCTTGGAAATGTCGGCGAAGCAGTTGCGTATATCGCCGGAGCGCGCCTTGCCGAGAATTTCGGCGGGGCGCTTCGGAACGCCCATGGCCTTGGCAAGCAGCCGGGCCACCTCGCTGATCGAATAGGCTCGGCCGCTGCCGATGTTAATGGCGTGGCCGGCTGCCTGGCGTTGCTCCAGCGCCAGGCGGAACGCGGTGGCGACATCGCGCACATGGACGAAATCGCGCTTCTGCTCGCCGTCCTCGAAGATCGTCGGCTGTTTGCCATTGGCGAGGCGCGAAGCGAAATTGGCGAGGACCCCGGTATAGGGATTGGAAAGCGCCTGTCCGGCGCCGAACACGTTGAACAGGCGCAGTGCAACGGCATCGACGCCGTAGGCCTGGCCGAAGATCAGCACCGCGCGTTCCTGCGCATATTTGGTCAGCGCGTAGATCGAGGCGAGATCGGGCCGCTTCTCCTCGTCCGTCGGAAGAGGCGACAGTGCTTGGCCGGTCGCCGATACCAAATCCCAGCGGCCCTCCTTTATATCGGCAGGCTTTCGGCGCGCATTGTCGATCCGCTCGCCGTCCGGAGTCTGATAGAGGCCTTCGCCATAGATGCTCATCGAAGACGCCACGATGATCCGCTCGACCGGATGCTTGATCAATGTCTCCAGCAGCACCGCGGTGCCGAGATCGTTCGCGCCGACATAGCGGGCGATCTCGTACATGGACTGGCCGACGCCAACCTCGGCCGCCAGATGGATCACGGCATCGGCGTCGGAAACCGCTTCGGCGACAGCGTCGCGGTCGCGCACGTCGCCCTTGATCAGTTCGGCCCCCGCAGGGAGGTTGATGGCTTCGGCGCCGTGCACCTGATCGACAAGCGCATCGAGCAGGCGCACCTGATAGCCATGGTCGGTGAGTTCCTGGGCGACGTGGCGGCCGATGAAGCCGCAACCTCCCGTAACCAATACACGTTTCACGATGACTCCCTTGTGGACTTGGCTCCGGCGCCCCGAACTGCGCGGCAAAAGGTTTGTTCCCTGCTTCAACAAAGTTCCCGTCGCAGGAGGTGCCGCAGCTTCGACAGGGAGCCGTTCCACCATCTGGAACATTGCCTGTTGGCTGCCGTTAGGACCGCTCATCGGTCCCCGCTGCAGAAAGGAAAGTCCATGTCCGAGGCCAAGACGACCACCAACCACGACGAAATCCGCAAGTGGGTAGAAGAACGGAATGGCCAGCCGGCTGTCGTTCGCACGAAAGGCAAGGGCGGCATTCTGCGCATCGACTTCGGCGAGCCCGAAGACACGCTCGAGCCAATCGAATGGGACGAATTCTTCCGCATCTTCGACGAGAACGATCTCGCCTTCCTGCATCAGGATAAAGCCGGCAGCGGTGGAACGAGCCGCTTCAACAAGTTCGTAGAGCGCAGCCAGAAAGGTTGAGAGGCCGAAAACCTGGCGCCGTTGGGGGGAGGAGGCCCGATAATGGCGCGCGGCAGGCGGGGTCGGGCTGCCGCATCTATTCCGCTGCGCTCAATCGAGCGGCTGTCCGTCGGCCTGGGCGTCGCTCCAAGATCGTAGCCATCCGCGGCGCGGGGTTCCCGAATGGCGTCGGCAGTGGGAACCGCGTGGGCGCTCCGGCTGTTGGATCAGCAAGGAGCAATGACCATGGGACTCTTTTCCGACCTGAACAAGAAGCTGACCGAAAACCTGTACGCCCATGGCAGTTATCTGAGCGATCCGAGCGCCGACCTGCCGCGGCGGGTGGAGGAGACGGTCAACCTTCTAATGCCCTTCGTGCGGCCGGAGGCCCGCGAAACGGTGAAGCTGCAGATCCTCGGCATCATCCACGAGCATATCTATGACGAGGACTGACTGCGGCGACTGCTCGATCCGCCGGAGACGCTAGCCGAGGAACGCTTTCAGCCGTTATCCCGAACGCCGGGATCTGCCTTGCTTTTCGGCGTCGCGGAGCAGCCGAACGATGGCGTCCACCGGAGACGGGTCCGTGGTCGGCTGTGCTTTCCAGCGCCATAGATGACGAAACAAACTTCTCAAGCGCGGCATCGCAATACCTCCTTGCGCTATCAAACCTCGAACGGGGAATGATGTTCCTTTCATACCTGGCGGAAGATCGCGGCGAGCAGAAACACAACCGCGGCCAGGACGACCAGCGCCACGATCACCAGCACCGGGCCGTTCCTGCGCGGCTGCAGGCCGGGCGCGTTCTCTGGCGGCCGCATCGCGTTGGCAAAGCTTGCCTGGTTGGTGAAGCTCGGTTTGTGCGGCTCGACCGGCTTGGCGGAAGTCGGGACATCGCCGGCCTCGGCATCCGCCTCCTGCGGTGCCGCCGCAGGGTCGAACCCAGGGGTCTTGTCCTGCGTCCTGCCGGCCTGGATTTCGCCGCGGGCTTCGGCGGGCGTGCGTTGGTTGGGTGACATTCGGCGCCTCCTTTGTCTCCAAACCTGCTTTCGGCCCCGCTGTTCCAACCGCGCCTTTAAGATGGATATCGATCAGGAAGCTGCCTTGCAGTTCATCGCGAGCGTTGCGGGATGTCGGGCGCTGCTATCCAAGTCGATTCGTGGACTCCGGCGGAACTTTCAGGAGCAGGGGAGCTTTGTATCCTCGACAGGGAGATGAAGAGGCAGGAATGCAAGTTCTCGACACAGCGATACATGCCGGTCCTGGAAACGTGACGGTCGAATTTCTCGGCGAGGGCGGGGAAAAGATCGCTGTCACCATGGTTGTGTCCGACCCGTCGCCCGGCGATCCCGCGCTTGTCGATCGCGCCAAAGAGCTGATGATTCAGTGCGCGGCATTCGGCGGCCGGTCTGCGCAAGGCAGCCAGGACAGGTTCGTGGATGCCGTCCGGCCCGCCGTCGAGAGGCCAACTGACGTGGGCCAGGATCTCTATACATTCGAATATCGCGAGGGTGGCAGTTTGAGGCGGCTAGAAGGGGTGGAATTGCCCAACCTCGAAGCTGTTCATGATGAAGCGTTGCGCTCCGCGATCGATCTTCTCGACGATCCGGCTGCCGAAGCTCGGCGGGAGGGCTGGGCGGTTCGGGTTCGCGGCGGCGACGGCGATGTAATCTTGTCGGTCGATTTCGATGAGGCAAGGCGGGAAAAGGCCGCCGCATTGTGATGGAGGCAAGTCTGTGAAGGATCGGACGATAAAGACCTTTATGCCCCTGCACGCGATTGCCGCCGCACGGGGAGATGGGCTGAGGCCGGAATTTCTTCGCCTGTTCGAGGCCCGCGCGGCCTTGTCAGACCTCGACGTGATCCAGCTCAGCCGGGGCGAGGACGCAGGCTTGGACCAAGCCGGCCCGAATCCTATCGGCAGCCGCGCAGCCGTTTGCGGGCAAAACGTCGTGCGCTTCCCTCGCCGGCGGAGTACAACAAGTGTGCCAGGAGGAGGTAAGCGTGTCAGAGGAGGTCGTTATGGGAGCGCCCTTGGCACTGATCATTGAAGATGAATATCTGATCGCTTGCGACGTGGCGGATGGCTTAAGGGCACTCGGCTTCGAGGTGGCTTGCGTGGCCTCGGAACGGGCAGCCGCGACCTGGCTGGACGACAACCAACCGGATTTGGCCATCATCGACATCCAATTGCTCGACGGCCAAAGGGGGGCCGCCGCCGCTCGCCTCAAGGAGGCGGGTGTGCCCTTTGTCGTGCATTCGGGCTACGATCCGGCCTTCCAGTCGCCTGTCTTCCATGGCGCGCCTTTTCTGCCGAAGCCTGCGCCGATCCGGCATCTGGTCGAGCTTGCGAGCCGGTTGATAGGCGATCGCACCATGTCGTAGGCCAGGCTTTCTCAGTCCGGCGCATCGCTCTTGCGGAACCGCGACACCGCTTCGATCAACAGGTTGTAATCGACCGGCTTCGACAGCTTGGGCTTGTCGCGAAACTGGTCGGGAAAGACAGTGATGCTGTCGTAGCCGGTGAGGAAAATGAAAGGGACACCGCCGAGCGTGAGATGCTCGGCCAGCGGAAAGCTTTGCTCGCCTCGAAGGTTCACATCCAGCACGGCTCCGTCCAGAGCAACGCCCTCGATTTGTGCAAGCGCCTGTCTGACCGTAGGTGCCGGGCCGATCACTGTGCATCCTGCTTGGGTCAACTGGTCGGTGAGGTCCTCCGCAAGCATAAACACGTCCTCGACCACAAGGACATTCAGGCCGGACAAGAGCATGTTGTGTCCACTCCTCATCGCTCAGCGGCAAATGTCAGCGACCCGTGCCTGACGCCAGCGGAATTTCTATGTCGCATTCAAGTCCGGAGCGTTCGAACCTCAGATCGACCTTCCCTCCCAGCTCGTACTCCAAACTTTGCTGGATGAAGGTCGTTCCGAAATTCCTCCTTAGCGGCTCTTCGACGACAGGTCCGTCGATTTCCCTCCAGCGGATTGACAGAATGCCCGGTTTGTCGGTGTTCCAGGCTACTTCGACGCGACCGTCCTCTGTCGATAGGGCTCCGTATTTCGCGGCATTGCTGGCAAGCTCGAAGAATACCATGCCGAGTGTCGCGGCCGCGCTCGCGCCCAGCTGCAAAGGGCTTCCGAGGATGATGATATTCTGGCGCTCCTTGCTGCTGTAAGGCGACAGGACTGCCCGCAGCAACTGCTCGAGATCGGCATCCGTCCAGTTGTAGGAAGACAGCACGTCGTGCGTTCGACCCATTGCCTGCAGCCGCTGCTGGAAGGACGTGAAAAAATCGCCCATCGAACTGGATGTGCGAACCATGCGGGACGTCAGCGCGGTGACCGTGGCCAGGATATTCTTCACGCGGTGCTGCAATTCGTGCAGCAGCCTTTCCTGGCTGCGCTCGGCCTCCTTGTGACTGGATATGTCGACCAGAGCCGCAATGGCGCCGCGGACCTTGCCCTTTTCGTCGAACAGCGGGTTGGCCGACATCATAACGTCGATTGCGGTACCGTCCTCATGCTGGATCCTCGCTTCATAGCCCGGAATTGCCCTGCCGGTGCGCATTGTCTTGAGCAGCGGCTGGTCATCGGTGCCTACCTTGGTTCCATTGAAAGTCAGCGGCAGGATCGCGGGCACGGATATCAGCTTGGTGCCGGTAGCGGGCCGACCCAACAGCTCCGCCGCGCGCCGGTTGGCGCGGATCTCCACGCCGGCGCCATCCTCGGCGATGAAGATGCCGATCGGCACGAGATCGAGCAGGGCTCCCAGGCTTTCGCCGCGGTTGCGCAGGTCATGCGAGAGCGCGCCGATCCTTTTCTCGGCCTGCGTGATCTGGGTGATGTCGACGAAGGTGACGACGACGCCCGCTATGATATTGTCGACTGTCCGGTAGGGCAGCACCCTCATGATATAGCTCTGGCCGTTGTCCATGCCCTCGACCTGCCGCTCGATCGTGCCAAGCCTTTGCAGCACCTGTTCCATGTCGGCCTGCAAGCCGTCGGCAGTGAAGCGCGGACGGACATGCGCCAGCGGCCGTCCGACATCGCTTTCCACCAGCCGGAACAGGTCGCGCGCGGTCGGCGTGAAGTTCTTGATGCAGAGGTCGCGGTCGAGGAAGATGGTGGCGATTTGCGTGCTTTCGAGCAGGTTCGCCATGTCGTTGTTGGCGCGGGTGAGCTCGTCGACGCGCAGACTGAGCTCGGCATTGACGGTGTGCAACTCCTCGTTGATCGACTGGAGCTCCTCTTTCGAGGTCTCCAATTCCTCGTTGGACGACTGCAGCTCCTCGTTGATCGAGGAAAGCTCCTCGTTCGAGGATTTCAGCTCCTCATTGGAGGATTCGAGCTCCTCCGTCGTGATCTGCAGACGCTCCTTGGTTTCCCTCAGCTCCCTTTCGAGCTGACTGACATTGGCGCTTTCGACATCGTCGGTTGTGTGGACGGCCTCGTCCTCGGCTTCCGGCTTGATCCCGCCGACATCCCGGAAGACCAGCATAAAGAGCGGGTCGGAAGAACCATCGCCCGGAAGCGGCTGCACAGCCAGGCTGATCGTCTGACGCCCGCCATTGGTGCCGATGCTGATCTTGTTCTGGACCGCCACCTGTCCGGTGCTTACGGCCTTGTGGAGCGCGGCCCTCAGATCCATGCGCAACCCGCGACGCGCCATGGAGAAGACGTTGTGGCTGGGGGCGCCGGCAGCGAGCTCCAGATATTTGCCCGTGCCGCCTGAGCTGTGCATCATCTCGCCGGCGGCATTCACGATCACATAGGCCGGCGAATAGCGCTCGACGAGCAAACGCTCCGCGGTTTCCTGCAGGGTTCCGGCCGTTGCCCGCCGGCGCGCACTTGGATCCGTCGATCTCGCCGCGGTAGCGAGCGGGAATTCCGGCAACCGATGTGCCGTGGCCCCGTTGCGCCTCTGGAAGATGCGGCTTGTCTTATCCACCGTCGAGAACAGCTGTGGATGGCGCGTGACGTTCTCCGAGGAACCGAGAAGAAGATAGCCGTTGTTGCGCAAGGCGTAGTGAAAGATCGGGACGATCTTTTCCTGCAGTTCCGGGCCCATATAGATCAAAAGGTTGCGGCACGCGATCAGGTCGAGCTTTGAAAAGGGCGGATCGCGCAAGAGATTGTGCACTGAGAACAGGCAGATCTCCCGCAGGTCGGCGGAAATGCGGTACGTACCGTCCTCGCGCGAGAAGAACTCCTTCAGCCGCTTCGGCGTTATGTCCGGCGCGATCGTCGCCGAGTAGCGGCCGGCGCGCGCTACTTCCAGCGCGCGCTCGTCGATGTCGGTGGCGAAGATCTGTAGGTTAGGCGAGGCGGCGCCGCGCGGCGCGTTCTCCTTCAAGAGCATGGCGATCGAATAGGCTTCCTCGCCTGTGGCGCAGCCCGGCACCCATACCCTGATCGTCTCGCTGGGTTTGCGGTTCTCGAACAGCCGGGGAATGACCACACGCTCGAGAGCGTCGAAAGCCTGCGGGTCGCGGAAGAAGCTGGTGACGCCGATCAGCAGGTCCTGGAACAAAAGATCAACCTGCTGCGGGTCCTCGCGTAGCCGCTGGTAGAAGACGGTGGGATCGTCGATCTGCAGCACCAGCATGCGGCGCTGGATGCGCCGCAAAATGGTGTTGTCCTTATAGCCGCTGAAATCATGTCCTGTGCGCGAGCGAAGCAGGGCGGCGATGCGCGAAAGCTGTTCGGTCACTTCGCGCTTGCGCCGGTCCCGCTCGGTTTCGGTGCGGCTCGCGTGGGTGAAATAGCTGACCAGCTTGCCGGCCATCTCCTCAGCCGGAAGCACCATGTCGACCAGGCCGCTCTGGACGGCGCTGCGCATCATGCCGTCATATTCGGCGCTCTCTTGCGCAAGCGTCAGCCCGCCGCGCTCCTTGATGGCCCTCAAGCCGACGGTGCCGTCACTGCCGGTTCCGGAAAGAATGATCCCGGCGGCGTTCTCGGCCTGCTCCTGCGCAAGCGAGATGAAGAAATCGTCGATCGGCGCCCGTCTGTCGCGCGCGGCCGCGATCTTGACCAAGTGAAAGCGCCGCTCTTCAATCCTCACCGAAACACCTGGCGGGATCACGTAGATGTTGTCGGGTTTGACCTCTACGCTTTCGGCAACTGTTTGCGTTGCGATCGCGGTTGAGCGCTGGACGATGCTGGCAAGCGCACTTTCATGCTCGGCGTCGAGATGCTGGATGACGACATAGGCGAAGCCGCTGTCGGCGGGCACTTCGGGAAAAAAGCTCCGCAATGCCGCGATGCCACCCGCCGATGCGCCGATGCCGACAATGGGGAAGGACGCCGGCTGCTTTTCGTCGTCGCGCGAACTAACCCTTGCCTTGTGAGTACTTGCCTTCCGTGCTGACTTCGCCATTGCCCCTTACCTGAACCCGCCTGCTTCCGAGGATGCGTTCGATCACAGCGGCATCCGCCTCATATTCCTTCGCCCGCCTTCCCATTTCGGCGGCGAGTCCGGAGCGGCGCTTCGCCCGCTCCCGCTCTGCCATACGCCTGGCAAACGCCGCCCGCTGCTGATGCGAGCGGAGCAGGCTCCACAGGATCTCTTCGGCCTCCACCGCCTGCATCTCCATCACCGCGTCGGTGGTGAAGGCATGCCCGGTATGGCACCGATAGCGCAGCATGTCACCGTCTTCGATCTCCCACAACGGCCCGTGACATTCCGGGCATGTGAACACCGACAATTCGCCAAGTCGATCCGCTTCCTGCATCGTCGAATGCTCCTGCGCGGCAATGGCCGCTTCCAATCTAACCGCCGGCGGGGGAGGAAAGGATTCTCCGGCCGGCTCGACCGCAAGTTTTGCCAGCAAAGGGCCGAGCTCGGCAGCGGGCAGGCAGTGGTCGACCTCGACATAGCGCAGCGCGCTTTCAATCATCCCCGGCACCAGCGCGTCCTTGGGGTGCTGGACGACTGCCAGCCCGCCGACTGATTTGACGGCCCTCAACCCGGCGGTGCCGTCGGAAAGCGCGCCCGACAGCAGAACCCCGATGACGCTCGCGCCGTAGCTCAGCGCCGCCGAGCGGAACAAGGGGTCGATGGCCGGCCGGGCAAGATTCTCGCGCGGGCCGCGCCGCAGCATCATATGATCATCGTGAAGGAGAAGATGGAACCCGGGCGGCGCGACATAGATGCAGCCGGTCCTGAACTCTTCGCCGTTCGTTGCCGGCTGCGTTTTGAGCGTGCCCGCGCGGTCCAGGATCTCCGGCAGGCAGCTGACCTGGCCGATATGCAACACGACAAAGATGGCCGCCGGCAGATCGGCCGGAAGGTTGGCGACGATCTGCTTCAACGGCTCGATTCCGCCGGCCGACGCGCCGATGACGATGATGTTATGGTTGGATAGACCTTTGGAACGGGCCATTCCGCTACGAGCCTCCAAACTGGGCTGTAAGAAGTGTTCCGTTGGGGTGACGGCATCATCGCGGTTCAGCGACAGGTCAGATGTTTAACCCTGCAACCTGCACGAAGTTCCGTTCGCTGCCGGCCCAGGCTCGTCGCGAAGGATGGCGGGAACATAGGGGATGACTGGCAGTTGGGGTTCGCCTCAGACGCCATGCCAGGCGTTTGTCGAAGATCGGTGGGCAACACCTGATCGGTCTGCGCCTGTCCCTTGCAAGCGCGGGCTTCAGGCCCGGCAGGCCTGCCGCGCCGCTGTACAGATGTCGCCGCCAAAACCACAGGAGACAGCAATGAAGCATCAAACCTCATATGAACTTCAATCGGTGGCGGTCGTCGACCGGCTTGGATTGATCCCCCTTGCCACGAGAACGCAGCGGATCGAGCGGTGGGCGGAACTGCTGGACCGCAATCCGCTTCGGTGTCTCTCCGCGCTGACGGGCACTGAATATGTCGATCCCGAGGTTCGCGAAAAGGTGCGGGCGGACGGATCGCCGCTCGCGGTTGCTTTCGATGATCCGTTGCTGCGCGCGGCCGGTTTGCAGTCCGACACCTACGGCGAGGCCAAGCGCTTTTTCGAATTGTCCGATTGGCAATTGCATGATGTCGTGTGCAGCTGCCATACCGGCGCGACGATGCAGGCCAGCTGGGCTGCCGCGCGGGTCCGTCGGATCATAAAAGGCAACCGGATCATTGCCTGGCTCAGAAGCCGCCTGACGCATTGAGAATGCTGGTCGCCAGGCGAGCGCAGGTCGCCGGCGGCTCGGCTGCCTGCGATTAGTGCAGCAGACAAGCTCCGCGCAGCCGCGCTATCTTGCGCATGATGGTGTTCAGCCAGTCGGCGATCGATGACCCGGCGGGCCTTTTGTCGATATCTTCAAGCGCCTGTTCCAAAGTGTGCTCGACAAGGCGGTCGGAAGCGCCGGCATCGTCCAGCAGCAGACGCGCGGTGAGCCGGAGCTTGGGAAGCAGCGCAACGACGTCCTCCGCCGCGGGCGCCGGCTGCGCGACGTTCACCGGCTCCGCAAAGGGTTCCGGCGGGAACAGCGCATCAACCACGACGGCGCCGTTCGAGGACTTGCTTAGGCTGCTCGCGAAACGCAAACGCTCGGGGATGGCGATCTCGTCATAACCGCTGAAGAAGACGAAGGGCACGTTGCGCCGCATCAATTCGTCCGCGACCGGGAAGACGAGGCGACCATGCAGATTGACATCCAGAATCGCTGCGTCCGCCGCTTTTGCATGTCGCCCGGCCTGCTCCACTGTCGCTGCCGGCCCGAGGATGATAGCGCCCATCCCAGCGAAGAAGGTCGCCAGATCGCTGGCCAGCAGCCATTCGTCCTCCGCGATCAAGAGGTGAAGTCCCCTGAGGTTTCGCACACGAAGCTCCTTAGTTCATATTCTGAAATTCATGTTTTGACGTTGGTGAGATCTCAGTCACGGGGCATGTCGCGTCGCAACCGACGCGTGTATTCATGAGGTCGCAGGAAAGCCAACTGGTAGAACGCGGCGATAGGTGAACCGTTCCGGCGGTTCGCCGCGCCGGATCTGACAGCTATGGAACCATTCCGCCGGCCGGCGGTTCGACACCAGGCGGGAGTCGGCCGGGAACGATGACCCATGACGCCGCAGGGCGAAGCTTCCAGGGAAGACAGCGAGCGCCAAAATACCGACCGTATCCGTGACCTTGCGGAAAGAACGAGAATTCCAAGCGGGTTGGCGCTGGCGCTGATCCTGAAATACGGCAACGAGCCGAACGTGCTCGATCGTGAGGCTGCAAAGTTCAGGCGCGACGCGAAGAACGGCGGCAGGTAGGGAGCTGCGGCGTGCTGGCCGATCCCATGGTTCTCATCCTGATGTACTTCATCCTGCCGGTCTGGCTGGTTGCGGGCTTTGCCGACTGGCTCTGCCATCGCGCCACCCACATCGAATCGACGACCGGTGCGAAGGAATCGCTCATTCACTTGCTGATGTTCGCCGAGGTTGGAATCCCGCTGCTTGCGGCAATGTTCCTGGAGGTAAACGCCCTGGTCATCGCCGTGATGATCGTCACCTTCTTCATTCACGAAGCGACGGCGATATGGGACGTACGCTATGCGACCACGGCTCGCACGGTGAGCCCCGTCGAGCAGCACGTGCACAGCTTTCTGGAAATGATTCCGCTGATGGGGCTGGTCATCGTGGTGGCGCTGCATTGGGGCCAATTCCTGGCGCTGTTCGGCGCCGGAGCGGAAAAGGCTCGCTTCGATTTGACCTGGAAAGAACAGCAACTGCCGGTGATATACATTGCCGCCGTGATGATCGTGATCGTGCT
Organism: Mesorhizobium sp. CA5; assembly: GCF_020165105.1. NCBI lineage: Bacteria > Pseudomonadati > Pseudomonadota > Alphaproteobacteria > Hyphomicrobiales > Phyllobacteriaceae > Mesorhizobium > Mesorhizobium sp. CA5. The sequence continues at coordinate 229,681 of NZ_JAIUHJ010000006.1, read as the reverse complement.
GTTCGAGCTGCTGCCCTATGTGGAAGAGTTCTTCAGAGGCCTGCGCGCCAACTCAGGCCGGTTGGTGCCTGACAAAGCGAGGCGGCATGAGCCCGGCGACACGGCGACGCGCTGAGGCTGGCTGTCCTCTCAGCCGTTCTGGTCGATAGCGTGCGGCGAGGGTTGCTGGGCGCCGCCGCTCGGGCGCCTGCCGTTTTGGTCAGCCCAGACCCAAACGGCGACCAGAACGATCACCAGAATGCCGAGAGCAATTAGGATACGACGCATCCCCGGGCCGACCTGCTTCAGCCGCCTGGCCGGTTGGCGGCCGGATCAGAGCCGGCGCCAACTGCGGGATCGGGCGCCACCGGACCGCGCTCGACTTCCGAACCTTCCGACTCGATCTCCTGCACGGCTTGATCCCAGTGTTCCTGCTGACGGCCCTCGGGGCGGCCTTCACGCTCCCAGATCTCATGGGCGCGTTGCCTGATGCGTTCTTCCCTGTCCATGCCTGGCTCCTCTCGCACGGCTGAACTGCATTGTCTGCGCCTAATCGCATGCCTGGAGGTTTGTTCCACCGGACTTGAAACGGACTGCCCGGCAGTTGGGAACGCCGCTCCCGCGCCGGTGTTATCTTTCATCCAACCGGAGACAGAGTCATGAAGAACAGTCAGAACCGTCGCGAGACCGGCGCCACCAAATATCCCGCGAATACCGATCCGGATCCGAGCGACGAATTTTCCCAGGACGCCGCCGGCAATGAAAGGCCCCATGTCGATCCGGGCCTCAGCCGCAAGCAGGGCGAGGTCGAGGACAAGACCCGTCAATCTGAGGGCCGCAATCCGCCGCGACAGCCGACGCCAAGCACGGCGACGGAAAAGAGCTCAGGGGCAGGTCCCGCTGTCGCGGAGCATTCCAAGGACGCCAAGGCGCCCAGGAGCGGCCGTCAGCCCGGCGCCTATGTAAAGGAATGAACGGCAGCGCGCCCCCTGGAACATAGCTTTGAATTCTAAGTTCGGTAGCAATCGTCTCCGCCGGTTCCGGCATTGAGGCGGCGAGTAGCCAGGCTCCGAGACCATCCGGTTGCTGTAAAACGGCGGACCGACGATGAACAGAAAAGCCCCCAGCATGCATTTCCGGAAACGAGCGGGCGCGATGACGTGTCGCCCGCCCGTTCAGCGCCGAACGACGGCTTGGCTGGTTTTGCCGGCAGGCCTCTTGGCAGGTTCCCTTTGTGCCCCGGCATCGGCGCACCAGGCGCCGGCGGGCTGGCAGTACGATCCTTCCTGCTGCGCCGGAGTGGATTGCTATCAGGCCCCACCTTCGGACGTGAAAGAGACGAAATACGGTTACCAACTCTCGACCGGCGAGCTGATCCCCTACAGCGACCACCGCATCAAGCGATCACGCGACGAATATTTTCACGAGTGCAAGCCCGGGGGCGACACCAGTTCCCAGCACTCCTTCTGCCTTTATGTTCCGGACCGCGGGATGTGAGGCGCAGCGGTTAGTATCCCAAATCGTGACCAAGAAGGCCCGTCCTCGACACAGGCGGACCTTCTCGGTGTGCGAAAGCTACAGCCGCGAAACGCCTACTTGTTGCAATTCTGCATGTTGGATGTGGTGTTGCCGCTAGCGGTATTGTTGTCGATATCGTTGCCAGCCGCGTCCTTGCACCGGTCGCCCATGCCGCTGGACGGTTTTGTGGTCGTGCTGTTTGTGGCGTTTGGATCGACCGTGCCGACATTGCCGTTGTTGTTCATGCCGTTGGTTCCGGTCGTGGTGCCTGTTCCAGACCCGTTGCCACTGGTTCCAGAGCCGCTGGATTGGGCCATTGCGGATGTAGCCAGGACAATTGCGACAGCCGAAGCCGAGAGAAGTCTAATCATGGGGAAGTCTCCTGTTTGATCGCCCGATTGCGATATGTCTCAAACAAGAAATCCCTGTCGATGTTCCAGAGTGGCAGGTGCTATCCATAACTTCTTGTCGATTACACCTGAAACCAACAATGCTGCCATATCGAATGCGCGTCATAGAACAACTAGGCTTATTTGTTGTTCGAACTTTCTGCCTCGGGTCGATCCCGGCCGCGATGTTGGAGTCGTTTCACATCGCCTTCGACCGTGTCCCGCCATGGCTCCTTGAAAGTGCCCTTAGAGGTGCCGATGCCGGGATCGTTTTCCCATATCAGCGTCGCTCGGATTTTTTGGATTTCGGGTGCTGGTTTCCCTGATGACCATTCCTCGTAGCCCGGTCCATCAAGACTTCACGCGGAACCTGCCGCATCGCCGCCAGGATTTCCCGATCCGGGGTGCCGCCGCCGCCGAGATGAACATCGACCATTCGACGGCGCTGGCGGGAAAGGGCGAGTGTCAGAATTCCCGCCTATTCGCCGGCCTCCATCATCGTCTTGGCTGGTTCTTGGGCGACGTTTTCCTCGATCTGGTCGCGGCCCGGAGTCCGAGGCAGCGCCTTGCGGAAGTTCTTGGCGTAATCGGGCGGCATTTTCGGCGGCATCATCGGCTCATAGGCGTCGACGAGCGCTTCTATGATCACCGGCCCGCTGGCGGCGAAAGCCTGGTCGAGCACCCGCTCGACCTCCTCCGCCCGCTCGATGCTGAACCCTTTTCCACCCATCGCCTCGGCGGCCTTGGCAAAATCGATCGGCTGCAGCTCGCAGCCGAATTGAGGATTGCCGAGGAACATCATCTGCTCCCAGGCGATCTGGTTCAGCATGTTGTTCTTGATGACCAGGAGTTTCAGCGGAATGCCATAGCGCACGGCCGTCGAAAACTCGCCCAGTTGCATGGCGAGCCCGCCATCGCCGACGATCGCCGCGATAGGGCGGCCGGGAAAGGCTATGCCGGCGGCAATCGCATAGCTGAGGCCGCAGGACATAGAGGCAAGCGCACCGGAGACGCTAAAGGCTTGCCCCGCGCGGAGATCGACATGACGGGCGGCAAGCTCTGTGTTCTGGCCGGAATCGGTGGCCAGAATCGCATTCTCCGCAAGACGTTCGCCGAAGGCGCGCGCGACGCGTTGCGGCTTGAGAGGATGAGCCAAGTCGTCTTCGGACTGGCGCATCATCTCGCGCCATTTGCGCATCGAGCCTTGCGCCGTCGCCAGGAACTCGCCGTCAGCTTTCTGCTTCAGCCGCTTGTTGAGGGCGCGCAAGGTCTCCGCCGCATCGCCGACCAGACCGGCTTCGACCGGAAAGCGCAGGCCGATGCGCTGCGCATCGCAATCGATCTGGACGCCACGCGCCTTGCCCGGCCGCGGGTAATACTCGATGTAGGGGAAGGTCGAGCCAACAATGAGCACGGCGTCGCATGTTTCCATCGCCTCCTGCGATGGCAAGGTGCCCAGAATGCCGATGCCGCCAGTGGTGTAGGGATGGTCGTCCGGCAGCACCGCCTTGCCCAGCAGCGCCTTGACGACCGGCGCCTGCAACAGCCGCGCCGATTCTTCAAGCTCGGCTGCCGCGCCGATCGCTCCGCGTCCCGCGAGGATCGCCACGCGCGCTGCGTCGTTGAGAATGGCCGCGGCCTTGTCCAACTCCCCGTCTTGCGCGACGCAGTGAGGAACGAACATGCCCTGCGGCGTGTGCGCCGGCCGGTTGCGCTTGGATCGCTTGGCCGCGTCGGCGGGCTGTTCCTGGATATCGCTGGCGATTGAAAGATGGGCGACGCCCCTGCGGGCGAGCGCGGTGCGGCAGGCGAGGCTGGCCACGTTCTCCATATGCGCCGCGTCCGAGACCTGGACGTTGTAGACGCTGACGTCGTTGAAGACGCGGGTGAGATCGACATCCTGTTGCGTGAATGTCTCGATCAGGTCATGGAACTGCATGCCGGTAATTGCCAGCACCGGCGCCTGGTCGAGCTTGGCGTCGTAGAGGCCGGTGAGAAGGTGAGTACCGCCGGGCCCCGACGTTGCGAGGCACACGCCAAGCTTGCCTGTCCATTTGGCGTAGGCGCAAGCCATGAACGCGGCCGATTCCTCATGCCGCACCTGGACGAAGGATATCCTGTCCCGGTTTTTGCGCAGCGCCTCCATGACGCCATTGATGCCGTCGCCGGGCAGGCCGAACACGACTTCGACGTTCCAGGCAATCAGGGTGTCGACGAGGATTTCGGCTGCGTTGGGCATGGCGAGGCTCCGCTGTTGGCTTCCGAACCGGCAAGACCACGGTTGGTTCCCTCGTCGGATCGGGCCGGCCGGCGGTCACAAGGAACAAACCTGATTGCAAGGGGTTGGGCGGCCACTGCAATGTGCTGCTCTGAGGAGGATCTGTGGACGAGCCTGTTTTCTGCGACACGCCGCTGCTGCGGGTCGCCTATGTGAGCGGCGGATCCGAGGACGGAGCGCCTGTGCTGCTCCTTCATGGCTGGCCTGACGATGCGACCACTTTTGCAGACGTGTCGCCATTTCTTCATGCCGCGGGCTTTCGCACCTTCGCGCCATGGCTGCGCGGGTTTGGAGGAACCGTGTTCCACTCCAGCGAAACGATGCGCTCAGGCGAGATCGCCGCCATGGCGCAGGACGCGCTCGACTTTGCCGATGCCATCGGCCTCGAACGGTTCGCGGTTGTCGGCCACGACTGGGGGGCACGCATCGCCTACCTGCTCGCCTCCGTCTTTCCGCAGAGGATAAGATGCTGCGCGGCGCTTTCGCTGGGATGGCAACCCGGCTCGCTTCCGACGCCGCCTTTGGAGCAGGCGAGGGCCTTCTGGTACCAGTGGTTCATGGCGACCGAGCGCGGCGAGAAGGTCGTGCGACAGCACGGCCACTCCTTCGCGCGATTCCAGTGGGGCAGCTGGAGCCCGCCAGGCTGGTTTGACGACGCGCTGTTTGAACGTGTGGCGAGGTCCTTCAAAAATCCGGACTGGCCGGACGTGACGCTGCATTCCTATCGCGTGCGCTGGGGGGAGGCGGATCCCGATCCGCGCTACGCTGAACTCGCGCGCAAGCAGGTTGAGGCGGAGGTCATCTCGGTGCCGACACTGGTCCTTCATGGCGATGACGACCGCGTCGTTCTGCCGGGTTCGTCCGAAGGCAAGGAGGAATATTTCTCGGCAAGCTACGAACGTGAGCTTCTGCCGGGCGTCGGGCACTTTCCGACCCGCGAGGCGCCTGAGCAGACCCGAGAGGCGCTGGAGAGCTTCCTAATAAGCGTCGGCAGGCAATAGGCTGCGCCGACGATATTCGGGACAGCTGTCCCGAGAGGAAGTTCGTCGGTCCAGCAGACTGGCGAGACAGGAACCTTTTTCCTGTCAGTGGGTTAGTGGGGCAGGCATTAACCCACGTTAGGGGAGCGGCCGTGACACGCAAGCTTCGTCAAGTGCTCGGATCGGAGGAGGAGCCCTCCAAGATCACGACGCCCGAGCGCGAGACGAGCGTCGCGTTGGAGGCGCTGAGATGCGAGAGTGCACCGTCTCGAATGTTGGCACTGGCGCGTAAGCTCGACGCCGCGATAGCGTTGCGGGCGCGCAAAGCCCGCCCGAATTGATTGTCGACTGGGACGTTCCGATCGCGACGATGCGGAACAATCATGGCCGGCAGTTGTTCGTCTCCAAACCTTCCATGAGGCGATCGGATGAAAGGCATAATTCAAAGCCTGATTGCCGAGTTTCTGCCGCGATGGTGGCGCCGAAAATCTCGCGCCCCGGCACCGAGGCAAGCGCCGGTTCGTGCGTTCTCGCGGCTAAAATCGGACAGTTCCCAAGCGACCGGGGCAGGGGAAGAATCGGATGAAGGTCCAAGATAGCCAAGGCAGGGCATGCCCGCTCCGCCGGCTGAAACATTCGTCCCGATTGCTCGTTCGGCAACATCATTTCAGCGGGCGCGAGGCGACACCGAAAATGCCGAAGAAAGTTTTCCCAGTACCCGACGCGCTAGAAACGTGAAACTTTCTCCGGAACATTTCTGTCGCCTGCCGGTTCGAAAGCCGATCGCCCTCCCTCTAGCGATCCAGGGTCCCATCAGGCCCCATGGCCCGTTGCCGCATGCAGGCAGCGGGCCTTCTTCGTCTGGATCGCCGCGTGGCTCCCGAACCGGGCGCAAGGGGAACAAGCGGGATACCTCCGGGTTCCCCTGAGATAGCGGGAACTGTCAACCAGGAGGCCGCAATGAGCGAGGCTATGACGACCTCAAATCACGAAGTGATCCGAGCTTGGATCGAGGCGCGCGAGGGTAGGCCTGCCGTCGTCGCCGGGCCGGGGAAGGGCGCGATCCTGCGGGTCGATTTCGGCGCAGGCGACGAAGATCTGAGACCGATCGAATGGGAAGACTTCTTCAAAGTGCTGGACGACGACAATTTGGCGTTTGTCCACCAGGACATGACCGCGGAGGGTACCATCAGCCGCTTCAACAAATTCATCGCGCGCGAGTAGGCCTCCAGGAAAGAGCGGATATCGCGCTCGAACTGTCACTGAACCCCCGGCATCTTGCTGGCATCCTGTGGATTCTTCGTGATGCCGGCGGCCGGCGAGGTATCCTGCGGCGCGTTCCCGCCCTGGTTTTGCTCGGGCGTCCGTTTGACTGGCGCTGTTTGCCAGCGTGTGCCGACATAGACGAAGGCCCAATAACAGAGCACCAGGACCACCGCAGCCAATATCAGTGGCAGAAGCACCCGTCTCATGTCGAACTCCTGGCTGGCTTTGCGTCTGTTGTGGCCGCCGACGGCGAGGTTAGGTCGCCCTTCGGCGCGCCGCTTCCCGCTCGACATCCTCAGCCGAGTAATCGCCGGCAGCCGGATCGAAGGCTGCCCACCCGTCCGCTTCATATTCGCTGCGGCGGTTGGCGATGTTGACCGACGCGGAGCTGTGAAGGACTTCCCGGGCTTCCGAAGCGAGGTCGTCCTCGACGCGAGCTGTCACCAGCGTGCCGCCGCGGCGGACGCCTTCGGCATAGACATGCGCGTCTTCCTCCGGCACGCCGGCATCGGTCAGGCTGCCGATAATGCCGCCGGCCGCGCCGCCCACAATCGCTCCAGCGACGGCGCCCGCGGCTGTCGACGCCAGCCAGCCGGCCGCGACGACCGGCCCGACGCCAGGTATCGCCATGGCGCCCAGGCCTGTGGCCAAGCCTCCGGCGCCGCCCACGACCGCGCCGATACCGGCGCCGCTGGCGGCATCCTCGGCGGCCGGGGATGGCGTGTTTCGATACCAGCCGCGGGCATTGTTGGCCATGATGCTGATGTCGGATGACGGGACGCCAATGGATTCCAGCTCGCCCACCGCGTCAGCGGCGTCGTCATAGTCGTCGAACAGCGCGGTCATCGTTTGCATGTCGGTTCTCCTGTCTATTGTTGGCCGGCGAAGACGTTGCCCTGATAGTCGAGTGCAACGGAGGTGCCCTTGCCGTCCTTCGTCGCCTGGCCACGCCAGATGCCCTGCTCGTCCTTGGCGAGCGCTGACACGTCCGCATAGCCGGCATCCTGGATGCGCTTCTTCGCCTGGGCCTCGGTGAAGCTGTTTGCGCCGGGAACCGGAGCGGGTGGTTTGGGTGTCGATGCCGATTTGACCGCCGGCATGCTCGCGCTGGCGCGGGCGATCTTCTCGATCATGTCCTGATGCATTTTCAGTGTCGGCAGGGTTTCCGCCGCGAAAGATTTGAGCGCGGGATTGTCTCCGTCCTTGGCGTAGGCCTCGAACAGGCCGACCGCGTCCGCATGTGCCTTGCGCTGCATCTCCACGTAAGGCTGATCCAGCGAGGCCGTCGTGCTCTGCAACCGTTCCAGATCGCTCTTATGCTCCGCATCGGATCCCGTCGGTACCTGCAATTTCTGCTCGGCGGCGATCTTCTGCAGTTTGGCGTTCGCCGCGCCGTGGTCGGTGATCATCCGCTTGGCGAAATCCTTGATCTGCTGATCCTTCGCATTGTCTTGCGCGATCTTGCTGGAATCCACTTCGAACATCCCGCCGATGGCAGCCTTGTCGACGAAGGTCTGCGCGTCGTCGGCCGCGAAGGCCGGAAGGGCAAGCATCAACGCGACGGCCGTCGATGGAACGAGCAACATACGCAAGCTCATGGCTGAAGGCTCCTTGCTGTTTGATGGGGCCCGAACCGCTATTCCCGGCCTTTGTTCCGCGACAGACTTGTGGCGTTTCAAAAGGCCAAAATGGAATCCGCCAGCCCTGGCCGGGCGGGTTTCTGATCGGTCGACCATGGCGAAGCCCGGTCAGCGGGCAAGAGAGGAGCCGGTGAATTCGTCGACGAGGATCGGCCCCTTTTACACAACGGGGACAGGCCTTTGCCTCAATCAAGCGCTCGGAGTCGAGGCGAAACCGGCCTTTGTCTCAGAGCTCTGCTCGCGGGTGGAACGAAAGCCGAATCCGGGAATTACCTACAAGCACTGAAGATTACTTGCAGGAGGAACAAATGGGACGAGGTATTCTACTCTGGCTGCTCGGCGTTCCGATTCCGATCATTATCCTTTTGATGCTTTTCGCGCGGTAGGAGCGGACAATGACCAATGCCTTTTCCGCGGTCGACGAAGCCGCGATCGAAACATCTTCGTCTGCCGTCAATTGGGGACCTATCGTGGCAGGCGCTTTCGCCGCGGCCACTCTGACGCTCGTCCTCATGCTCGTCGGTTCCGGGCTTGGTCTGACGATGATGTCGCCCTGGGGCGGCGCTTCGCTGACGACTTTCGCCGTGTCGACCGCGGTCTGGCTGGTCATAGTGCAATGGCTGTCATCCGCGCTTGGCGGCTATGTTGCCGGACGGCTTCGCACCAAGTGGGTCAACGTTCATACCGATGAGGTGTATTTCCGCGATACCGCTCACGGGTTCCTGGCCTGGGCGCTTGCCACCTTGCTGGTGGCCACCGTCCTTGGTACGGCGATCTCGGGAATTGTCGGCACTGGCGCCCAGGCGACGACCGGCTTGTTGAGCGGCGTCGCAGCCGGTGCAGCTTCGCAGGCCTCGTCGGCGCAGTCGCCATCCGCCAATGATTTGGCTGGATATTTCGTCGACGCGTTGTTCCGGCCGGCCGATAACGCAGCCGCTGCAACACCACCGGCCGGCACGCCTCAGAACAATGCCGATGCCGCTGGGCAGGCAACACGCATACTGGCAATCAGCGCTGCGAACGGCGAAATGAGCGCGAATGACAAGGCATATCTTGCCCGCCTGGTGGCATCGCGGACGGGCCTGCCACAAGCCGATGCGCAGAAGCGGGTGGACGACGTCCTCGCTAGCGTCGAGGATGCCAAGAACAAAGCCAAGGCGGCCGCCGACAAGGCCCGCAAGGCAAGCGCCACCACTGCTCTGGTTGGCGCATTGTCGCTGGTGATCGGCGCCTTCATCGCGGCCGTTGCGGGAGTGCTTGGCGGCCGGCAAAGGGACGAGGACGAGGCTCGCTTTTTGAGAAGCAGCTGACGGTCATCGCGCCTAGTCTGGATGAGGGCGGCAACCATGTCGCCGACGGCGGTGGTCGTGCTACTGGCCGCCGATGGCCTCAAGCGGGATGGCAGCCGTGAAATTGAGCCCGCTCGGAGCCAGCCGCAAGTCCACCGTCGCTCCGAGCTCGTATGGCAAGGTGCCCTCCAGAACCTCCAAGCCGAAGCCGCGCCGCTCGACGGGTTTGAAATCGTGGGATCCGCTCTCCATCCATTTGAAATGGAGCAGGTCCTCTTCCTCCAGCTGCCATTGGATGTCGATGCGGCCTGCGCGGCTAGACAGTGCTCCGTATTTCAGGGCGTTGGTCGCTAACTCGTGGATGGCCAGCCCTATTGTCTCGGCGGCCTTGGGCGCAAGCGTCACGGGCGGACCGTCGATCGTCAGGTTCTCGCCTTCCCGGCCGCCCGCAGCACGCAATTCTTCCGCCACGATCAATGCCAGACTGATACCGATCGACGGACGGCGTGTGATGGCCGCCTGGACCCGGGCGAAGGCGTTGATGCGGCCTTCCAGATGGGCCGCGGCTTCGTCCAGGGATTCGCTTCTCTCCATCGTGCGCCGCACGATCGAGCGGATGACGGCCAGCGTGTTGCGCACGTGATGCTGCAATTCGGCGAAGCGGGCCCGGTGTTGTTCCTCGCATTCCTTCTGATGCGTGATGTCGTAACCGATGCCCCCGATCTGGGCGACCTTTCCCGCTTCATCGCGCATCGGAAAATCGGCGTTGCGCAGCCAGCGTATCTCATTGTCGGCCGGCCGGCATATACGGTATTCGAAGGTGACGCTTTTGCCGTCGCGAATGCGCTCGATCTGGGCCAGCACATGCTCGCGGTCTTCAGGCAGGACAAGGTCGATCCAGCTGGCGAAGTTGTCGCCAGCCAGGGCCTTTTCACGGCTCATGCCGTAAATGGCGTCGAAAGCCGGGCTCAGATATTCCCACTGCAGCGTCTCGGCGTTGCGAATCCAAAGCACGTCCGAGGCGGCCTCTCCGAAATCCTGCAGGTTCTCCTCGCTTGCGCGCAGCCCGGCTTCGGCACTCGCATGCTCATGCAGGGCCGTCTGGACCTCGGCCAGGCTGCGTTCAAGCGGCTCTTTGGGCGGACCCTTTGACATCACTCTTCATTGGCATCGAGATGCCTGCCTTCGCGATCGAGATGCAGATAATTGGGATTGAACAGCGCGACGTCCTGCAATGCCTTAAGGTTGGGAATGGTCAGAGTCCTGTCCTTCAGCACGATGAGGTTCGAGGCGCGCAGCTCCTGCAGCGTGCGATTCACATGAACCGTCGACATGCCCAGCGTCTCGCCCAGTTCCGTCTGCGTCAACGGGAACTCGCAACTGCTGTTGCTCGTGCAGCCCGCAGCTTCCAGCCGGATGAACAGCTCGCATAGTAAATGCGCCATGCGCTCCAGTGCATCGCGCTGCCCGAGGTTGACGGTCCACTCGCGCTGTATCGCCGCTGCGACGAGCGATTCCCACCACAGTGCCTGGGTGATGCGCGGATGCCCGATCATCATCTCGTCGAAGGCCGTGCGCGAGATTTCCGAGACCACGACCGGCGTGATGGCGCCGATAGAATGGTCCATTTCCTTCAGGACGAAGACATTCAGATCGCACAGGTCCCCAGGCAGGAAAAATGCGATGATCTGCCTGCGGCCGTCTTCGAGGGTCTTGTAGCGGCAGGCCCAGCCCTCGCTGATCAGATTGATGAATTCGGGCTTCTCGCCCTCGTGGATGATATCCTCGCGCGCGGCGAAACGTCGAACCCGTTGCGCCGCTATTCTGAGCAGCATGTCCTTGTCGGCCTGCGAGAGCCGCGTGAACTTCTCGAGCTTCCGGATCAGAGGCCGCCTCATCCTTATCCTTCTTGTCCGTGATACACAGAACGATCGGGCAACGACCTTACCTATGTTAACGTCCGTTTGCCGCGGACGACTGCGAGCAGGAAGCGCATATGGACGACAAAGTCGCCGATGCTCGTGCACCGTCCTGGAGACGCGTATTTTCCTGAGCAGGATATCACAGCCGCGATTTTCGCGCTCGGTTTCACGGCTATCGATCCCGTCGCGGCCAGCCACGAGGCCTTGGAAGCGCCTGGTCAAGATCGCGTCGAAATGGGCATGACCGATCTCGAGGGCCGGAGCCGCGATTGATCATGCGTCGTGTGCCAAGCGCTGAGAAGCGGCTGCCGCGAGTGTCCGCCACCGGCTACGACGCAGCCGCGCCCCTCTCGTGTTGCCAATCGCAGCTGGACAAGCCCACTGCCGACCAATCCGGCGCGTCACCCGCTGGACATGGCGCGCCGGCCTTGCGGCCCCTTGAGAGATCCTCGCCGGATTAAACCGACATCAAGTCGAAGCTGACGGCGTGTCCGTGCTTGACGGCCGACCGCGCGATCATGTTGCTCAATTGAGGAGACTCTACCGAGCAATCCGGCATGACAGTAAGGATGGCCCGCGTGGCCGCGGCCACCGACACCGGCGAGCGGTGCGAGGAACGCGTTTCCATATAGTGCTCGATGAGTTCGTTCAGCCGGACAGGATGATATTTGATCACGCCGCACCTCCCTAAGCCGCGCTTATTCTCTTGCAGCCAACGAATGCTCCCGGTCTCGCGGTCGCGCATTAACCCATGAGAGGGAGTCGGGAAAATTCTTTGAAGCTTCGGCGCTGCAACGACACGTCTGGAGACATTGGCGCTTCGGTCAATCACACTGGCTTTGCGCGCGCATTCCCTTCGCCGGCGGCTTCAGCCAGACGCATCCGCGCCAGGTCATTCCGGCCTAACGGGAACCAAGCGCCTTGGCTTCGCGCTCCAGCGTCGCGCGGTCATTGCCGTGTTTGCGAATAAGCTCCCGGGCTTCGGGCATCGTCAGCTGGAATTTCCGCGCGAAATACGCGACCTCATATTCTTCGTCGCCCGATATTCGGTCGCGGTCGCGGAAATCACGCTGGTTCTTGTCGTCGGTCATCACCGTTCCTCCTGGTTGAAGAACAACGTCCGCCGGTAAACGTTCCGTCGGCCGCTGCACGGAACATGCGGCTCGGTGCGGTTCGGAAGTCCCCCCTCGCACCCGCCGGCGTACCGAGCGCCTGATCGGAGAAACGGCATGGCCATCGCGGGGAGCCGCCTTTTTGCTGGAACGATCCCGCTGGCTGGTGGATCAGATCGGGGCGGGCAAAATCTCGGCTCGCCCATGGCGGACCCGGGATGCGTCTGATCTCAGCTCTGGTCGCGAAGCAATATTCTGGCGTCCTCGGCAGCAGCGATGAAAGCCTGGTGTGCGACCCTTGGCGGCTCCTGATTGCGCAACACCGCAAGGCAGGCCTGGATCGCGCGGCGCCGTGTCCTCAAATGAGGCTTGGGCCAATCGTGCAAAAGCACGTCAGCCGCATCCAGCACCGACACGACGACGCGGTCACGGTCGATGCGACCTGGCTGCACCACGACCGGTTTGCGAAAACGTTTGCTGCGATAGCGCATGGCCGCTTTGCCGCTGAAACGGTGATCGGACACGGCATCATCCTTCAATCGGCGTTTGCGACAACAACCTATGTTAAGGCGGCGCGACCGATCGTGGCGCAGACTGCGGCGGCCTTAGTTCCCTCACCGAGGCAGGCCCGGTCTGCGCTCCTGTGTCACCAACGAGGATAAGCAGACCGGGCTTTCAATTGGCTCCGCAATGCCTGCGGAAGGCCTTTAGCGATCCCATTCTCCATGGAGAGCGCTTCTTCAGTAAACCTGGACGCGACCGCTACGTTCCGTCTCGTCGAGCATGGGCACGGCCGTGAGTCGAGATCGGCTTAACTGTCGCCTCGCACGGACGGTGGGCGGAACATTTGGCCGCCAACTCGGTTAGCCGGACGACCGACCGCCTCCAACCGGGAAGGAAAAGCCATGCTCGGTATCGATCTGTGGGCCTTCGTCGTGATCGGCGGGCCGATTATTCTCCTGCTTGTGCTCGTTTATGCTCTTTTGACCCGCCGGCATCGAGGACCGGCCGAACGCCGCGAGAGCGATCGTGCAACCGAGCGCCTATACCGCAACCAAGGGGACTGAGGTGAGGCTCACCCACAGTCGCCGGCAACGGAACCAGCCGGTCAGGTTGCTGTTTACATCCCGAATGAAGATTTGAGCTCGGAGCAACGGTCGATGGCCGATGACGAGTTGCCGGGCGTGCTGGCGACGCTGCCTGTGATCGACGCTAAGGCGGAGCCGACGCTGAAGAGCGCGGAGGCGGAAGCTTTCTATACCCACGCGATCCGCGAGCTCGCCGCCACCGACATTCCTTTTCTCGTTGCCGGAACATATGCGGTGAGTGCCTATACCGGCGTCGTGCGCCAGACCAAGGACCTCGATATCTTCTGCAAGGCAGGCGATTGTCCGCGCATCCTCGCCCATTTCAAGGATATCGGCTACGCCGTCGTGATCGAGGACGATCGCTGGCTGGGGAAGGTCTTCGAAGGTCCGCATTTCTTCGACGTGATCTTTGCTTCCGCCAACGGCACCATGCAGGTCGAGGACCAGTGGCTGGAGCATGCCCGGCAGGTCGAGCTGCTGGGCAGCCGGGTCAGGATCATCGGACCTACGGAACTTATCTGGTCGAAATGCTTCATCCAGGACAGGGGACGGCACGACGGTGCCGATATCGCCCATACCATCCTCAAGGCACATGAGCAGATCGACTGGCAAAGGCTGCTGTCTTATCTCGACATCCACTGGGAGGTGCTGCTGATGCAGTTGCTGAATTTCCGCTGGATCTATCCCAGCGAACGCGACCGCATTCCCGACTGGTTGCTTGACGATCTGCTCGACCGGCTCGCCAGGCAGCGGCAATTGCCTTCACCGAGGATGAAGATCTGCCGCGGCCGACTGCTGTCGCAGGTCGACTACGAGATCGATGTCAAGGAATGGGGCTTTGCCGGTGTCGGCGGCGTTGGAGAATTTCACGATGGCTGAACAAAGCAGGGCAAGCAAAACGAACGGAAACGGCAAAATCAAAGTCGCCGCGGTGGGCGATCTGCATGTTCAGGAAGATGCCCAGACCTCCCATCGCGACCTGTTCGGCGAGGTTTCGCGCGAAGCCGACGTCCTGGTGCTTACCGGGGACCTCACCAATCTCGGCAAGCCGAAGGAGGCCGAGCTTTTGGCGGAGGATCTCCGGGCCTGCTCGATTCCCGTGGTCGCGGTGCTCGGCAACCACGACTACGAATCCGGTTGCGCCGAGCAGATAGCGGCGACACTTCGCCAGGCCGGCGTTTACCTCCTCGACGGACAGGCGACAGAACTGATGGAAGTCGGCTTTGTCGGCGTCAAAGGTTTTGTTGGCGGGTTCGGCTCGAGGATGCTCGGGTCCTTCGGTGAGCCGGCAATCAAGGCCATGGTGGCCGAGAGCGTCAGCGAGGCGATGCGGCTGGAAAACGCCATGCGGCAAGTCCGCGCCAAGCGGACACTTGTTGTGCTTCACTACGCCCCGATCGCGGAAACGGTTGCTGGCGAGCCGCCTGAAATCTTCCCGTTCCTCGGCTCTTCCCGGCTGGCCGAAACGATCGACCGGTTCAAGGTGAGCGCCGTCGTGCATGGTCATGCGCATCGAGGCACCTTCGAAGGTCAAACTCCCGGCGGCGCGAAAGTCTACAATGTCGCCATGCACGTCGCGAAGCCGACGGGCCGGCCCTATGCGCTGCTCGAGATCTGAGCCGGCCAGCGACTTGGCTAGACCTCGTCGACCTGGCTGCCTTCCTTGGAAGGGCCCGCGGTGTGGACAGTCCCCAAGGAGCGGATGAAGCGCTCGAAGGCGCACAATGTTTCTCTGTCGCGCCAAGCGCGTGCCGGGAACCGACCTGCACATGTACGGAACGCTCTGGCTTCTCACGCAGGGGGAGTCCCGCAAGACGAAGCGCGTGCGGCTCTTCACCGAGTTCATGTCCCGCAGGCTTGCCGCGCACGCGCCGCTTCTCGCCGGGCTGTCCATATCGCGCGACTGACGCGCGGCAGGGTCGCCGGAGACGCTTGCGCATCTGATGGTTCGGGCGACGGCAGCCTTCAAGGCGGGGAACTTTTGAGCGGCTACGGTCTCTTACGATTTGACGCTTTTGTCGCCATAGCCGCCCCATGCAGCCGGCGCGCTTGCGGCCTGCGCCGCTTGAGCGGGATTGAGCGCAGCATTCCACTTCGCAGGCCAGCGGCCCGGTATCTGGATAGGGCTCTATGTGGCGATGAGCTTGGCCAGACGATCCGATGCCTCGGTTCCACTCACTCCAAGGTCGCGAACGCTGCTCATGTGATTGGCACCGGAGAGGGCGGTTTGAGAAACTGCCAGCCCTTGTTTTCGCAGATGCTTCGCAAATGCCTCGGCCTGGCTGTGGAACGGCGGCGTTTCCTCGGCTCCAACAGCAATCTCGACCTCTACGGCGGGATCGAAGCGATGTGTCAGCGGCGACAGGCTGGCGGCCTCCTCGTCCGTTATGGCGATCTCGGCGGCAAGGAAGGAGGTCTGCAGAGGCTTCAGCTCGTACAAGCCGCCAAGCAGCAGCGCGCCTTTAACGCTTGATGATCGGCCGTCATCGTTGAACAGCATCGTCGCCAGATGGGCGCCGGCGGAGTGCCCGCTGACCGTCAGGCGGCCGCAATCGCCGCCATGCTCGGCGATGTGCTCGAGCACCCAACGCTTGGCTCGGCGCACCTGCTCGACGATGGCGGCCATCCTCACCGAGGGCATCAGTGAATAGTCGACGATGATCGCGATCGCGCCCGCCCGCGTCACCGTGTCCGCGACATAGGAATAATCGCGCTTGGAGAACATGCGCCAGTAGCCGCCGTGGATGAACATGTGCACCGGCAGGCGATCGCGTTTTCCCAGGGGAAAGAACAGATCGACGGTTTCGGCGGCGTCCGGTCCGTAGGCGATATCGGCGACGCTCGGGATTTTCGCCCGGGTCTCCGCGCTGCGGCGAACGATCTCTGCGACGATATCGTCGAACTCCGTAACGTGGTCGCGGATGCGAAACGGATCCCTGGTCACGCCTGCGCCCTCACATCGTCACGGCGATATATTTGGCTTCCAGGAACTCGCTGATGCCGTGCTTTTGCCCGCCTTCGCGTCCCAGGCCGCTCTGCTTGACGCCGCCGAAGGGAGCCGCAGGGTCGGACATCAGGCCCCGATTCAGCGCTATCATACCCGACTCGATCCTTGATGCCACGCGCATGCCCTTGGCCAGATCGCGCGTATAGATATAGGCCGCCAACCCGTATTCGGTGTCGTTGGCGCGCGCGATGACTTCGGCCTCATCGTCGAAGCGCATGATTGGAGCGACGGGACCGAATATTTCCTCGTGCGCCATCTCCGCATCCGGGGCAACGTCGCAAAGAACCGTCGGCGGGTAGAAAAAGCCCTTGTCATCCGAGGCTGCGCCTCCGCACAGCACCTTTGCACCGCGACGGACCGCGTCTTTGACGAGCCGGTCGATTTTCTCGATGGCTTTGCGAGTGATCATCGGGCCGCATTCGGTCTCGACGTCCGTGCCGGGGCCTACCTTGAGGGCGGCCATGCGCTTGCGCAGTCCCTCCGCGAACGCATCATGGATACCCGCCTGGACATAAAGCCGGTTGGCGGCAGTGCATGCTTCGCCGGCGTTGCGCATCTTGGCAATCATCGCTCCGTCGAGCGCTGCCTCCAGGTCGGCGTCGTCGAACACGACAAAGGGAGCGTTGCCGCCAAGCTCCATCGAACAGGAGATGACGTGCCTGGCTGCTTCGGCCAGAAGAACGCGCCCAACGCCGGTGGAGCCGGTGAACGAGAGTTTGCGCACTCGCGGGTCGGCGAGCATGGCAGCGGTCAGCGGTCCCGGATTGGACGTGGTGAGAACGTTTACGACACCGGGCGGGACGCCGGCGTCCTCATACAGCGCGGCAAGCGCATAGGCAGTCAGCGGCGTTTCGCTGGCGGGCTTCAGGATCACGGTACAGCCGGCTGCGAGCGCCGGCGCGATCTTGCGTGTGGCCATGGCAGCTGGAAAATTCCATGGCGTGATGAGCACACATATGCCTATCGGCTGGTAGTCGATGACGATGCGGTTTGCGCCGGAAGGCGCAAGGCCGAACTCGCCGCTGATGCGAACCGCTTCCTCGGCGTTCCACCGAAAGAACTCGGCCGCATAAGCGACTTCGCCGCGTGCATCGCGCAGCGCCTTGCCGTTCTCCAACGAAATCAGCACGGCCAACGTTTCCGCCCGCTCGGTCATCAGTTCGAAGCAACGTCTCAGGATCTCCGACCGTTTGCGTGGGGCAGTTTCGCGCCAGGCAGCCGCCGCCTTGGCCGCGGCGTCGACGGCGGCCGCGGCGTCAGCCAGCGTAGCATCGGGAACAGCCGCGATGACGGATTCCGTCGATGGATCGACCACCTCGATAACGCGCCCGTCCGACGAGGGCCGCCATTGCCCGCCGATATAGAGCCCGTGTGAGAACGTGGCATATTCGGAGACGTCCTCCTCATCCAAAAGCCCTGGAGAAGCGTTCATCAGGTGTCTCCTGTTTCACATCAGAACGGCGGGCATATCGCCGTCATAGGCCGCTTGCACCAGCCGTCGCATCGCGGCGGCGTCGAAAGGGCGGGGGTTGTTCTTGATCAGGCGGTCGATGCCGAGCGCCTGCTCGGCGGTCCACTCGATCTTGCCGGCAGGCAAGCCCAGCTCGGCCAGCGTCCGTGTGATGCCGATCGAGCCGAAAAGCCGTGAGACCTCTGCGATGGTCGCGGAAGCCCTGTCCTTGAGTTCAATGTTGGCATGGGGAAGACCGAGTGCTGCACCAACCTCGGCAAACTCGCTGGCGGCGGCGGGCAAGTTGTAGTTCATCACATAGGGAAGCATGGTCGCCACCCCCAACCCATGCGGCGTGTGGGTGAGCGCGCCAACCGGATATTGCACGGCATGGGCGGCGGCCGTCCCGGCCGTGCCGAAGGCGCAGCCGGCCGCCAAGGCGCCCATCATCACATCGGCGCGCGCATCCTCGTCCGCACCGTCCCGGTAGGCCCTTTCCAGGCTGCGGCCAAGAAGCTTGACGGCCAATAGCGCGAAATGGTCGGTGAGAGCGCTCTTGCCCACAAAGACGTGCTGCTGCGGCAGTGTCGGATCGGTTCCGCGTCTCGCCGCCGTAAAGGCTTCGATGGCGTGCGTCAGGGCATCGGCGCCTGCAATTGCCGTGAGCGCGGGCGGGCAAGTCGCGGTCAGCTCCGGGTCGCATAGCGCGACGGCGGCGATGAGGTGAGGACTTGAAATGCCGACCTTCAGCAGGCGCTCCGGATCGGAAATGACGGCTACGGGCGTCACCTCCGAGCCGGTGCCGGCGGTGGTCGGCACGGCAATCAGCGGCAGCGTTGGGCCCGGGACCTTGAACTCGCCATAGTAGTCCTGAAGCCTGCCGCCATGACTGATCAGCAGCGCCGCGCATTTGGCCATGTCGAGGCAGCTTCCGCCACCGATCCCAACGACCATGTCGGGTTTGAAATCCTTCGCCTCGGCAACACAGACCGCGACGCTGTCCCGAGGCACGTCCGGCAGAGTGCGGTCATGGACAAGGATTTCAACCGAGGTATTCCTCAGCGCGGCCATCATCTCGCCGAATATGGCCGTTGCCGCGAAGCGCTCGTCCGTGCAGACGAGCGCGCGCTTGCCATGCCTGGATGCGACCTGCGGCAGCACCTGGCGCTGGCCTTTGCCGAATAAGATTTCACGCGGCAATCGCGCTGCGGCGAACAAGGTCATCGAGTGAGCCCTTCCAGTATGGATCGGCGATCCATCGCTTCCATTTAGGCGTATCCGCTATAAAATCGTATAGGATATAGGATTGAATTGGCCGGAGCATCGTGTTAGTGGTCCTTCCTGTCAAGAGGCAAAAAGATGCAGAACCCCGATGTGAAGCTTGATGATGACGCGCGGCGGACGGGCAGAATCCAGCGCGCAAACAGCCTCGCGGGAGACGTCTACGAGGCGATCTTCCAGCAACTCATGTCGCTCAAGATCGCGCCGGGGTCGCGCATAACCGTGGACAATCTCGTCCGGGAGCTGGATGTCTCGCATACGCCGATCCGCGAGGCTCTCGGGCGTCTGGAAGGCGAAGGCCTGGTGATCAAGACCCATCTGATCGGCTATCGCGCCGCACCGCAGATCACACGCCGGCGTTTTGACGAGCTTTACGAATTGCGCCTTTTGCTTGAGCCTGCCGCCGCGGCCAAGGCAGCGGTCAGCCTCGACGCTGCCCGGCTGGCGGCCCTGCAAGAGGCGGCGGGGGTCATGACCCGCGGCGAGGGCAGGGACGAGCGCCTTCGCTATTCCAACTTCGCCCGCCAGGATGCGATCTTCCATGACAAGATCATGGAGTTCGCGCAGAACGAGATCATCCGCGAGACGCTGAACCACCAGCACACGCATTTTCACATTTTCCGGCTGATGTACCACTCGCGCGTAACCGAGGAGGCTCTCGACGAGCACGAAGCCATTCTCTCGGCTTTCGCAGCCGGCGATGCGAACGCGGCGCGAAGGGCCATGCGGGTGCACATCGAGAACTCGCGCGACAGGCTCCTGCCTGCGTTCGAATAGGCGGCCGGACGTTCCAAGCGGGTGAAACATGCCTTTGCTGACATCCACAATCCGATCCCCAAAACCCAAGGCGCGCCTTGCACTGCCACGCAACCGAGAGGAAGACCATGCCAGCCAAAAAGATACTGATGCTGACCGGAGAGTTCACCGAGGAATACGAAATCTTCGTCTATCAGCAGGCCATGGAAGCCGTAGGCCACACCATCCATGTCGTGTGCCCCGACAAGAACGCCGGAGACCGGATCAAGACCTCGCTGCACGACTTTGAGGGCGACCAGACCTATACCGAGAAGCCCGGACACTACGCGCTGATCAACAAGACGTTTTCGGAGGCGGAAAGGCAGATCGACCAGTATGATGCGGTCTACTGCGCCGGCGGCCGCGGACCGGAATACATCCGCACCGACAAGCGCGTTCAGGCCATGGTCCGCCACTTCCACGAGACCGGCAAGCCGATCTTCACGATCTGCCACGGCGTGCAGATTCTGATAGCGGTGGATGGTGTCGTGCGCGGCAAGAAGGTCGGTGCGCTGGCGGCCTGCGAGCCGGAGGTCACCCTTGCGGGCGGCACCTATATCGACCTCTCGCCCACCGACGCCTATGTAGACGGCACGATGGTTTCGGCCAAAGGGTGGACCGCACTTGCTGCCTTCATTCGTGAGTGTCTGAAGGTGCTCGGCACGGAAATCCACCATAACTAGCCACTGCCGGCCGCTGCGCTTGAGAAGGCGGGCGACCTGGCACAAATGCAACGGCGGATCCCGGTTTCGGGTCGGATCGCGACGCGTTTCCCGCGGCCCTTTGCAAGGGCCGCGACGTCCTTCGATTCAAGTACGAAGCGCGCCGCGCTTCGCTTCTGCTACCAGCACACGAAGCCGCCATCCACGATAAGATCGATGCCGGTGACGAAAGACGCGGCTCGACTGGCCAGAAACACCGCCGGGCCTATCATCTCCTCGGGTGCCGCGAGGCGACCCATGGGCGTATCGCGCTCGAAGTTCTTCACTTGCTCGGCCACTTCCGGCCTGCGGTTCATCGGGGTCAGCGTGTATCCGGGGCTGAGCACGTTGAGCCGCAGTCCGCGGTCCGACCATTCCATCGCCAGGCTCTTGGTCATGTGAATGACCGCTGCCTTCGACGAGTTGTAGTGCGCCTGGAGGAGACCACGGTTGACGATCGAGCCGGATATGGAGGCCACGTTGATGATCGATCCCTTGCGGCGCGGCAGCATCACGCGAGCCTCGGCCTGGCAGGATAAGAACACACCGCCGACATTGATGCCGTAGAGTTCTTCCCACGTGGCCAGCGGCAAGGTCTCGGCCGCGTGTGCGCCGCCTATACCTGCATTGTTGACGGCAACCGTAAGCGCGCCGAGCTCCCTTTCGATACGCTCGACGGCGGCGGCAAGATCGGTTTCCGACGTCACCGAGCCGGTTATCGCAAGCGCCTTGCGGCCGAGCGCGGTGATCCTCTGCGCCGTCGCCTCGAGCCCTCCCTTCGAGGCGTGACCGAAGCACGCGACGTCGGCACCGGCCTCCGCAAGGCCGACCGCTATCGCCTGACCGATGCCGCTGCCGGCGCCGGTGACCAGCGCGACGTCGCCATCCAGTTTGAACAAGTCCATTGGGGTAGCTCCTTCCTAATTCCTTGATCGCAATCGGGCGAACATACAGGAGTCTTGGTCTCGGCTGCGGTTTTTGTCGCACCCCATCCTTGCTGGTCGCTCAAATGCTGCTGCTGAACGTGGCGGCGATCGATCGACACCTCGAGCGCGAACTGCTCCCCTATCCATGATGCGCATCGCACAAATTTCTGTGTCGAGGAACTCACCGGCCGCGAGTGCGAAACGGGAACTTTTGTTCCACTGGCGATTTTGGCTATGCTGCAGATCCGAATTGCCAGAAGGTCGCTGCCATGACGAAATATTTTGCAATCGCCGCGCTCGTGCTTGCCGCAGCAGCCATGATGGCGGGCCCGGCCGCCGCTGGCGAACAGCATCGCTACCGCGTCGTCAAACAGGAGCGTTATGTTCCAGCCAGCGACGACATCATCGAGACGCTGTTCGGCGGTCCGCGCTATTACGATCAGCAGATGACCACCACGGCGGCGGGCGCCTGCGCGTATCACCGCGTCGGACCGGACGCGAATGCGGTGAACTACATCAACGATAACTATTGCGGGAAGTAGGATTCCCTGGGGGCGGCGTTCCTCGGAGCGTTTTCGACAAGCCTCGACCCTCTTTGCGTTATGGTCTCTGCGAACTTATCGGAGTTCGCCGGGGTGGCTGTGTTGGCCGGACGTGGCCTCTTTTGAATACCGATCCTCTCGCGGGTCTGCGGGTCATCGCACACAGTCGATCCAGACATTGTATACAATAATGAAGAAAGATGTTGACAATCGACCTCGGCCGGTTTCCCTTACGCTATACGCGCAGCCTACGAGCAAAACACAAAGCGCGATAACCAAGGGGAACTGAAACTATGATCAACCGTCGCTCGACTCTGAAATCAATGGCGCTCGGCGCCGTCTCGACCCTGGCGCTTGCCGCTCTCGGCATTTCGTCCGCGCAGGCTGAAAACAAGGAACTGAAGATCGGCTTCGTCGGCGTTACCAGCGGCCCCGCTGCCGCCTGGGGCACGTCGAACGTGCGCTCGATGCAGACCCGCGCCGCCTGGATCAACGAGACAGGTGGCGTCAAGATCGGCAACGACACCTACAAGATCAATATCGTGACCTTCGACGACCAGAAGGATCCCAAGCGCGCCATCGCCGGCATGGAGAAGATGGCGCAGGAAGGCATCCACTATGTCGTCGGGCCGAATGTCGATGACGGCGCCGCCGCGGTGCGCCCCGTCGCCGAGGCCAACGGCATCATTTATTTTCCCTACGCTTTCCCCAAGGCGCTCTACCAGAAGCCGGCCTCCAATGCGGTGCTCGGGATGATCGCCAACTATCAGTCAGGCCCTGCGATCTACAAATATCTCAAGGAAAACAAAGGCGTGAAGAAGATCGCCTTTGTCGCGGCCAATGAATCCGACCCGCTCAGCCAGCGCGACAGCGGCGTCGAGGCGGCGAAGGCACTTGGACTGGAAGTCGTCGCCCAGAACGACACCTACCAGAATGACACCCGCGACTTCACGCCAGTGCTGACGCCGATCGTCGCCTTGAAGCCCGACCTGCTCGTCCTGTCCGGCGTGGCCCCGGCCAACGCGCCGCTGCTCATCCGCGCCGCCCGCGAGCTCGGCTATGAAGGCCTGATCTCGACGGAAACCGCGCAGGACGCCAAGGTCCTGGAAGAGGGCGCCGGCGAATACGCCAACGGCTTCATCTCCGTCGGCGGCGCCTCCACGCCGGAGATCGCCTCGGACGCGATGAAGGAATTCGTCGCCCGCTACACCAAGATGTTCGGCGAATACAACGACGAGTCAAACACCAAGGTCTATGCGCTCGAATACATCATCGAGACCTTGAAGGCCAATCCGGCGGCCATCAACAACGTCGAGGAATTCAAGAAGACCATGGACACTTTCTCGGCGCCCAATCCCTTCCTGAAGGGCGACGCGAAGCTCAGCTATGTCGGCATGACCTCCTTCGGCCAGAAGCGCCAGCTTTCGGTGCCGATGGTGGTCAACGAATATAAGGACGGCGCTTTCCAGACCTTGTTCGTCGGTTCCGTCGACTAGCGCCACCTTCGAGCGTCATTCCTCCAGCTTGCCGCGGGGTCCGATAGGCCGGACCCCGCGGAAGATCGAAGGTATCCATGGAACAGGTCATCGCCAACGGATTGTATCTCGGTGCCCAATACGCGCTGATCGCGCTGGGCTTGACCCTGATCTTCGCCCTGATGAACGTGCTCAATTTTGCTCACGGGCAGATGTATGTGCTGGGCGGGTTCATCACCTACACTGTCTACGGCCAGCTCGGCCTGCCTTTCGTGGTCGCGCTGCTCGCCTCTGGCGTCACGCTCGCCGTCATCGGCGCGCTGATGGAGAAATTCCTCTTCCGCACCGTCATCAGGCGAAGTCACCGCGAGGAGAGCACCATGCTGCTCGCTGCCGCGACGGCCTTTTTCTTCGACGCCGTCATCCTGCTTCTGTTCGGCGAAAAGCAGCGCGGCGTTCCCAAGATAGTCAAGGGCGTCTTCAACGATGCCGGCATCATCATGCCTTACGATCGTATGGTCGTCGGCGTGCTGGCGATCGTCTTCATCGCCGCCTTCGTGCTCTATATGCAGTACAGCCGGGTTGGGCGGGCCATGCGCGCGCTTGCCCAGGATCGCGTCGCGGCCCAGCTGATGGGCGTCCGCGTCGATCGCTATTCGATGATCGGCTTTGCCATGGGCGCCATGCTCGCGGGCGCCGTCGGCGGGCTGCTGGTCACCATCACCGGCGTCAACTCGGGCATTGGCGGGCCGATCTCGATCAAGGCCTTCCTGATGGTGATGATCGGCGGCGCCGGCGTCGTCGGCGGCGCGATCGCTGGCGGCTTCATCCTAGGCATGATGGAGTCGGTCGGGCTCACCGTGCTGCGCGAATATGGCGACGTGACCTACCTCGTCATATTCGCTGCCCTGATGGTGTTTCTGTCGGTCCGTCCCAACGGGCTGATGGGCAAGCCGTGGGGTTGATGGCGCCATGACCCGCAACCGCAACATGAAAATCGCATGGGTCGCGGCCTTCCTGGCGATCGTCTTCATCGCCGTGCCGGCCGCGATCTCGGCAAGCGGCCGTTTTGATATCTACTACACGCTGACCTCGGTGGCGCTGCTCAGCATCGCCAGCGCAGGTGTCTGGCTCACCTTCTATATCGGCCGCATCAACATCGGCCAGGGTGCCTATGCGCTGATGGGCGGCTACGTCTCGGCCATACTGGTGATGAACCATGGCTGGTCGTTCTGGCTGACGCTTCCTGTCGCAGGCCTGTTCTGCGCCGCTGCGAGCGTGCTGATCGGCCTGCCGATCCTGCGGCTGCGTGGCGTCTATTTCGCCATGGTCACGCTGGTGCTGACGGAGGTGGCGCGGCTGCTCGCGCTGGCGCTGCCGATCACCAACGGCGCCAAGGGCATCGTCAGCATCCCGCTGCCCGGCGCGCTGTCGGTCTTCGGCCTGACCATCATTCCGGATTTCGCCACGCTGCAGAATTCGCGGCTTGCCTTCTATCTTCTGGCGGTCACGCTAATGGTGATCTGCTTCGGGGTGATGTACCGCCTGGTCAATTCGCGCATCGGCAAGCTCTGCCAGTCGCTGCAGCAGAATGAGGAACTGGCCTCCTCGATCGGCGTCAACATCGCTTATCTGCGCATCATCGCCTACGCCGTGTCGTCCTTCTTCGGCGGCGTGGCCGGCGCCATCTTCGCCGCCATCTCGCAATCGATCTATCCGTCGAGCTTCACGGTCACCGATTCCGTCAACTTCATGCTGAACTGTTTCCTCGGCGGCCTCGGCTATGTGTTCGGGCCGATGCTCGGCACACTCGTGCTCTATTTCGGCTGGGACCTCCTGTTCCAGACCGGCCAATTCCAATTGCTCATCTATTCCGGCCTGATGATCGTCCTGATGCTGGTGCTGCCCAACGGCCTGCTCAGCCTCGCCGAAACGACCCGGAAGAAGGGTTGAGCCATGGCCGAAATGCTCGAAGTCTCAGGCATCACCAAGCGCTTCGGCGGTCTCGTCGCGGTCAACAACGTCTCCTTCTCGGTGCGCGAGAAGGAGATCCTGTCCGTCATTGGCCCCAACGGCGCCGGCAAGTCGACTTTGTTCAAGCTGATCTCGTCATTCCTCAAGCCCACGACGGGCGAGGTGCGCCTGAAGGGCGAACGCATCTCAGGCATGGCGCCGCATATCGCCGCGCGCAGGGGCGTGGTGCGCACCTTCCAGGAGACGACGATCTTCAAGAACATGAGCGTGCGCGACAACGTCATCATTGCCCATCATTTGCGCTCCAAGGCGAGCCTCTTCGGCTTCTTCCTCGGCACCGGTGCGGCGAAGGCGGACGAAGCGGCCTTCGGCGCCTCCGCCGACCAAATCCTGGCGCTGCTCGGCCTCTCCTCGCTCGCCAATGAGACCGCCCGCAACCTGCCGCACGGCCATTTGCGCGCGCTGGGTGTCGCCATCGGCCTTGCGACCAATCCTTCGATCCTGCTGCTCGACGAGCCCTTCGCCGGCATGAACCATGACGAGACGATGCGCATGGTGGCGATGGTGCGGCGCCTGCGCGATCTTGGCCTCACCATCCTGCTCGTCGAGCACGATATGCCGGCCGTGATGAAGATTTCCGACCGCATCGTGGTCCTCAATTTCGGGCAGAAGATCGCCGAGGGAACGCCGTCGGAAATCCAGGCCAACGAGAAGGTGATCGAAGCCTATCTGGGCAGCGAAGACGAGGCGATCGGCCTATGAACCAGATCCTGAACTTCGCCAATGTCGAGCTTTATTACGATCACGTGTATGCGCTGAAAGGCGTCTCGCTCGAGGTCAACGAGGGCGAGACCGTCGCGCTGATCGGCGCCAACGGCGCCGGCAAGTCGTCGATCCTTCGCGCCATCACCGGCTTGCGCAAGATCAGGTCAGGCGAGATCCATTATGGCGGCAAGCGCATCGACGCCGCCGCCCCCGACGAGATCGTCAAGATGGGCATTGCCATGGTGCCGGAAGGGCGCCGCGTCTTCCCCTTCATGTCGGTCAGGGACAACCTCCTGATGGGCGCCTTCACCCGCACCAGCAAATCCGAGATCGCCGCGTCGATGGAGATGGTGTTGGGGCGCTTTCCGCGGCTGAAGGAGCGCTTCTCGCAGGCCGCCGGCACGATGAGCGGCGGCGAACAGCAGATGCTGGTCATCGGTCGTGCGCTGATGGCGAAGCCGAAGCTCCTCCTGCTTGACGAGCCGTCGCTCGGCGTCGCGCCAAAACTCGTCCAGGACATCGCCCGCTCGATCGTCGCCATCAACCACGATGAGAAGGTCAGCGTTCTGCTGGTCGAGCAGAATTCGCGCATGGCGCTGCGTATCTCGCAACGCGCTTATGCGCTGACCACCGGCAGTGTCGCGCTGAGCGGCAACTCCACCGAATTGCTGACCGACGACCGGGTCAAGCGTCTTTATCTCGGTGGTGAGATCTGAGGCTGATTCAATGCGCATTCTCGTCATCAACCCCAACACGACCGCCTCGATGACCGCCAAGATCTGCGAGGCGGCGCAAAGCGTCGCCTCCGCGGGAACCGAAGTCATGGCGGTCAATCCGGCCGATGGTCCGCCAAGCATCGAAGGCTACTTCGACGAGGTCTTCGCCGTGCCGGGCATCATTGCCGAGATGAGCAAGGCGCCGGCGGCCGATGCCTATGTGATTGCCTGTTTCGACGACACCGGGCTCGACGCGGCGCGCTGTGCCAGCGGAGCCCCCGTCATCGGCATCGGCGAGGCGGCGTTCCATATGGCGAGCCTCATCGCGGGTAAGTTCAGCGTCGTCACCACGCTTGCTCGATCGGTGCCCGCAATCGAGCACAATCTGGCGAAATACGGTCTCGCCTCGCGCTGCGCCAAGGTGCGCTCGTCGGAAGTCGCCGTGCTCGAGCTCGAGCGTCCGGGCTCGAATGCAAGGCACAAGATATCGCAGGAGATCGCCCGCGCTATAGGCGAGGATCGCGCCGAAGCCATCGTGCTTGGCTGCGCCGGCATGGCCGACCTTGCCAACAGCCTGTCGGAGGAACATGGGGTCCCCGTGCTCGATGGCGTCGTCTGCGCCGTCACGCTAGCCGAGAGCCTGTGCAAGGTGGGATTGAGGACATCGAAGATCGGCGGCTATGCCGCGCCGCGCGGCAAGCGGTTCGCCGGCATGTTCGCACCGCTGTCGCCCACGGAGGTTGTCTAGGCGGCTTCATGCTGCCGGACGACCCGCCGGCGCCCGGGCAGGTGGGATTGACCGCCGCGCGAGCGGTACTAGATTGGACGGGCTGCCGGCGATTTGGGGGGCAGATCGGGCCATTTCGGGCCCGCGCATTGAAAGCATGTTGACGGTACTCAAGGAAGAAGATCGAGACGACAAGCCGGCTGCGCGCTGGTCGCCGATCTATTATGGGCTGAGGGACGCCATCGTCAGCCATCGTCTCGCGCCGGGCACCAAATTGCCGGAGGACGAGCTGGCCTCGATCTATTCGGTGAGCCGCACGGTGGTCCGGTCCGCGCTGCAGGCCCTTGCCCATGACCGGCTAGCACGGCTGGAGCCAAATCGCGGCGCCTTCGTCGCGCAGCCATCGAAGATCGAGGCGCGGGAAGTGTTCGAGGCGAGGGCGCTGATCGAACCCAAGGTGGCCGCGCTCGCCGCCAGGACGGCGGTGCCTTCCGATATCGTGCAATTGCGGTCACACCTGGAGAAGGAGCACGACGCGCTGCACGCCGGCCGCGACAGTGACGCCATCATGCTGTCGGCGCGCTTCCACGTCGGCATCGCCGAGATCGCCGCGCATTCGGTATTCACCAACTTCGTGCGCGATCTCGTTTCGCACTCCTCGCTGATCATCGCGCTCTACTGGAAGCGCCGCGACGCCACCTGCGAGAAGCACGCCCACCACGCGCTGGTCGACGCGATCGAGGCCGGCGACAGCGCCGACGCCGCCGCCTTGATGAACAGCCATTTGGTCGACCTGCTGTCGGGGCTGGATCTCACCGACAAGGTGGAGAAGTCCGACAGCCTGGCGGATCTGCTTCGAGCTTAGAGCGAACGGCGGTTCAGCCGGGTCGCTGAACCGCCGGAGGACCAGGCTAGGCTGCGGCGGCTTGCGAATAATCCATCCGCTCGAGGTCGGCGATGAGGCCGGGTCCGGTCGGCTGCCAGCCGAGATGCGCGCGCGTCCATTCGCTCGACGCCGGCATGTCGAGGCCGGCGAACATGGCAAGCCATCCGAAATGGTCCGCTGCCTCTTCCTGCGAGAGCGAGACCACCGGCACGTCGAGACCGGCGCCGATCACTTCCGCGATCTCGCGCACCGGGATGCCTTCCTCCGCGACGGCGTTGTAGCGAACGCCGGCTTCCTGCTTATCCAGCGCCAGACGGTATAGCTTCGCGACGTCCAGCACATGCGCCGCCGACCACCGGTTGCGGCCTTCGCCAAGATAGGCGGACACGCCCTTGGCGCGCGTCTGCGCGATCAGCGGTGTGATCAGGCCCTGCTTCACCGTGTCATGCACCTGCGGCAACCGCACCACCGACACCTTGACGCCCTTCTCGGCCATCGCCGCGCCGGTGAGCTCCGACAGGATACGCGGATTGGGATGGTCGGTATTGAATACATCTTCTCTCGCCGGCTGTCCGTGTTCGGCGGATCCCATGCCCACACCCGACGTGATGATAAACAACCGGTCCGAGCCGGCCAGCGCGCCGCCCAGCGCTTCGATGACGCGTTTGTCCTTTTCGCAATTCGCCGCGAAATTCGAGAAATTGTGGTCGAAGGCGGTGTGGATCACCGCATCCGATTTCGCCGCGCCATCGCGCAGGCTGTCGAGGTCTTCCAGGTCGCCGCGATGCGGCTCGGCGCCTGCGGCGACAAGCGACCGCGCGCCGGCATCGGAGCGGGTCAGGCCAAGCACCTTATGGCCGGCGGCAAGAAGTTCGGGCACAATCCTGGAACCGATGAAGCCGGTCGCGCCGGTAAGGAATACACGCATGGGAGGGTCTCCTGTGGTTGTTCGGAGGCCTTATTTGCGCTATAAATCATTCTGTTAAAGTAGTGACTTTATCATGGTATAATGGTCAACAGGATCGCGATGGCGCTCGAAACGACCAACAAGCTTGGCACCTTTTTGCGAGATCGCCGCATGCGCCTCGACCCCGCCGCCTTCGGCTTCGCCATGGGGCGCCGGCGCACACAAGGGTTGCGCCGCGAGGAGGTGGCGCAGCGCGCCAATATCAGCCCGACCTGGTACACCTGGCTGGAGCAGGGGCGGGGCGGCGCGCCGTCCGCCGACGTGCTGAACCGCATCGCGACCGGGCTGATGCTGACCGAGCCCGAACGCGAGCATTTGTTCATGCTGGGTCTCGGGCGGCCTCCGGAAGTTCGCTACAAGAGCGTGGACAGCGTAACGCCGCGCCTCCAGCGCGTCCTCGATGCCTTGGACCCCAGTCCGGCGATCATCAAGACCGCGACATGGGATGTGGTGGCCTGGAACCGTGCCGCGGCGGCAATGCTGACCGACTATTCCAAGCTGCCGCGCGAGCAACGCAACATCCTGCGCCTGATGTTCGGCAATCCGCGCGTGCGCCATGCGCAGGACGACTGGCAGAGTGTCGCGCGTTTCGTGGTCGGCTCCTTCAGGGCCGACGCCGTCCGCGCCGGCGCCGGCGCGGAGGTCGCGGAACTTGTCGAGGAGCTTTCCAGGGTGAGCCCCGAGTTCGCGGCACTGTGGCGCGACAATGACGTCGTTGCGGCGCATGGTGAGGGCGTGAAGCGTCTGCGGCATCCCGAGATCGGGCTGATCGAGCTGGAGTTCTCGGTCTTCGCGGTCGACGGCCGCCCGGAACTCGGCATGATCGTCTACAATCCGGTCACGCAGTCGGATGCGGAACGTATCCGATCACTGATCGCGGCTCGTTCCGCAGAATGATGGCCGCCATGTGCGGTGTTCCGCCAAGGTGCGGCGAAGCGGAAAACAGGTCACAAAGGCGACCCGGTTAGGATAATATCCACTGCCCGACTCCTTCGTGGAAGATGTCCTATGACCTTGAATGAGCTTAGTTGGTCGCCCTCTGAAAAGAAAGTTGCCCGCGCCGCATATGACAAGGCCCTTGAGAGGGCACTGGCCAGCATCATGACCGAATTCAAAAGACGGGCGAACGCCGCGACCACACCCTCCGAGATGTGGGAGGTCGAGGACTATCTGAAGGAGCAACGTCGCGATTTGGATCGGACGTTCGACTATCGCTATTCGCAACTGACCGTCGTTTTCGCAACTCTCATCCGGCAAGGATATCTGGACGAGGACTTACTCTCGGGTCTGTCGGAAGAAAAACGCGAGGAGATCCGCAGAATGCTTGCGTGGCACAAGGGATAAGGGTTTAGAAGCGTTACCTTCGCGCCCCCGCACGCCGGATCGCTTGCGGCGGTGGGCCGAAGCTCCTCATGAAAGCGCGGCGCATGCGGCCGGCATCGCCGAAGCCGCTCTGTTCGGACGAGCGGATTATTGCCTGACTTAACCGCCTTCACGGGCCTTCGAAGCGTCAGCTTTGCCGCCGCCTGCCTGATCGCTTCGGGGCGGCGTCAGCGCCGCCCGGCTGCCTGATGTGGTCGATGAAAGCGCGCAGCTTGGGCAACACTTGGTGCCTTTCCGGATAATAGAGAAAAACGCCCGGCGTGGTTACCTCGAAGCGGCCGAGCAGCGCCTGCAGTCGCCCGTCGGCGATCGGCGCTTCGGCGATCGGGCCCGGCACCTGCGCCAGCCCGACACCCTGGATCGCCGCGCCGAGCAGCGACGGATAGTCGTGCGCGATGAGCGGTCCCGACACGATTGCCTCGACGGACTTGTTGCCGTCGACAAAGGACCAGGGCGCGACCGAACCATTCGAGCGGCGCAGGCGCAGGCAGGCATGGTCGCGCAGGTCCTCGATGCGCTCGGGCGCAGCGCGCTGGCGCAAGTAGTCCGGACTGCCGACGACCGCCATCGGAAAGGAGGGCGTCAGACGGACCGCGACCATGTCGGGCGCGATCAAGTCGCCCATCCGGATGCCGGCGTCGAATCCCTCGGCGGCGAGATCGGCGAGCTCGCCGCTGGCGACGATCTCCAGCTCGATCTCGGGATAGGTCTGGCAGAAGGAGGCGACCATCGGCTCCAGCAGCATCGGCACCACGGCCGGCGGTACCGAGAGGCGCAAGAGCCCCGCCGGCCGCTGGCCCATCCCGCGCGCGATCTCGCTCGCCGCGATCAGTTCCTCGAAGGCGGGCCGTGCGCGGGCGAAGAAGCGCTCGCCGGCTTCGGTAAGGCCGACGCTGCGAGTCGTGCGGATGAACAGCGCGGTGCCGATGCGCGCCTCGAGCGTTCGTATCGCCTGGCTGATCGCTGACGGCGTGACGGCGAGCTCGGCGGCCGCCTTGCGGAAATTGCGATGCCTTGCGACGCTCAGGAATGCTTCGACGCCGTCGAGCGCGCCGTGCCTGACTGTGAAGTTCTGCTTCATGACCCATCGACATTATCGTGGATAGTGGTTCGCGGAAAGCGGCCGTATTTCTTCCATGACTTTGGAAGCCTGAAGGGAAGTGGCAATGACCGATGAACTCGATCGCGTGCGCGATCACTATCGCGGGACAGGCTTGACCGATCGATTGAAGAACGCACTGGCGGTGTTTGGGCCTGAGCAACAGCGGCTGAAGCCCGAACAACTGGCGACCCTCGACCAGTTCCATACCCGCGGGCTGGCCGCGACGGCGGAGCTCGCCAACCTTGCCGTCATCACCGCCGGCATGTTCGTGCTCGACGTCGGATCGGGCGTCGGCGGGCCGGCCAGGTTTCTTGCCGAGACCTATGGCTGCGCGGTGACCGGCGTCGATCTCAGCGAACCCTTCGTCGAAGCCGCGCGCTATCTGACCACGCGCACCGGCCAAGACGACAAAGTGTCGTTCGAAGCCGGCAGCGCGCTGGCGCTGCCTTTCGAAGACAGCCGTTTCGATGCCGCGCTCTTGCAGCATGTGGCGATGAACATCGCCGACCGGCCGTTGCTCTACCGCGAGATAAGGTGCGTGCTGAAACCGGGTGGAAAATTCGCGACCTTCGACGTCGTGCTGAATGGCGGCGATCCGCTCTATCCGGTGCCCTGGGCGAAGACGCCGCGCGAAAGCTTCCTGCTGACGGCCGAGGCGACCTGCGAGGCGATCGAAGCCGCCGGCTTCGGCACGCTCGTCCGCCGCGACGACACGGCTGCCGCCAAGGCCTGGTTCGCCGAGCTCCGTGCCTCCGGCCCGCCGCCGTCGCTCAATCTCGGCGTCGTCATGGGCCAGGGTTTCGCCGACTTCGCCACCAATCTCGGGCGCAATCTCATGGAGGGACGGCTGGGCATTCTGACGGCAGTGTTCGAGGCCGTTCCGGCCAAGGTTTGATCGGGGCGAAGATGTCACCTGCGATGATCTTCAACATCCATCTCGTGCTCGGCTACGTGCCGTGGCTGCTTTGCTTCGCCGCCTATATCTGGCCAAGGCTGAGGTCGGTGGAGCCGATAGAGGCGCAGCGCGCCATCGCAACGCTGCACAGCTTCCGCTTTTTCGGGCTCGTCTTCCTCATCCCGGGCGTCGTCGGCCCCGACCTTGCACCTGCCTTCGCAAGCTTCGCCGCCTATGGCGACTTCGCCACCGGCCTGCTCGCCACGATGGCGCTATTCACCGTCGCGAGGCCTGTGATCTTCTGGCCGCTGGTCGTGACCTTTAACCTCGTAGGCGTGGTGGACATCGTCGTCGACTACTATCACGGCGTCGCGCTCGACCTTCCGGGCCATGCCGGACAGTTGGGCGCGGCTTACGCGATCCCCATCCTCTACGTGCCGCTGCTGATGATCACGCATGTCGCGGCGTTTTACCTGCTGGCGCGTTCCACGCGCCGCCAGCTCACCGCGACTTAATAAACCGGTGTCGCCATATGTTTCGGTGCCGGCCATTCGTTGGTGATCTCGGGCTGCACTGGCCGCTCGAGATAAGTCGAGAGCACCACATAGCTGCGCGTCGAGGTGACGCCGGGCGTGTCGTAGAGACGGGCCAGCAGGCCCTCCAGCGCGCGCGTGTCCTCGGTGCGCACCTTGAGCAGCATGCAGGTGTCGCCGGCGACCGTGTGGATCTCCTCGACCTCCGGATATTTCGAGACCGCCATCAGCTCCGGCGTCTTGCCCCAGCCCCTTGTGTCGATATGCACGAAGGCAAGCAGCGGCTTCTTCACCGCCCTCGGATCGATGATCGCCGATGTGGCGCGGATGGCGCCGCTGCGCTTCAGCCGC
Organism: Mesorhizobium sp. CA5; assembly: GCF_020165105.1. Taxonomy (NCBI): domain Bacteria; kingdom Pseudomonadati; phylum Pseudomonadota; class Alphaproteobacteria; order Hyphomicrobiales; family Phyllobacteriaceae; genus Mesorhizobium; species Mesorhizobium sp. CA5. Next base: position 195,744 of record NZ_JAIUHJ010000006.1, on the reverse strand, counting down.
TTGACCCGCTCATGCGCCGCCGGCGCCGACAGGCCGACGCGCTCACCGAGCTCGGCATAGCTGATGGTCGCGTCCTCGACCAGGACGCCTAATATCTTTCGGTCGATAGGGTCGACCTCCCGGGCCGGATGCTTGTTCCGCTGAATGTCATCTGTTTCTGCGTCCATATGGAAATTCTCCATTGATGCGGAATTTAATTCGGCCATTATGATGATATGTCGAACAGCAATCAATCAGCAATTATGACTGAGGCGCCGCGCGCGCCGATCCCGGCCGCCGCCTATCTGCTGACCGGCTGCATCGCCGTCATCGGCTCCAATTCCCTGGTTCTGGGACCGATCGCGCCCGCCGTCGCCGCATCGTTCGGCGCCAGCGTGCCGGGGGTGATGACGGCTGCCGCCGCCTTCGGCCTCGGCACGTCGGCCAGCGCGCTCTTCCTTGCCCGCTACATCGACCGGATCGGCGCGCGCCGCATGCTGCAGGGCGCATTGCTGCTACTGGCAATCGCGCTGGTCGCCAGCGCCCTAGCGCCGACAGTGGCGATGCTGGTGGCCGCCCAGCTCGTTGCCGGCATCGCCGCCGGTATTGCCATGCCGGCGATCTATGCCAGCTCGGCCGCGATCGCGCCGCCCGGCCGCGAGAGCGGCACCATCGGCGTCGTGCTGACCGGCTGGACGTTGTCGATGGTAGCCGGCGTCTCGCTGTCGGCCGTGATTGCCGATCTCATCCATTGGCGTGCCGTCTTCGCGGCCGTCGCAATGCTCGCAGGGGCGGCCGTGGCCGGTCTGGCGATGAGCTCGCTGCACGATACCAGGAAAAGCGGCCCCGCGCCGTCGCCGCTTGGCGCGCTCGCCGTTCCCGGCATCCTGCCGCTGCTCATTGCCTGCGGCGCCTTCATGACCGCCTTCTACGGCGTCTATGGCTATCTCGGCGATCATCTCCACGAAGCTCTCGGCGAGCCGGTCAGCGCCAATGGCCTGGCGGCCGTCGCCTATGGTCTCGGCTTCGGCGCGGCCGCCTTGCTCGACGGCGTTATCGATCGCCTAGGCGCCCGTCGCGTCATGCCCTTTGCCTATCTGCTGGTCGCCGCCGTCTATGTCGCGATTGCCCTGGCAAGCGGCGGCTTCGGCCTGCTGATCGCAACGATCGCGGCCTGGGGCCTTGCCAACCATTTCGGGCTGAACGTGCTGGTCATGCGCCTCACCGCGCTCGACCCGTCGCGGCGCGGCACCATCATGGGCTTGAACAGCGCGGTCACCTATCTCGCCGTCACCGTCGGCACGGCAGGCTTCGGCCCGCTCTACACCGGCCTCGGCTTCGCCAATTGCGCGCTGATCGCGGCGGCACTGATGCTGGTGGCGGCGGGCGCAGCGGCGTGGCGGTCAGTCGGTCCTCGGTAACAGGCCTCAGTCTTCGCTTGCGTCCGGAATACTGTTTCGCACTTTTCCTGGAATTGCTCTAAGGCTGGCTTGCGAACCGGAGTCGCAGCCGATGAAGACGAGTCTCGAGATCACCGCCGAGCCCTCGCCGCAGGACCTCGCTTTCCTGAGTGGAAGCCTTACCGCTTTCAACGATGCCGATGTCGGAGCGTCAGGCCGAAAGTCGCTCGCGGTTTTCGTGCGCGGGGAAACCGGCGCCCTCGTTGCCGGTATTTCCGGCTACACCGCCTGGGGCTGGCTCTACGTGCAGTGGCTGTGGGTCGACGAAAAACTGCGCGGAAAAGGCGTTGCCGCCAGCATGCTCGACGCGGCCGAACAGGAGGCTGCCGCGCGCGGCTGCCACGGCGCCTGGATCGACACTTTTAATCCGATCGCCGAGAAGGTTTACCGGCGCCAGGGCTATCAACCGTTCGGCACGCTGCCTGACTTCCCCACCAGCCGCAGCCGTATCTTCCTGCAGAAGAAACTGTCGTCCTGATCAGCCCGCCAGTTTTCCGCCGCGCATCGGCTTTGGCGCGCCGGTGGTGCTCGGAAAGCTGATCGGCAGGCCGCGCAGCACGCGCACGGCGAGGAAAGCGAAACATTCCGCCTCGACGGCGTCGCCCTTCCATCCGAGCGTCTCGGCCTGCACCACTTCGACGCCGGCGCGGCTTTCGAGCATTGCCATCATCGTCGGATTGTGACGGCCGCCGCCGCTGACCGCGAGCCGCTTCGGGCGACGCGGCAACAGGTCGAGCGCCTTGCCGACGGCCGAGACGGTGAAGGCGGTCAGCGTCGCAGCGCCGTCCTCGGCGTTCAGCCCTTCGGCCATCGCCGCGGTGAAGTCGAAGCGGTCGAGCGATTTCGGATAAGGCTTCGTCAGGTACGGATGCTGCAAGAGCCTGGCGAGCCGTTCCTCGTCGACCTTGCCTGCGGCGGCCAGCCTGCCGTCGCGGTCCATCTCGCCCAGGCCTTTCGACTTGATGAAATCGTTGACCGGCGCATTGGCCGGACCGGTGTCGAAGGCGACGATTGCGTCTTTGCCGTCCCACCATGTGATGTTGCCGACACCGCCGAGATTGAGCACCGCGGTGTCGCCGCTGGCGTCCGCCTCTTTAAGCAACGCGGCATGATAGGCGGCGGCCAAAGGCGCGCCTTGCCCGCCGGCCGCGACATCGGCCGAACGGAAATCATAGGCGACCTTGGTGCCGAGCAGCGAGGCCATCAGCTCGCCATCGCCGAGCTGGCGGGTGCGGCCGATGCGTCCCGGCTGCGGGGCGCGATGCAGCACGGTCTGGCCGTGGAAGCCGACGACGCCGATATCGGCCATGCTCATCCCCTGGCTCTCGACCAGATCTCTGACCGCCGCCGATTGCGCGCGCGTCAGCGCCTCCTCGGCTTCGCGAAAAATCGCCGGCTCCGGCCCTTCGAAATTCCAGGCGCGCGCCTGGCGCAGCGTTTCTTCCAGCAGGGCGCGGATCGATTGCGGATAGGGGGCCAGCGTGTAGGTGCCGGTGTCGGCGATGCGCTCGCCGTCCGTCTTGATCAGCGCCACGTCGATATTGCCATCGAGTACCGTGCCGGTCATCAGGCCGACAGCCCAGATTGGTTCCATGGTCGTTCCTCGAATCGCCCTTCATTCACGTGTCTGACGGATCGGCCCGGCAGGCAAGTGTCTCGCTACACCCGAGCAGGCCGGCGCGTAGACCGACGGCTTTTGCATCGAATGGTGAAAGCGGAGCAACGCCGTTCTTGCCTCTCGTCGAAGAAGGCGCGAGGCTGCGAACAAGACCATCGGCCGGGCGACTGCCCGGATAGATTATCGTAAGGAGGAACACCATGGCAGCCAATGTTGCAGTGATCGCGGGCGCCGGTTCCGGGTTAAGCGCCTCACTGGCGCGACTTCTCGCCAAGCAGGATTTCCGTGTCGTCCTTGCCGCCCGCAACGTCGACAAACTGGCCGCGCTGGTCAAGGAAACCGGCGCGCAGGCCCTCGAAACAGACGTATCGGACGCAGCCTCCGTGGAGCGCCTCTTCGAGACGGCCGACAAGGCAGGTCCCCTCGAAATTGCCGTCTTCAACGCCAGCGGCCGTACGCGCGGCCCAATCGCCGAGCTCGACGCGCAAGCGGTCAAGCAAGCCCTGCTCGTCGGCGCCTATGGCGGCTTCCTTGTCGGCCAGCAGGCGGCGCGCCGGCTTCTTGCACGTGGTTCCGGCTCGATCCTGTTCACCGGCGCCACGGCAAGCCTCAAGGGCTTCTCCGGCTCGGCCGGTTTCGCCATGCCGAAATTCGGCCTGCGCGGGCTGGCGCAATCGATGGTGCGCGAGCTTTCCCCGAAGAACATCCACGTCGCGCATTTCATCATCGACGGTCAGATCGAGCCGGCCGGGCAGGCGCCCGAGTCCGACCGGCCGGATCGTCGCCTCTCGCCCGATGCGATCGCCGAGACCTATCTCGCCGTCCATCGCCAGCATCGCAGCGCGTGGAGCTTCGAGGTCGAGCTGAGGCCCTGGGTCGAGACGTTCTGACGATCCCTCGCACGAACCGGGCAACAACACGCCCCGCCGCGGACTCGTTTATTTTAGAAAGTCTGCATGCCTCCTGAGGCCATTTCGGCCGTCTGCAATGTAAAAAAACGCAAAACAAAAGATACCTTTACTTAACTTCGGCGTGCATACTGCGCATCGGTCAGAATTGTTGTCCGGTTCTCCTGCACGATAGAGAAATGCGCATGCCGCTTACACGTCGCACGCTGTTTGCAGCCGGAGGCGGAGGGCTGCTGCTCGCGCAGGCGCAAGCCCTGGCCACGCCGGCCCAGGAGCAAGACGCTCCCAAGCGTATCGTCAGCGACAACAAGCTACGCATCGCCATGCCGGCCTTCGCTTCCGATCCTTTCTTCCCGGCCGACGGCTCTGGGGACAGCGGCATCGATATGGACTTGGCGCGTGGCATAGCCGCGGAACTCGGCGTCGAACCGGTGTTCGACCGATCAGCCGGGACCTTCGACGCTATGGTGCAGCAGCTGACGTCCGGCCAGGCGGACCTGGCGATCGGCAAGCTCAGCCGCACCCTCCGGCGCGGCCGCTCGATCCTTTATTCGCGGCCTTACGCCATGCTGCACCAGGGGCTGCTGGCGAACCGCGTCAACCTGGCGCGCATCACGCAGGGCAAGCCGGCTGAACAGATCATCCGTGATTTCTCCGGCGATCTCGGCGTGATCGAAGGCTCGTCCTTCGCCACCTACGCGGCCGCCACGTTTCCGCACGCCACGATCCAGCGCTTCGCCGGCTGGAACACGGTCATCGATGCGATCCGCAACGGCACGATCGACCTCGCCTATCGCGACGATTTCGAGATCAAGAAGCTGATGGTCGACGATCCGTCGATGACGGTGGTCGCACGCTCGATCACGCTGACCGACAAGGTCGACACGATCGCCGTCGGCATCAGTCCGGACAACCCGCATCTTGCGGCCTTCGTCGATCTCTATCTCGATCTCGCGCGAGGCCAGCAGGTCCTCAACACCGACGAGATCATCGCGCGTTATCGCCAGCGGAGCAAAGCCTGACAATGGCCGTCTCGGATGTAGCCGCAGCCATGCCTTTCGATTGGCGCCTGGCGGCAAAGCGCATCCTGCGCTCGCCGGCGACGACGATCATCATGATCCTGGCTGGGATCCTGTGCGGCCTCTATTACCCGGCCTTCGCCCATGCGATCAGCCCCATCGCGCAGGTCTACCTGAATTTCCTCAAGATGGTCGTCCTGCCCTACCTGGTCTCGTCGGTGATCTTCTCCATCACCGCGATGGTCCAGGACCCGAAATCGGTCCGCTATCTCGGCAAGGTCGGCATAGCGGTACTGGTCGTGTCGTTCCTTGCCGTGCTGGTCAGCGGCACATATTCGCTGATCCTCAAGCCCGGCCAGATCGAGAACCCGCAGTCGCGTATCGAGCTCGGCGAGTTCATCAATTCGCAAGGCAGCGTCTCCACCGATCTCGCATTCCCCTTCCAGCCGCCGCCGTCGACCGGGGATCCGAACAGCGGACATTCGATCTTCCTGGATCTGGTGCCGAACAACGTCTTCAACGCGCTGGCCTCGGGCCAGACCATCCAGGTCCTGTTGTTCTGCCTGCTTTTCGGGCTCGCGATGGGCAAGATTCCCCAGCCCTCGTCGCTCAGCCTCTCACAGGCGCTCAACGCGGTGTACAAGGCCTGCACGGTGCTGACCAACTGGTTCGTCTGGGGATTGCCCTTCGCGACCTTCATCCTGATCGCCGACCAGACCGCGTCGACCGGCATCAAGCCGCTGATGCTGATGGGTGGCTACCTGCTGGTGATGGGCCTTTCCTGCGTGACATTCCTCGCCGGCGCGTTTGCCGTCATCGCCATACGCTCGCGGCGAAGCTACTGGGCCACGATCAAGACCCTTCAGCCGCTTCTGATGGTGGCCATCACAACGCGCTCCACGGTCGCCTCGCTGCCCTGGGTCATCAACCTTTTGACAGAGCGCCTGAGGTTCAATCTGGTGGTCGTCGAGCTGCTCGTGCCCCTGCAGGCTGCGCTTCTGCGGACCGGCCCGGCGCTGGTCTACACCTCGGGCGTCCTGTTCATCGCCCAGCTCTACGGCCATCCCCTGGCGATCCCGGACCTCTTGCTTGTCGGTGTCGTCTCCGCGCTTCTGGCGTTGACGACAGGCGGCATGGGCAGCCTGCTCATCCTGTCGCAGATGTCCATTGTCTGTGGCTATCTGAAGCTTCCCTTCGAGGCGGCGTTCGTCCTGTTCGTCGCGGTGGACGCGGCCGTGGACACGCTGATGACGCTGTCCAGCGTCTCCACCGTGGCCGCAAGCACGGCAATGATCGCGCCCAGCCACCGGGAAGCGGCGCAGGCTGCTGAAACCGTCGCGCAAGAGCTCGAAGCCGAGCCCGCCCGATGATCGACGACGGCATCCGTCCGCAACTCGGCATCATCGGCGGTCTCGGGCCGCTCGCATCGGCCGACTTCTACTTCAAGCTGACGCGGATGACCGGGGCGCTGCGCGACAACGAGCATGTGCCTTCCGTCATCCTCAGCGTGCCGCAACTGCCTGACAGGACCGAAGCGATCCTAGCTGGCCATGATGGCCCGCTGGCGCCGCTGCAAGCTGCGGTCTCGACGCTCAACGCGCTCGGCGTTGCCTGCATCGCCATGCCCTGCAACACCGCCCATCATTGGTACGACAGGCTGGCGGCGAACTCGCGCGCCGAGATCATCCACATCGGCGACGCGGTAGTGGCGGAGATCCGCCGGAGCCTGGACCGGGGCAGAGTTGCGAACCTCGCAACCCGGGGCACGCTTGCCTCCGGCTTTTATCAGGACAGGATTTCGCCGGCGGGGTTCGAGGTCTGCGTTCCGGCAGACGCGGAATTCCAGGAACGCGTCGACAGCGCGATCAATCTCGTAAAGGCAGGCTCGATTGCGGAAGCCGCGGCTGAGACCGAGCGCGCTCTCGATCTCGCGCAAATGGCCGGCGCCGATGCGGCACTTCTCGGCTGCACCGAACTGTCCGTGGTGGCCGCCAGCCTCAACGATCCGGCCGGACTAGTGGTCGTCGACAGCAATGCGGCCCTGGCGCGGGCCTGCCTGACCCGATTGGGCTTTGCCACGCAGGAAGCGCGCGGTCTGCCGACCGTCTCGTCGCTGCCGGGAGGCGACCGATTGCCCTTGCGTCTTGCCCGGCGCGCTTCATAGGCGCTGCCCGCCTTTGCCATATCGAACATCCGCTCCCGGGTGTGCTCCAAGTCATCAAATCTTTGAGAGAATATTTCCCGCACTCCGCTTCAGAGGAAATGCGCTTCTTTGCCCGATGAGGCAGCATTGATGATCCTGAGAACAAGGCTTCGCATTCCGCCGGGCCGAACTGATTTTAGGATTGCAAGGAACGCATCATGTCAGACGCTTCAAATTCTCTCGTTACGTCAGTCACCAGGCGCGCCGGACTTGGCGTGCTTCTCGCCACGACATTGGCCGTCATCAGTCTTGGTGCGCCGTCGCCATCCTTCGGCGAGGACAAGAAGTCGATCAAGGTCGGCATCATCAGCGGTGAGGATGAGGATGTCTGGCGCGTCGTCACGGCCGAGGCGGCCAAGAAAGGGCTGACCATCGAGACCGTCGTCTTCAACGATTACACCCAGCCCAACGAGGCGCTGGAGCGCGGCGAGATCGACGCCAATGCCTTCCAGCACAAGCCCTACCTCGACAACCAGATCAAGACGCAGGGCTACCACATCGTGCCGGTCGGCTATACCGGTGTCTGGCCGATCGGCCTTTATTCGAAGAAGCATGCCAAGGTCGCCGATTTGCCCGAAGGCGCGGTGATCGGCCTGCCGAATGATCCCTCCAACGAAGGGCGCGCACTGCATGTCCTGGAGCATGAAGGCCTGATCAAGCTCAAGGACGGCACGGGCATCCTGGCAACGACCGCCGACATTGCCGACAACCCGAAGAAGCTCGAGATCAAGGAACTCGACGCCGGCATCGTCGGCCGCTCGGTGGACGATCTCGACGCCGCCGTCGTCAACACCGACTGGGCGCTGAAGAGCGGCCTCGGCCCGGAAAACCGCATCGCGCAGGAGCCGGTGGCAGACAATCCCTATCGCAACTTCATCGCTGTCAAGGCGGGCAACGAGAACGAGCCATGGGTGAAGACGCTGGTCGCTTCCTACCAGAACGAAACGGTGAAGGCCGAATTCGACAAGGTCTACAAAGGCACCGGGATCAGCGCCTATTGATCGGCGCCTGGCTGCCAGAAATAGGCGGCCCGCTGCTGAGCGGGCCGCCGTCGCGTTTGCGCGGCACAGAAACGGACATGGAAATGAACCAGCATGTCACGGCCGAACGGGCCGATCCGATCCACATCCAGCCGACCGGGCGGGAAGACGTTGTCCGCCTCGTCGGCCTGAAGCGCCGCTTCGGCGCGACGCCGGCGCTCGACGGTGTGTCGCTGACCGTTCAGAAGGGCGAGATCCTCGGGATCATCGGCCGCAGCGGTGCCGGCAAGTCGACGCTGATCCGCTGTCTGAACGGGCTGGAGCGGCCCGATTCCGGCGAGGTCTTCATCGAGGGCCGCGAAATCGGCCGCCTGAGCGAACGCGAGTTGCAGCCGCTGCGCCGCCGCATCGGCATGGTTTTCCAGCACTTCAACCTTCTGTCGGCCAAGACCGTCGAGGAGAATGTCGCGCTGCCACTCAAGATCGAGGGCCGCCCGCGCGCCGAGCGCTTGGCGCGCGCGGCCGAGCTGCTGCAAGTGGTCGGCCTCTCGGAGAAGGCGAAGGCCTATCCGGCCTCGCTGTCGGGCGGTCAGAAGCAGCGTGTCGGCATCGCCAGGGCGCTCGCCGCGCGGCCGGCGCTGCTCTTGTCGGACGAGGCGACCTCGGCGCTCGATCCGGAGACGACGCGCTCGATCCTGGCGCTTATCAAGGACATCAATTCCAGGCTCGGTCTCACAATCCTGCTCATCACCCACGAGATGGAGGTGATCCGTTCCATCGCCGACCGCGTGGCGGTGATCGATGCCGGCCGGATCGTCGAGGAAGGGGCCGTCTGGCAGGTCTTCGCCAATCCGGAATCGGAGATCACCCGCAGCCTGCTCGGCAGCATCCGGCCGCAATTGCCGCCCGAGATCGCCAGCCGATTGATTCCGGGCGAAGGCGCGGAAACGATTCTCCGGATCGATGTGGCCGGCGAGGCAGCGCGCGGTGCTTTGCTTTCCGATCTTGCCGCAGCGGTGCCAGGCCAATTCCGCCTGGTGCAGGGCGGCGTCGATCATGTCCAAGGTCAGCCTGTCGGCACGCTGTTCCTGGCCGTTGCCGGCGCTGAAGCCGCGCATCTTGCGCGGGTGACGACATTCCTGAAGGACCGCGGCGCGCGGGTGGAGGTGCTTGGCCATGTCGCCGGTCCTGTTTGAACTCCTGCTTCGCTCGATCTGGGAAACGGTGCTGATGACCGGCGCGTCCGGTATCATATCGCTCGTCTTCGGCCTGCCGCTCGGCCTTGCCTTGGTCGCCACCGATCGCGGCGGCATCGCCGAGAGCCTTTGGGTCAACCGTACTCTCGGCGCCGTCATCAACGGCTTCCGGTCGGTTCCTTTCATCATTTTGCTGGTGGCGCTGATCCCGGTGACGCGGCTGATCGTCGGCACCTCAATCGGCACCTGGGCGGCGATCGTGCCGTTGTCGATCGCCGCCACGCCCTACTACGCCCGCATCGCCGAAGTGTCGCTGCGCGAGGTCGACCACGGCCTTATCGAGGCGGCGCGCGCCATGGGCGGCAATCGCTGGACGATCATCCGCGAGGTGCTGGTGCCGGAGGCGCTGCCGGGCATCGTCGCCGGCTTTACCGTGACGCTGGTGACGCTGGTCGGCGCCTCGGCCATGGCCGGCGCCATCGGTGCCGGCGGTCTCGGCGACCTGGCCATCCGCTACGGCTACCAACGCTTCGAGACCAGCGTCATGGTCGCCGTGGTCGTCGTTCTCATCGTCCTGGTCTGCGGCATCCAGTGGATCGGCGACCGGCTCGTCGCGCGGCTGGATCATCGCTGACCGGGCGAGCAAGGGCGCCGGCGCGAACGCAATTTGCCGCAAAAGACGGGAATTGAGCGCCGGCTTGCTCCGTTTGCAACGAGATTGAGCGGCGCGTTTCTTCACCCGCAATGGCGCGCATGTCATCGTGCGACGGGGTCGCTAGAGCAATTCCAGGAAAAGTGCGTAGCGGTTTTCCGTTCGGAATTGCGCCGAAACTAAAGAGAGCAATTCCAGGAACGGTGCGCAGCGGTTTTCCGTCCCGGGATTGCGAAAAAAAAGTTACCGCCAAGAGGAGCCTGTCCATGGCCAGAATAATCCCGGTGCTCGATCTCGACCGCCTGGAGCAGGGCGCATCGGAACTGCGGACATTTCTGTTCGATCTGCGTACCGCCGCGCGCGATGTCGGCTTCTTCTATCTGAGCGGCCACGGCATCACCCAGCCGGAGATCGATGCAGTGCTGGGCGCCGCGCGCCGCTTCTTCGCCTTGCCGGAGGCCGACAAGCTCGACATCGAAATGGTCAAGTCGCCGCAGTTTCGCGGCTATACGCGCGCCGGCGGCGAGCTGACCAAAGGCAAGGCCGACTGGCGTGAGCAGCTCGACATCGGCGTCGAGCGCACGACGATTGCGCAAGGGCCGGGCGTGCCGGCCTGGACGCGGCTGCAGGGTCCGAACCAGTGGCCTGCCGCGCTTCCCGATCTGAGGCCCGCGCTGCTTGCCTGGCAGGCCAAGGCGACCGATGTGGCGATCCGGCTGCTGAAAGCCTTCGCGCTGTCGCTCGACCAGCCGGAGGACGCTTTCGATCCGATCTATCGCGATGAGCCGAACCATCGCATGAAGATCGTGCGCTATCCCGGCCGCAATGCCACCGGCGACGACCAAGGCGTCGGCGCGCATAAGGATGGCGGCTTCCTCACCCTTCTGCTGCAGGACGAGAACAAGGGCCTGCAGGTCGAATATGACGGCAGCTGGGTCGATGTCGACCCGATCCCGCGAACACTCGTCGTCAACATCGGCGAGCTGCTTGAACTCGCCTCGAATGGCTATCTCAGGGCAACCGTGCATCGCGTCGTCACGCCGCCGGCCGGCGTGGAACGGATTTCGGTGCCGTTCTTCTTCAGCGCCCGGCTTGACGCCACCATCCCGCTGCTCGATCTGCCCGAGGAACTGGCGGCCGAAGCGCGCGGCCCGGCCAGTGATCCCGACAATCCGCTCTTCCGCAACGTCGGAACCAATGTGCTGAAAAGCCGCCTGCGGTCGCATCCCGACGTGGCGCGGCGTCACTATGCCGATCTTCTGGAAAAAGCAGCGGCCATCGGCTGACGATTTCGTTGGATTTGAGCGAGATTTTTTCGCGTTTCCCGTCTTTTTTGGAATTCCGTTCGTGGAAAATATGCCGCTTCAGGCCCACATAGGAACCATCGCTCGGTGTTTTCCTCCCATTGCGCCGGGCGATGTTCCCCTCTGAAGGTTATGACCTTCATACTTTGGCCGGGCCGCTTTCGCGCCCGGCCTTTTTCTTATCTGCGTCGGGAATCCGCCGATCAGACCGGCGAAGCGCTCGGCCTGCATTTGGATGTCGATCCCTTCATCGGCTCCGGTCCCGGTCGGCCGCCGCCGGCTCGAATATTTCGCGCTCGAGCCTCAAGCGCGTTTTCCTCGCTATTCCATCCTGACATGAATGCGCGAACCGTTGTGTTACGGTGTTGATGATGTTCACGGCATCCGCTCGGGGCTGCCGTGAAGTGAAGAGGAGAGTTCGCCACGTCCAGGATCAGCCGCCGCGCCTTGCTTTTTCATTCCGGCTGCGCGGTCGCCTCGACCGTCGCAGCAAACGGTCACAGCACGAAGGCGCCGAGGCGTGACCGGCAACCATCCAATGACCTGTTCGCCCTGATTGAGGCGCACAAGGCAGCGTACGCAGCGTTCGGCAAGGCCGTCCACAAAAAGGGCAGCCATAGCCGTGACCACATCGAGGCCGGCCGAGAGGAGGAGAGGGCGCTGCTGGCCATCTGCGCCTATCGGGCGGTCAAGCAAGGCGACCGCCTGGCCAAGGCCAGATATCTTTTGGAGGTCGAGGCGCGCGGCGAGCTCGACCTGCCAGAACACATGCAGGCCCTTCTGCGCTCTACGGTGTGAAAGGCATGAGACTTCCAGCGCATAGACCGTCGAACCCGCCGCAGTGCTGAAGGTTTCGGGGCTTACGATCATCTGTTCGCGACGAAGGTGCTGACGTGGCTCGGTGTGATGCAGTGACTGAAATCGGCGTGGACTTAGCTCATCATCTTCGGCAATCCCACCGCCAGCGCGTCGACGGCCAGCCGCACTTTCAGCGGCAGATGCGGCGCCTGCAGCCGGAGCGCATGGCAGTCATAGAGATAGTCCCGTTGCTCAGGCAGCAGGCGGACCAGTGTGCCGCCCTCGATGCGTTGTCGCACCAGCCAGTATGGCAGCCAGGCCAGTCCCATGCCGTCGGTTGCCGCGTCGGCGATGGCGTCGAGGTCGTCGAGCCGCAGCCGGCCGGCGGGGGCGATCTGCGTCACCGAGTCATCGTCGCGCGTAAACAGCCATGGCTGCAGCACGTGGCCGAGCCGCCGGTAGACGATCGCCTGATGGCTGGCGATGTCTTCGGGCTGAAGCGGTCGGCCGAAGCTTTCGATGTAGGACGGCGACGCGCAGACGATCATGCGCTGCCGCGCGACGCGGCGCGCAATGATGCCGGCCCTGTCATCCAGCGTTCCGGTGCGGATCGCCAGGTCGAAACCGTCCTCGACGAGATCGACGAAGCGATCGCTGAGCGACAGGTCCAATTCCAGCGTCGGATAACGCCGGGCCAGCTCGATTAGGATCGGCGTGACGCAGTGGCGACCGAAATGCGCCGGCATCGTCACGCGCAGTTTTCCGCGCGGCTCGGACAATTGGTCGGCTGCCAATGCATCGGCGGCTTGCGCTTCGGCCAGCACGATGCGGCAGCGCTCATAATAGGCGCGCCCGAAATCGGTCAGGCTCTGCCGGCGCGTGGTGCGGTTGATGAGGCGCATGCCGAGCCGCTCTTCGAGGAAGCGGACATGCTTGCCGACCATCGGCCCCGACAGGTCGAGCGTCGCCGCGGCGGCCGCGAACGAGCCGAGATCGACAGCCTTGACGAAGACCTCCATGCTTTCGAGGCGATCCATATTCAAAACCAATTGTTTCGACTGTTCTGCCCGTGTGCCGATTTATCGGTTCTCGATACCGCTGCATAGTCCATTCCATCGATTGGGTTTGGAGTTTCAGGCATGGCAAGGGTTGTTCGCTTTCACAGTCACGGCGGTCCCGAGGTGCTTCGCATCGAAGATATGGATGTTCCGTCGCCGGGGCCCGGCGAGGTGCGGATCCGCGTCAGGGCGCTGGGCTTGAACCGCGCCGAAGCCTTGATGCGCAACGGCTCTTACATCGAGACGTCGACGCTGCCGTCGGGCCTCGGCCTCGAAGCGGCGGGGGTGGTCGAGGCGGTGGGAGCCGGCGTGGAAGTCTTCGCACTGGGTGATGCGGTCAGCATCATCCCGCCGCGCTCGATGGCGCGCTGGCCGGCCTATGGCGAGCTCGTGAATTTCCCGGCCGAGCTTGTGGTGAAACATCCGCCATCGCTTTCATTCGAGGCCGCCGCCGCGACATGGATGCAATATCTCACCGCCTATGGCGCGCTGGTCGATATCGCACGTCTCGGCCCTGGCGAGCCTGTCGTCATCACCGCCGCGTCGAGCAGCGTCGGGCTCGCCGCCATCCAAATCGCCAACAGTATTGGCGCGGTGCCGATCGCCGTCACCCGAACATCGGCCAAGAAGACGGCGCTGCTCGATGCCGGCGCGGCGCATGTGGTGGCCTTGGCCGAGGAGGATATCGAAGCGAGGCTGAGGAAGATCGCACCGCAAGGCGTTCGCGTCGTCCTCGACGCGGTCGGCGGCCCGATCTTCACGCCGCTTACGGCCGCCATGGCGCGCGGCGGCATTCTCATCGAATATGGCGGCCTCAGCCCCGAGCCGACGCCGTTCCCGCTGCCCGATGTCCTGGCGAAGATGCTGACGCTGCGCGGCTACCTCGTCCACGAGATCACCGGCGATCCCGCCCGGCTTGAAGCCGCCAAGGCCTTCATCCTCGACGGCCTCGCCGCAGGCGCGCTGAAGCCGGTCATCGCCAGGACGTTTCCGTTCGAGAAGATCGCCGAGGCGCACCGTTTTCTGGAAGCAGGCGAACAGTTCGGCAAGATCGTGGTGACCGTTTGAGGCTCGCTTCAGCCGGAAAAGCGACTATCCGCTTGGCAAGCGGTGCTGCGCCGGGCCAAACTGGTCGTTCCGCATGCCTGCCTCAAGGAGACTTCGAAGATGACCGCCAATGTTTTTTCCGGCTGCATGCCGGCGCTGATGACGCCTTGCACCGATGACCGCCTTCCCGACTTCGACGCGCTGGTGCGCAAGGGACGCGAGCTGATCGCCGCCGGCATGTCGGCCGTCGTCTATTGCGGCTCCATGGGCGACTGGCCGCTGCTGACCGACGCGCAGCGCATGGAAGGCGTCGAGCGCCTGGTGAAGGCCGGCGTTCCGGTGATTGTCGGCACAGGCGCGGTCAACACCGCCAGCGCCGTGGCGCACGCCGCCCACGCGCAAAAGGTCGGCGCGCGGGGCCTGATGGTCATCCCGCGCGTTCTCTCGCGCGGGCCGTCGGTGGCGGCGCAGCGTCATCATTTCAAGGCGATCCTTGCCGCCGCGCCCGACCTGCCGGCCGTCATCTACAACAGTCCCTATTACGGCTTTGCCACGCGCGCCGACCTTTTCTTCGCGCTGCGCGCCGAGCATCCGAACCTGGTCGGCTTCAAGGAATTCGGCGGCCCGGCGGATTTGCGCTATGCGGCCGAAAACATAACCAGCCGCGACGATGACGTTGCGCTGATGATCGGCGTCGACACCGCCGTCTTCCACGGCTTCGTCAATTGCGGCGCTTCGGGCGCCATCACCGGCATCGGCAATGTCCTGCCCAAGGAAGTGCTGCATCTGGTGGGCCTCAGCCAGGCGGCGGCGCAAGGCGATGCCGAAGCGCGCCGGCTGGCGCAGGAACTGGACGCGGCGTTGGCCGTGCTGTCTTCTTTCGACGAGGGACCGGACCTCGTGCTCTATTTCAAGCACATGATGGTGCTGAAGGGTAATCCCGAATACAGGCTGCACTTCAACGAGACGGACGCGCTGAGCGACAGCCAACGCGGTTATGCCGAGCAGCAGCTCAAGCTCTTCGACACCTGGTATGCCCAATGGTCGAGGCAGCCCGTCATGGCAAGATACGCGGCCTGAGCCGATCGGTCCGGCGCAAAATCTCCGGCGATGCAGGGCCTGTTGACAGGCTGCACCCCGTTCGGCCAAAGCCTCAATAGGCCGCGGCCGAGCCGGGTATGGCCTGAAGACGCTCGATGTCCTGACGAGGCGGGGCGCCGAACAGGCGCCGATATTCGCGGCTGAATTGGGACGGGCTGTCATAGCCGACCGCGAAACCGGCCGTGCCGGCGTTGGCCCCGTCGGCCAGCATCAGCCTTCGCGCTTCCTGCAGGCGTAGCTGCTTCTGATATTCCAGTGGAGTCATGCGCGTGATCGCCTTGAAGTGAGCATGAAACGACGACGCGCTCATGCCTGACGCTGCGGCAATCTCGTCGATCCGCAATTGCGCCTGGAAGCCGTTCCGAATCGTAGCGATCGCGCGGCTCACCTGGTTCAGGTGGCTATCCACGGTTCCCATTTGACGAAGCGTTGCGCCATGCGGACCGGTAAGCAGACGGTAGAGGATTTCGCGCTCTATCAGCGGGGCCAGAACATCGACGGTTTCGGGGCGATCGAGCAGCTTCACCAATCGGCCCGCGGCATCGATCAGGTCCGGGTCGCTTGGATAGACAGCAAGCACAGGCAAGTCCTTTTCGCCAGAAGCCCGCCGCTCCGTCACCAGCAGATCGGCAAGTGCCGCGAGGTCGAAGTCGATCTTGCAGCATAGATATGGTGCGGCCGGACTGGCCTCGAGAACATGGCCGACCAGAGGCAGGTCGACCGAAACAAGAAGATAGCTCGATGCATCATAGACCACGCTCTGGTCTGCCAGCGAGACGCGCTTCGACCCTTGGGCTATTATGCAAAGCGAGGCTTCATAGACCGCCGGCACCGGCGCGCTGGGCCGGTCGGCACGAATGAGCGTCAGCCGGGGGATCGCGGTGCTTGAAATGCCGGGACCCCTGGCATGCCGGGCAATCAGCCCGGCCAGTTCGGTGATTTTTTCCATGCCGCATAAATCTGCATGACGCGGAATGTTGCAAGGCTTGTCCGCCTCGTTTGGAGGATTGTGCAAACTCTTTGGACGATCACGCTACCGGTCTTCGCCTGTGCGGCGCCATTTTCCATCCCGTCACCGCAAGCCAAAAAGGAACGATCATGACGGGACTGAAAGACAAGGTTGTACTCATCACCGGCGCATCGAGCGGCATCGGCGAAGCGACGGTGCGAGAGCTTGCCGCGGCCGGCGCCAGACTGTTCATCGGAGCCCGGCGCGCCGAGCGTCTGAAGGCGCTGGCCGAGGAAATCGGTGAACGCGTCGCCTGGCGCGAGCTCGACGTAACGGATGCCGAGAGCTTCGACGCTTTCGCCGATGCCGCTCATGCCCAATTCGGACGGATCGATGCGCTGGTCAACAATGCCGGCGTCATGCCGCTGTCGCCGCTTGCCGCGCTGAAGCGCGATGAGTGGGCGCGCATGATAAACGTCAACATCTTCGGCGTGCTGAACGGGATCGCTTCGGTGCTGCCGCGCTTCGTCGCGCAGAAAAACGGGCACGTCGTCAACGTGGCGTCCGTCGGCGCGCATCTCGTGCTGCCCACCGCGGCGGTCTACTGTGGCACGAAATATGCGGTGTGGGCGATCACCGAAGGCCTGCGGCAGGAGCACGACGACATCCGCGCCACGATCATCTCGCCTGGGGTGACCGCGACCGAATTGGGCGACGACATCAGCGACCCGCAGGTGGCAGCGGCTTTGAAAGAGTGGCGGCAAAAGTCACTGAAGCCGGACGCCATTGCCCGCGCGATCCGCTTCGCGCTCGAACAGCCCGACGGCGTCGACGTCAACGAAGTGATCGTGCGCCCGACCGCCGCCAACATGTGAGTGAACGGCAGGGACTGGCAATGAACAGGCCGGAGCTTGTTGCCGGCCTGTTCGCATGCGCGGGTCAGGCGGCCTTGACCTTCAGGTCCTCCTCGCCGCGCACCATCCTGGTCACGCCGGCGAAGTCGAGCTTGCCGGAACCGAGCACCGGCACTTTCGCCACGACGCGCACTTCGGCCGGAACCATCAGGTCCATGGCGCCGTTCGCCTTGGCGAAGGCCAGGAAGTCCGCGCGGGTCGCGTTGGGCGCTTCCGTGATCAGGATCAGCTTCTCGCCCTTGCGCGCGTCGGGCACCGCAGAGACGGCCGACAGCGAGCCCTTCCAGAGTTCGCCGGCCAGCGCCTCGACCGCGGCCAGCGAGACCATCTCGCCGCCGATCTTGGCGAAGCGCTTGGCGCGGCCGCGGATCGAGATGAAGCCCGCGTCGTCGACGGTCACGACGTCACCGGTGTCGTGCCAGCCATCGGCGAGCGGCTCGATCACGCCCGGATTCTCGGTGCGCAGATAGCCGGCCATGACGTTCGGGCCGCGCACGAAAAGCCGCCCGCCTTCGTCGACGCCGGGCACCGGCTCGAGGCGGTATTCCATGCCGGGCATGATTTTACCGACGCTGCCCGACTTGTTGTACATCGGCGTGTTGATGGCGATCACCGGCGCGGTTTCGGTCACGCCATAGCCTTCCAGGATGCGCAGGCCGAACTTCTCCATATAGGTCGTGCGCGTGGCGGCCTTGACCGGCTCAGCGCCGGCGAAGCAGTAGCGCACCGAGCGGAAGTCGTAAGGGTGCGCCGTGCGGGCATAGCCGGAGAGGAACGTGTCGGTGCCGAAGATGATCGTCGCGTTCGACCCGTAGATCAGTTCCGGCACGATGCGGTAGTGCAGCGGCGAGGGGTAGAAATAGACCGGCACGCCGGAGATCAGCGGCAGCACCGTGCCTGCCGTCATGCCGAAGGAGTGGAAGATCGGCAGCACGTTGAACACCTTGTCGCCCGAATGGAAGTCGATGCGCGAGGCGGCCTGGGCGGCATTGGCCAGGATGTTGCGGTGGGTGAGCACCACGCCCTTGGGCGTGCCTTCCGAGCCCGAGGTGAACAGGATCGCGGCCGGATCGTCCGCCTTGCGCGCCACCCGCGGGGTCGCCTTGCGGAGCAGGCCGAGCAGCTTGTCCTTGAGGCCGATCGTGGCCCGCAGGTCGTCGAGCCAGACGATGTCGACCGAGCGGCCGATCTCCTCGACGACCGGCCCGAGCTTTGCCTGTTCGACGAAGGCGCGGGAGGTGAGCACAGTGCGCACCTCGGCCGCCTTGCAGGCCGACAGGATGTTCGCTGCACCGGCGGTGAAGTTGATCATTGCCGGAACCTTGCCGGCCGACATCACGCCGAGAAGTGCCGCGCAGGCGCCGTTGGCATTGGGCAGCATGATGCCCAATGTCTGCTGGCCGGCATAGAGATGCTCGAACTTTTCGCCGAGCACCGCAGCGGCCGTCAGCAGCTTCCCGTAGCTCAGCGACCCGGTAACCGGATCCTGCACGGCGAGCTCCTTCATGCCGCGCTCGTTGGCGGTCTCGATGATCTTCTCCAGCACCGTCTTGCCGATGTCCTGGGTGCGGAAGACCAGGTCCGACATCACCTGGTAGAGCGCGGAACCGGCCGCGGCGCGACGCTGGCGGCCCTTCAGTTCCTGCGCGACTTCGAGCTTCACCGGCTCCAGTATGGTCACCTTGACCTTCGGGAACAGGCGGCGGCGCACATGCTGCGAGGTTAGTCGCGAGAAGTAGCTCTTCTCCAGCCCCTCGATGCGCACCGGCACCACCATCGAGCTGGTCTTGTCGGCCACCATGGCCGCGCCGTCATAGACCTTCATCAGGCCGCCGGTGACAGTGATGCGGCCTTCCGGGAAGATGACCAGCGGGTCGCCGCCCTGCACGATCTTGATCAGCGTGCGGGTCGACATAGGCTTCGCCGGATTGAGCGGCAAGGCCCGAGCAAGCTTCATGAACGGCTTCATCCACCAGGCCTGTGCGATCGTATAGTCGATGGCGAAGACTGGTTCCTCGTCGGTCAGGGTCAGGGCCAGCGGACCGTCGAGGAAGCTGACATGGTTGAGGGCCAGGATCGGCGCCTTGCCGGCCGCCTTGAGGTTTTCGATGCCCTCGATCTCCAGGCGCAGGAAGGCGCGGAAGAGGATAGAGACGAAGTCGCGGAAGGGGTTGGTCGGCAGATATTTCAGCATCAGCCAGGCGGCGAGGGCATTGGCCGCGACAAGGCCGAACAGGATGCCGGCGATCGAGACGCCCGCAGCCTGGATGGCCGCGACGAGAATGCCGCCGACGGTCATGAAGCCCGCATTGACGATGCTGACCGCGGCGACGACGCGGGCGCGTCGCGCTTCCGGCGACCAGGCCTGCACGGCGGCGAAGGTCGGCACCACCAGGAAGGCGGCGGCGATGGCCATGCCGGCGAGGTCGATGGCGACACGAATGGTGTTCGGCCCGGCGAAGAAGGCGGCAAGCGTCTCGGCCTTGGGCGAGGGCTGCATGCTGCCGATGGTCCAGGCCAGATGCAGGCCGAACAGCGCCAGCAGCGCGGTGCCGACCGGCGCCGGCAGCAGCACCATGCGCCCTTGCGACATCCAGGCGGCGATGGCCGAGCCGATGGCAATCGAGACGGCGAACACGGCAAGATAGGCGGTGACCGCGATCTCGTTGCCGCCGAGCGAATCCTTGATCATCGCCGGCAGGATCGACAGCACGATCGCGCCGACCAGCCAGAACCAGGAGGTCATCAGGCCGGCACGCCAGATGCGCGTGTCGGTGCGCAAGTCGGCGACCTGCCGCCAGGTCGAGCGGAAGATGTTCTTGTCGATGGCAAGGTTGGGCGCGGCCGAACCGGTGGCGGGGATGTAGCGGCTGACGAACCAGCAGCCGACGGCCAGCGCCATCATGATCGGTCCGAACACCCAAACGCCGATACCATCGGCGGAGACGACGCCGCCGGCGATGGTGCCGCCGAGGATCGCTGCGAACGTGGCCGACTCGATCCAGGCATTGGCCTTTGGCAGTTCCTTGCGCTCGAGATGATCGGGCAGGATGCCGTATTTGATCGGCCCGAACAGCGCCGAGATGGTGCCGAACATCAACAGCGCCGTCATCAGCACCGGGATCGACGACAGCGCGATGCCGGCGACGGCGACGGCGGCCGCGGCGATCTCGGTGAACTTCAGCCGCCGCGCGATCAGCGCCTTGTCGAAGCGGTCGGCGATCTCGCCGCCAAGCGCCGACAGCAGCAGGAAGGGCGCCATGAAGACAGCCCCCGCCAGCGTCACCAGTGACGCGGCCTGGTCCTTGGCAAGCGTGAAGAGAATGAGGAACACCAGCGTGTTCTTCAGGAAATTGTCATTGAAGGCTGAGAGGAATTGCGTCCAGAAGAGAGGCGCGAAGCGCCGCGACATCATCAGATGGGTGTTCATGGCAATTTCCCTTGGGCAAGTCCGGCTGGCAATCCGATTGGACTGAGCGGACACTTGCGCGGTTTGAGCCTTGTTTATCGGGAAGCCGTTAAACTTCGTTACTGCGATTCAATCCAAACCATTTGTTTCTTGTTCTTGGCGCCTGGAATCTGTCGTCCACGATCGGTCTCCAGGCCTTCCAGGCACCTGACTGTTTGCGGGCTTGGCTGTCGGCGAGCATCTATATGATCCTTTCGTTTCTGCGTTAAGCCGGATCGGCGCCGGTCTGTTTCAGGCCGGATACATTGCCTTGAACGCTGTTCACGAACGCACTATAGCACATCGTGAACGCCGTTCAAGAGGGAAAATGAACGATGTTCACAAATGCCTTACCGGCACTGTCAGGAGAGCAACGGAACGTTAGACAGGTTCTCAAATTTTACGGCGGCTGGAGCTACACCGGCGCGCCGCAAACAGCTATCAATCGTTGCGACGTCATTGCTTCGGGGTGGTGAGAGGCGCACGGCTTGCAGCTGGATTTGAAGACAATCGAGGCATTGGCCCCCGATCAGGCTTCGCTTGGCGCCGCGGCCAAGCTGACCAAGCGGTCGAACTGGCCCAGGCTTGAAGCACATGAACAGCTTCCGCTCATCTGGGGCGAATGCCAGGGCTCAGGATCCAACCCGTACCGGGTCGCATTCGACACCTCCGATCACGGCTATAAATGCACGTGTCCGTCGCGAAAATTTCCGTGCAAGCACATACTGGCGTTGGCGTGGATCGGTGCCACGGCGCCCGACAGCTTCGCGCGTGTCGACCAGACGCCCGACTGGGTGAACGACTGGCTCGGCCGGCGCCGCAAGCCAGGACAGCCGCCGGCGCAAGCGCCCGCGCGCGCGGAAGGCAAAAGCATCGACGAGGCATCGCGGCCGGAAGAGACCGCTCCTGTTGAGGACGCTGCTGCCGCCGAACGCCGCGAGGCCGCGCAGCGCAAGCGGGCCGAGGACACGCGCAGCGCGGTTTCTGCGGCGCTCGATGAGCTCGACCAATGGATCGCCGATCAGCTTCGGCTCGGTCTCGCCGGCTTTGTCGGCGCCAGCAGTGAACGCTGCCGCCGCATCGCGGCGCGTCTTGTCGATCTGAAGGCGACGACGCTCGCCGGGCGCATCGACGAGTTGCCGGCGCGGCTGATGGCGCTGCGCGGCGAGGAGCGCCCGGACGCCGCGATCCGCGAGCTCGGCAAGCTGGTGCTGCTCGGCAAGGCCTGGCGTGCCGCGCCCGACGATGCCGAATTGAAGCGCCTGGTCTCGACGTCGGAGACGCGCGACCAGATCCTCGCCAACCCCGATGCCGTCCGGGTCGAGAGCGACTGGGAGGTGCTTGGCGAAAAGATCGAGACGCGGCGCGACGGCCTTGTGAGCCACGCCACCTGGTTGCTTGATCTCAGGAGTCCAACTCCACGATTTGCACTCCTGCTCGATTTCTTCCCGGCATCAGCGGGGCGGCGCTCCGGCGCTTTTGCCCCCGCGGACCGCTTCAAGGCGAGGCTGGTGTTCTACCCATCCCGCAATCCGCTCAGGGCGCTGATCGCGGAGCGGCTGGGCGACGCGTCGCCTGGCGCATGGCCGGCGTTCGCCGGCGGCGCCGAGGCCGATCCGCTCGCCGCTTATTCCGTATTCCAGGACAAAACGCCTTGGCTGTCCGATTGCCCGCTCATCCTGCCGGCCGGCGCGATCGCGCTGGACGAAAGGGACGGCGCCTGGTGGCAGGCGGCGAACGATCCGCATGGCATCGCCTTGCCTGTCGCGGGTTCGGTCAATCAAACCTTGCTCGGTCTCGACCTCGCGGCGACGGCCGCGCTCTGGAATGGCGCGAGGCTCGAGCTTCTGGCTTCGCAAAGCAGCATGGGGAGGCTCGACCTGTCGTGAACGAGCTCGACCAGGCAGGGCTGGCGAGGCTGCGCGACGGCTGGATTTCCGGCGGCGCTGCTTTCGAATTTGCTCCCGCCGAATGGAAGGAAGTCGTGGCGGCGGCCAGACCGGACGAGCAGGAGCGGCGGCTGCTGGCCATTGCTGCGCAGGCGCTGGACGTCGCGCTTCGCCCGGCGGCGCCAAAAAGTTTGAAACGCCGTCCGCCACTGCCGGTGCTGGCCTTGCCGATGCTTCCTGAACGGCTGCGGCCGTCGCTGCGTGCCGCACTGAAATATGCAGCCGATGCGAGGCTCAAGGGTCGCGTGGCCACGCTCGTCGTCAGCCGAGGCTTCGTGCTGCATCCGATGGATTGGATGCCCGCTGCGACGGATCAGGAAAGCCCTGATGTCTATGCGCCTTGGGTCGACTGGCAAGCAGGCGCCGAAGGCGAAAAACGGTCCGGCCGCGAGCAACTGACGGCGGAAACCTGGGACGACTTCTATCCAGCCGCGCGCCGTATTGCCTTGATTGATTTACGGCGCACCAGGCCTGCCTTGGCGCGGACTCTCATCGAGACCAAAGGGACAAGCGAACCGGCGGAGGTCAGGCTTCCACTTGTCGAACTCATGCGTTTCGGCCTTGGTGCCGATGACGTTCCGTTTCTGAAGAGCTTGTCCGCCGATCGCTCAGGCAAAGTGCGCGAAACGGCCGGCCGGCTCCTGGCAAGATTGGGCGAACGTGGCAATCCAACTGATGGCGGGCTGGAAAATCCGATAGCCGAGCTCGCCGCTTTCATCGAGGAAGGCAAATCCGGCTTCATCCGGCGCCGCACCACCTATGCGCCGACAAAAACCAAGTCGCCCGCGCAACAGGCACGCCGCGCCGAGTTGTTCGCGTCCTGTTATTTCGGCGATCTCGTCGCTCACTGCGGCAAGACGGAGTCCGATTTCATCGGGGCATGGCAGTTTGGCGTCGATAATAATGCCGACCTCTTTCTCGTTCGAATGGTCTCGGCGTCCGGCGGCGATGCGGCGGTGGCTTGTTTGGCGGACCTGCTCGTCGCCGCCGGCGGCAGGTTGGCGCTTCTCGTCCTCCAGCTCATGTTGCGTTTGGACGGCGGCAGAAAACGTCTCCTGATCAGGCAGATCCTGAATGACGCTCAAAATCTGGCCGCGCTCACCCTGGTTGAAGGCGCGGAAGCAGGCTGGCTGGAATGGGGCGACCTCACAAGCGGCAAGACGCTTTCGGCGCTGCGTGCCGCCGTCTCGGGGGACAACGACATCATGAAACGAAGCGCCGAGCAGTATCTCGAAACCATGGGCTTTCTCGCCACGGCGGCGGCGGCGGAAAAATTGATCGGCGAGGTCGTTGCCGCAGGCTTGCCGCCCGCATCGCCATCGCTCGGTCTGCTGCGGCTCAACGCGGCGCTTGCCCAGAACCAATCCCACAGATGATCAAACTGGAGACGATCGCATGAACGCAGCCATCCGCCTTCCGGTCGAAGAAATCTATGCGTCGGAACTGCAGGCGCTGGCGCGCGGCGACGACCGTCAGAAGCCTGCCGGCTGGAGTCTGTCGCCCAAAGCAGTGCTCACCTATCTGATGGGCGGCAAGGCCAGCGACGGCACGGTGATTTCGCCGAAATATGTCGGCCGCCGGCAATTGATGGAAACGGCGGTCGCCACTTTGGCTACCGACCGGGCGCTGCTTCTGCTCGGCGTTCCCGGGACGGCGAAATCCTGGGTGTCGGAACATCTCGCCGGCGCCATCATGGGAAACTCGACGCTGGTCGTGCAATGCACCGCCGGCACCGACGAGAACCAGATCCGCTATGGCTGGAACTATGCCCAGCTGCTGGCCAAGGGCCCGAGCCAGGAGGCGCTGGTGCCGACCCCGCTCTACCGCGCCATGCAGGACGGCAAGCTCTGTCGCCTGGAAGAGTTGACGCGCATGGGCTCCGACGTCCAGGACACGCTGATCACCGTGCTCTCGGAAAAGATGATGCCGGTGCCGGAATTGAACACTTCGATTTATGCGCAGCGCGGCTTCAACATCATCGCCACGGCCAACAACCGCGACAAGGGCGTCAACGAGCTCTCCTCGGCACTGAAGCGTCGCTTCAATGTCGTGGTGCTGCCCTTGCCTGAGGACATGAACGAGGAAGTCTCCATCGTCTCCCGGCGCGTCGGCGAGATGGCCGGCGGGCTTGACCTGCCGGTGCCGAAGAATGTCGGCGAGGAGATCGCCCGCGTGCTCACCATCTTCCGTGAGCTGCGCTCGGGCGCCACCGCCGACGGCAAGGTGACGCTGAAGACGCCGTCGGGCTCGCTGTCCACCGCCGAGGCGATCGCCACGATGGTCGGCGGCCTCAGTCAGGCGGCCTGGTTCGACGACGGCAAGCTTCATGCCGCGGGCCTTGCCTCGAGCCTTGTCGGCGCCATCGTCAAGGATCCGGTGCAGGACAAGGTGGTGCTGGAGGAATATCTGGAGACGGTGCTCAAGAAGCGGCCGGACTATGCCGGCTATTACGCGGCGCTCAACGCGGCCATCTGAGCGATGACTGAGGGCGGCATCAGCTATTTCGGCATTCGCCATCACGGGCCGGGCTCCGCCGAGAGCCTGGTCAAGGCGTTGCAGGAATTGCGGCCCGTCGCCGTGCTGGTCGAGGGGCCGGTGGACGCCACGCCGCTGCTGCCGCTGCTCGCCAGCCCCGACATGAAGCCGCCGGTGGCGCTGCTCTGCTATCCCGAAGATGATCCCGCGGCAACCCGGTTCTGGCCTTTCGCCGAATTCTCGCCCGAGTACCAGGCGGCGCTGTGGGCTGTAGCCAACAAAGCGGCGCTTCGCTTCATCGATCTGCCGTCGGCGGCGCGGCTGGCCGAGAAGGCGGCTGAAGGTGCGACGGACGCCGATGGGGCCGAAGCGGAGGCGACGGAAGAGCAGGGCGAGGAGGCCGAACGCATCCGAGATCCGATCGGCACCCTGGCGCGCGCCGCCGGCTACGAGGACGGCGAGAGCTGGTGGTCGGATATCATCGAGCAGAATCCTGCACCCGGCCCGATCTTCGCGGCCATTGCCGACGCGATGACGACGCTGCGCGACGGCGAAGGCGCGACCGGCAGCTTCGAGGCGATGCGCGAGGCACATATGCGTCTCGAGATCGCCGCCGCGCGAAAGGAATTCGACGGACCGTTGGCCGTCGTCTGCGGCGCGTGGCACGTGCCGGCCCTTCGGGCGGCGCACACGCAAAAGAGCGACCAGGCGCTGCTCAAGGGCATCGGCCGACGCAAGACCACGATGACCTTCGCGCCATGGACCGGACCGCGCCTCGCGCTGGGCTATGGCTATGGCGCGGGCGTCGTCGCTCCCGGCTGGTGTAAGCATCTGTGGGCGACGCGCGGGCGCGATGATGCCTCGGTCCTTTGGCTGGGGCGGATCGCCGCGGTGCTCAGGGGTAAGGGCCATATGGTTTCCACGGCCTCTCTGATCGAGGCAGAGCGCTTGGCTCGCGCGCTCGCCGCCATCCGCGACAGGCCGAAGCCCGGCTTCGAGGAATTGCGCGACGCCTCGGTCTCAGCGCTCTTCAACGGCGAGGCTTTGCTGTGGAAGATGGTCGAGGCCGAGCTGCTGCTCGGCGCCGATGTCGGCGAGATTCCACCCGACACGCCGCTTGCCCCACTGATCGATGATCTGCAGCGCAACCAGAAGGCGGCCCGGCTGAAGCCCGAAGCCCTTGAGCGGGAACTTTCCGTAGACTTGCGCAGCGAGAGCGGGCTCTTCCGCTCGACATTGCTGCACCGGCTGAATGTGCTTGGCGTCAACTGGGGCCGGTTGACGGATGCCGGTCGCAGTCGCGGCACGTTCCGCGAGCGCTGGATGTTGGCCTGGCAACCGGAATATGCGGTTCGCCTGGTCGAGAACCTGGTCTATGGACCGACCATCGAGAAGGCCGCCAATGGCCGTCTGATCCAGATGATCGGCGCGGCCGCGACACTGGATACGCTCGCCACACTCGTGCAAAACGCGATCACGGCGGGGCTGAGCGAGGCGTCCGCCGCCGGGCTCGCGGCGCTGGAGGAAAAGGCGGCGCACAGCAGCGAGTGCCTGGAGCTGCTGGCCTCGGTGCCGCCGCTGGCCGACATCATCCGCTACGGCGAGGCGCGCAAAACCGAGACCGAACGCCTCGCCGGCCTCTTGGAACGGCTGATCATCGAAGGATCGATCGCGCTGCCTTATGCGGCGCGCGACCTCGACGCGCAGGCCGCCGCGGAGTTGATGGCCGCGTTGCGCAAGGCCGACGAGGCGATCAGGCTGGTCGAGCCGGACGAGCATGTCCTGGAGGCCTGGCGCAACGGTCTGGCTGCCGTGCTCGATTCATCGCGCTCAACGGCGCTCGTCGCCGGTGGCGCCGCGCATCTGCTCTACGAGCACGGCCGGCTCTCCGCCGAAGCAACCGCCAATCTGCTCGCAAAACGTCTGTCGCCGGGAACGCCCGTTGCCGATGCCGCGGCATTCTTCGAAGGCTTTTTCAGCGGCGCCGGCCAGAGGCTGATCTATGACGAGGGGTTGCGCGGCGCCGTCGATGCCTGGTTGGCCTCGCTGGAAGAGGAAGCTTTCGTGGCGCATCTGCCGCTGCTGCGCCGCGTCTTTTCCAACCTCGACAGCATGGAGCGCCGGCGCCTGATCGAGGCCGTGCTTGGCAAGAGGGCGAGCCTGCCCACCGGGCTGACGCCGGCGCCGGACGGCGGCGAGGCTTGGCGCAGGCATTTTGCCCTTCTTGGAAAGCTGCTCGCAGGGGAGCCCCGCCATGGCTGACGAAGCGACTGGGCCGGAGCTCGATCAGACGCTGGACAATCGGGAGCGTCGCTGGCGGCTGGCGATCGGCGCCGACGAGGAGACATCGTCGGCGCTCTCGGCCGAGGATCGGCGGCTGTCTGCGGCGCTCGACGCGCTCTATGGCGACGGCAGCGGCGACACCGCCGGCGATCCGCGTAAGCGGCGTGGCGGGCTTGGCCGCTCGGCGCCGCGCGTCGCTCAATGGATGGGCGACATCCGCTCCTTCTTCCCCGAGCCGGTCGTGCAAGTCGTGCAGAAGGATGCCTTCGAGCGGTTGAACCTGAAGCAGATGCTGATGGAGCCGGAATTCCTCAAGGCGATCGAGGCCGACGTCAATCTCGTCGCCGACCTGATCTCGCTGCGCTCGGCAATGCCGGACAAGACCAAGGACATCGCGCGCTCGATCATTACCGATATTGTCGCGAAGCTGATGCAGCGTCTGGAGCAGAAGACCGCGGAGGCGATCCGTGGCGCGCTCGATAAGTCGCGGCGCACCAACCGCCCGCGCCAGCGCGACATCGACTGGCCGCGCACTATTACGGCGAACCTTCGCCACTACCAGCCGGACCACAAGACCGTCGTGCCGGAAAAGCTGGTCGGCTTCATGCGCCGCCAGCGGCGGCTGGTCGATCTCGACGAGGTAACGCTCTGCGTCGACCAGTCCGGCTCGATGGCAAGCTCGGTCATCTACGCCTCGATTTTTGCCGCCGTGATGGCGTCACTGCCAGTCGTGCGCACCAAGCTCGTATGTTTCGACACCGCCATCGTCGATCTGACGGAAGAGCTCAGCGATCCGGTCGAGGTGCTGTTCGGCGTCCAGCTCGGCGGCGGCACCGATATCAACCAGGCCGTCGCCTATTGCGCCGAGCGCATCGAGCGGCCGGCCAAGGCGCATTTCATCTTGATCACCGATCTCTACGAGGGCGGCAACGGCAAGGAGCTTCTGCGAAGGCTGGCGACGCTGGTGCGGTCGGGCGTCAACGTGGTCGTGCTGCTCGCGCTTACCGACCAGGGCCGCCCCGGCTACGACCCTTCCATGGCCGGCTCGGTCGCGGCGCTGGGCATTCCGGTCTTTGCCTGCACGCCGGATCACTTCCCCGACATGATGGCGGCGGCGCTGCGTCGCGAGGACATCGGCGCCTGGGCAGCAGGGGTCGACATCAAGCTCGTTCGCGCCGACGCGGAAGAGCCAAAAACGGATGCGTGAGGCACGCGCCTGGCTTTAGACTCTATTTGTTCGTGCGCATTTTTTGCCGCGGATTGATGCCGCCGCTGGCCGTTGTGTCGTTCTCGACGTCGCCTTCGGTCGTGTTCTCGCCGAGCTCGAGATCATCGCCTTCCTTGATGCTGCCCTTTGACGTTCCGATGCCTGGATTGTTTTCCAGATCGGCGTCGCTCGGTTTGCGCGATTTGAGATGCTTGGTGCTCATGGCAGGCTCCTTCCAAGATTTGCTGGATGAGGAACTGATTGGCCGAAGCGAATGTTCCGAGCGCGTTTGGCCGCCGCCCCGTTTCGAAACTCCGACTTCGTCAAAGTCCGAACGGATAGGTTTCGGGTACACCGGTCCTGGCATGCTCCGGCCCAAGCGGCGTCACCGCTTTCGTCTTGTCGAACCAGACGAAGGCGTCGAACTGCCTTGGCAGCGAGGCATCGGCATAGTGGCTGCGCAGTTCGGTTTCCGGCCTGTAGATCACGCCGATGAAGCGCTCCAGCCGCCGCTCCAGTAGGCGATGCCTCAGTGCGGCGTCGCGGTCCATATCGAGCAGGAACCGCGACACCCCGCTGTCGTGGCAGAGCCGTTCGTAGCTGTCCGCATGCGAAGGGCGCACCCGCATGACCTGCATCGGATCGTCCCAATCGGAAGCCGCGGCCACGGTTCCGGAATGGGTGCCGAAGCCGATCAGCGCCACTTGGTCGCCAAAGCGCTCGCGGCAGAGCTGGCCGATGTTCAACTCCTGCCTGATCGTTCCCATCTCGGTGAAACGGGCATCGCCGATATGCGAGTTGTGGGCCCAGACGACGGCCTTTGACTCCGAGCCGCGCGCCTCGAGTAGATGCTCTAGCGTCTCGAACATGTGCGTGTCGCGGAGATTCCAGGATTCCGCCCCGCCGTAATACATGATGCGATAGTAGCGTTCAGCGGCTGCGATCAGCCTTGCGTTCTGCGTGGCATCGAGAAAGTCGGCGCCGTCCTGTCGAGCGTAGTCGAGCTGTCTTGCAAGCAGCTCCTGACATTGCTCCAGCACGGCTTGTTCGCATTTGCGATAGCCGGCGGTGAGCACGGCGCGCCCGTATGTGGAAGGCTCTTTCTGCCACGGGGTCAGGCAGCCATAGCGTTGCCGCGCAGCGGCGGCGGCTTCCGGATCGACCTGGTCGAGATAGCGCAGGACGGCCGCAATCGACGCGCTCATATTGTAGATGTCGAGACCGTAAAAGCCGGCCCGGCGGTTTACATCGTCGAGGCCTCCATTGTGATCCCGCATCCAGCCGACGAATGCGTCGACATCGGTGTTGCGCCACATCCATGTGGGAAAGCGCTGGAACGGCGGCTCTGCGGCCGCGCGCGGCGGCCGATGGCGGACATGGCGGTCAATGGCCGCAGCATCCGGCCAGTCCGCTTCAACCGCGACGATGCTGAAGCCATGCTTTTCGATGAGCCGGCGCGTGATCGCGCCGCGCGCCGTGTAGAATTCGGAGGTGCCGTGACTGGCCTCGCCGAGAAGGACAACACGCCGGTCCGCGAAGCGGTCGAACAAATCGCCGAAGGCCGGGTCTTCGAAATCCGGCAGCGGCTCGGCGGCGGCCGCGATCATCTCCGGCAGGCTTCTTTCGCGCGGCTGCGGCGTGACCACAGCCGGTCGATCGGCTCCATATCGAGGCCGTTCCGCCCAGCCTTGTTCGCCGATGAGCGGAACGAACTGCACGCCACCGAGGTCTTCTTCCTCGTAGGTCGTTGCGCCGGTTCGGGTGACCTTCAGCAGCCGCTGGTCGTCGACCTCCTTGCCGACGGGGATCACCAGACGGCCACCGACATCGAGCTGTTCCTGAAGCGCCAGCGGCGCGCCGGGACCGGCTGCGGCCACCAATATGGCATCGAACGGAGCGGCGTCGCTCCATCCCTTGGTGCCGTCGCCGGCGCGAACCTCGATATTGTCGTAACCGAGGCGTTCGAACCGCTGCCGGGCGATTTCGGCGAGCATCGCATGGCGCTCTATCGTGTAGACGCGGGCCGCAACACGACTCATCACCGCCGCCGCGTAGCCCGAGCCCGTCCCAACCTCGAGAACGCGGTCGCCAGGATCGATCTCAGCGGCTTCGATCATATAGGCGACCATGAAGGGTTGCGAGATCGTCTGACCCTTGCCGATCGGCAGAGGGGTGTCCTCATAGGCGAATTCCTCGAAATCGGGGTCGACAAAGACCTCGCGTGGAACCTCCCGCATGGCCTCCAGAACCCGGCGGTCATGAATTCCACGCTGGGCGATCTGGACATCGACCATCCGGCCGCGCGTCAGAGAAAGTTCGGCCATCAATGCCTACCGATCATGGACAAGTACCATCTTGCCCAGAACCATCTGCGGGCGGGAAAGTTTCATGTCCGGGACGATTTCAAGCATCCTCCGTTACGACACTAGAACGGCTTCTCGCTGATCACCTCGAAGCGCTCGACCGCGCAATGCTCGCCGACAAGCGTCAGCACGTCGGTCGAAGGTGGAATAGCGTCGGGCTGCTTCCACAGAATGTTGAAGGAATAAACAAAGCGCTCACGGTCTGCGTCGTGCTCCATGCCGACGAAGCGGGCACTGTAGCCAAGCGGCCGTACCATTTCCTGGAGGTCGGGCGGCGCGTTTTTCGGCCAGGAGACCGAAAGGATTGCCTTGTGATCGCGCCGGATCTTGAGGTCGACCCATTTCAACGCCTGCAGTGTCACCAGCGTCAGCACGGTTGCGATCGCGCCGAGGCCGTACTGACCGCCGCCGAAGGCAAGGCCGATCATGGTCATGATCCACATCGTGGCGGCGGTGGTGACGCCGGTGACCAGATCGCCGCGCCGCAAGATAGCGCCGCCGCCGATGAAGCCGACACCGGTGAGCACGCCGAGCGCAAGACGCATCACATCCATGCGTACGAAGGAGTCTGGTCCTTTGCCCGAGACACCGAGCAGCATGTTGGCCTGGACCATTGCGACGCAGGCCGCAAGGCCGACCAGGATGGTCGTCCGCAACCCGGCGGAATGACCGCGGGCCTCGCGGTTCAGGCCAATGAGGAAGCCTGCAAGCACCGTGACCAGCAGCCGCGCGACGAGGTCCGGCCAGGTCGGATGAAGCGGCATGTCGCAGCAAAGCGGCGTGAGCATGGTCCGTCGGGGCAGCCTAAGCGCACCCTCCGTTGCGTCTGGAATGCTCAACTAGGCTTGGCCGCTGATGGTTCCCTGGCCGCTACTCCATCATGCGCGAATCGCCTCACCGGACGGCAATGCTCAGCACCAGCGCCAGCACGACGATGCCGACCAGTCCGGCGATGAAGATGATGCGACGGGTGCGCGTGCGCAGGATGATTTCGCCCTGTCGCGCATCCTGCCCGGAAAACACCGGACCTTCGCTGTCGCGGTCCTTGCTCATGGTTGTCTCCTTCCCTGTGAGCGGGCACGGGAAGCGTCAGAGCAGGAACCGTTTTGGCCGGCATGAAGTTCCGCCACGCGGATGCTGAGGCGAGGGCAGGGCCGGCTACCGCGACCGGCCGAAAACCGGCCGCGGGAAAGTTGGCTCAGCCGAATTTCGGGTCGAGGCTGCCCGATTTGTAGCGCTTGGCCATGTCGGCCAGCGGGATCGGCTTGATCTTCGAGGCATTGCCGGCGGTGCCAAACTGCTCGAAGCGCTCCTTGCAGAGCTTCTTCATCGCGGCCATGGCCGGCGTCAGATATTTGCGCGGATCGAACTCGCTGGGGTTCTCGGTCAGCACCTTGCGGATCGCGCCGGTCAGCGCCATGCGGTTGTCGGTGTCGATGTTGATCTTGCGCACGCCATGCTTGATGCCGCGCTGGATCTCCTCCACCGGCACGCCCCAGGTCGGCTTCATCTGGCCGCCATATTTGTTGATGATCTCCTGCAGTTCCTCCGGCACCGACGACGAGCCGTGCATGACCAGATGCATGTTGGGCAGGCGGCGATGGATCTCCTCGATCACGTTCATCGCCAGCACCGCGCCATCCGGCTTGCGCGAGAATTTATAGGCGCCGTGGCTGGTGCCCATGGCGACGGCCAGCGCGTCGACATGCGTGTCGCGCACGAACTGCTCGGCCTGCACCGGATCGGTCAAAAGCTGGTCATGGCTGATCGCGCCCTCGACGCCGTGGCCGTCTTCTTGCTCGCCGCCGCCGCTCTCCAGCGAGCCCAGCACGCCGATCTCGCCTTCCACCGAGACGCCGCCCCAATGCGCCATGTCGACGACGCGGCGCGTAATGCCGGAATTATAGGCGTAGTCGGCAGGCGACTTGCCGTCCTCCTTCAGGGAGCCGTCCATCATCACCGAGGTGAAGCCGTACTGGATCGCGGTGACGCAGGTCGCTTCGTTGTTGCCGTGG
The DNA here is from genome assembly GCF_020165105.1 of Mesorhizobium sp. CA5. Taxonomy (NCBI): domain Bacteria; kingdom Pseudomonadati; phylum Pseudomonadota; class Alphaproteobacteria; order Hyphomicrobiales; family Phyllobacteriaceae; genus Mesorhizobium; species Mesorhizobium sp. CA5. The sequence continues at coordinate 162,818 of NZ_JAIUHJ010000006.1, read as the reverse complement.
TCGAGATGCATGCAGACCGGGATGTCGGGATGGATCTCGACCAGCGCGTCGATCAGCTTGGCCAGCACCACGTCATTGGCATAGGCGCGCGCGCCGCGGCTGGCCTGCAGGATGACCGGCGACTTGGTCTCCTCCGCCGCCTCCATGATGGCGAGGCCCTGTTCCATATTGTTCATGTTGAAGGCAGGCACGCCATAGCCATGTTCGGCGGCATGGTCGAGCAATTGTCTCAGTGTGATGCGAGCCAACGAATAGTCTCCCGTATCTGGTTCGAGCCCGTGTTTGAAAAGGCCGCCCGGGCGTCGGACGGCCCCTTTGCTTCTGGCCGGATTTCGGGCCTGCCGCAACCGTTTGAACCCTTTTCGGCCGCAATTCTTGTTGCAGTGCTGAAATCAGGCGCTTTCGGACTTAGGCCGCGATCTTTGCGCGCGCGGCGAGGATTTCGACGCAGGCTCTCGCGGCTTCCTTGCCCTTCACGATGAAATGCTCATGGAAGAAGCGGTGATGCTCGGCGCTGTCATGGTAGTTGTGCGGCGTCAGGACGGCCGACAGCACGGGCACGCCGGTCGCGAGCTGCACATTCATCATGCCGTCGATGACGGCGCTCGCCACGAAGTCGTGCCGGTAGATGCCGCCATTGACGACGAAGGCGGTGCCGAGGATCGCGGCGTAACGGCCGGTCTCGGCAAGCGTCTTGGCGTGCAGCGGAATCTCGTAAGCGCCCGGCACGTCGAAGACCTCGACGGCAAAGCCGCCGAGGGCGGCAAGCTCCGTCTCGAACGCCGTCACGCATTGGTCGACGATATCGGCATGCCAGCGCGCCCGGATGACGGCGACATGACGGACAGTATGGTCTTTAAGGAAATGCTGATTCATGGGTCCTTCCTTCCGTTTCGAACCAGAATCAGGACGCACGACGCAAAAACCCGGCCCGCGCCAGCGAGCCGTCTTGCGTACGTTCTCTTCCATCCGGACTGTAACCGTCGGCTCCGGAATCGCACCGGATCTGCTGACCTTTCCGTTTACGCGGAAAGCGCTCGCGGGCTTGGGTCGAAACCCTTACCGCCGGTGGGGACTTTCACCCCGCCCTGAGAACATTAACGCAGGTTTTATGAGAGAGCAGGGTGGCGCTGTCAATTGGCGACTAGCTAATCTCCCCCCTCGAGGCGGAGATGCCCGGCAGGGCAGAGGGGGCGCGAAAGATCGCGGCGGGACAGGATCAAGGTTCCTCGCCCCACGAATGTGGGGAGAGGTGGCTCGGCGAAGCCGAGACGGAGAGGGGAGCGCCCTACGAAGGCCCCTCTCCGTCCGCTTCGCGGCCACCTCTCCCCGCCTTTGGCGGGGCGAGGAACCCAAGCATAGATACGTCGGCGGACAGTGCCCCCACCTGTCCTGCCGGACATCTGCCCACGAGGGAAAAGATCAGCTAGTCACCCACGCTCCGGGAACATCGCTTTCAGCCCCTCGCGCGAGGCCTTCGCCACGCCGCGCTCTGTAATGAGCCCTGTCACCAGCCGCGCCGGCGTCACGTCGAAGGCTGGGTTCGCCGCCGGTGTCGCATCCGGTGAGACACGCACCTGCGCGACCTTTCCGTCGGCCGTCTTTCCCCAGACCAGCGATACCTCGTCGCCCGAGCGCTGCTCGATCGGGATTTCGGCGAGCCCGTCGGCCACTGTCCAGTCGATGGTGGGCGAGGGCAGCGCGACATAGAAGGGCACGTCGTTGTCGGCGGCCGCGAGTGCCTTGAGATAGGTGCCGATCTTGTTGCAGACGTCGCCATTGGCCGTGGTGCGGTCGGTGCCGACGATCACCATGTCGATGTCGCCGCGCTGCATCAGGTGGCCTCCCGCATTGTCGACGATCAGCGTGTGCGGCACGCCGTGCCCAGCCATCTCCCAGGCGGTCAGCTGGGCGCCCTGGTTGCGGGGCCTGGTCTCGTCGACATAGACATGCACCGGAATGCCGGCTTCCGTCGCGAGGTAAATCGGCGCGGTGGCGGTGCCGTAGTCGACCGTCGCCAGCCAGCCGGCATTGCAATGGGTGAGGATGTTGACGCTCTCGCCCGGCTTCTTCTTCGCCGCGATCTGTCTGATGATCGCAAGCCCGTTCTCGCCGATGGCGCGGTTCAGCCCGACATCCTCATCGGCGATCTCGGCGGCCCGTCTGTAGGCCGCTTCGGCACGCTCTGCAGGCGCGAGCGGCTTGAGGTGCCGGCGCATCTCGTCCAACGCCCAGCGCAGATTGATCGCCGTCGGCCGTGTCCTATGCAGCGTCTCCCACACCGCGTCGAGCGCTTCGTCCGATGGGTCGTCCATCATTTGGATGGCGACGCCATAGGCCGCGGTGACGCCGATCAGCGGCGCGCCGCGCACCCACATGTCGCGGATCGCGGTGGCGATGCCGGTGACGCTTCCGATCTTCTCGATGCGGAATTCATGCGGCAGCCAGCGCTGGTCGATGATCTCGACCGAGCACTTGTCGTCACTGAGCCAGATGGTGCGATAGTGGCGTTCGCCGACGTTCAAAGGCTCTTCTCCTGTTCGATCAGCGCGGCCAGCTTGTTGACCTCGTCGATGCTGTGGATCTGGCGCCGGTTGACGGCGATATGGCGGCCGAAGCGCAAAGCCTTGGCTTCACATCTGGCGCGCAGGTCTTGATCGGCAATGGTCTCGAAATCGGCATTGTGGGCGAGACCCAGGATGCGCCGGTGCACCTCGATGCCGGCAAAGCCGAGCAGGTCAGTCCAGATGGAGTGCAGCATGTGGTCGAGCGCCTGCTCGGAGCCGAGCAGATCGCCCTGATCCTCGAACAGGCTCCTCTGGTAGAGGATACCGGTGCGCTCGGTCCGCCACAGATGCGAGAACTCGGCGCGGAAGGTCGCCCAGGTCTCGGCCGTGACGCCGAGCAGATAGGCGCGCATGGAGTCGCGGCTACCTTTTTCCTCGTGGCCGCGCTGCGAGAAGAAGGCCATCCAGAAATTGGCAAGCAGCATGCCGACATCGAAGGCGATCGGGCCGTAGAAGGCGAATTCCGGATCGATCATCCGGGTCTCGCTGTCGGTCACCATGATCGAGCCGGAATGCAGGTCGCCATGCAGCAGCGTCTCGGCATTGGCGGCGAACAGATGCTTCAGCCGCTGCGCCTCGACCTTGAGGTCGCGGTCGGCGCGCAGCTCGGCGACCAGGCCGTCGAGCTGGGGTGAGGTATGCCGGTTCATCTTGGCGTCGAAATAGGGATCGGAGAACACCAGGTTCTCGGTGATGTCGCACAGCTCGACATTGTCGGCGAACAGCGCAAGATCGGCCTTGCGCTCTTTCGTCACCATCGACAGGTCGGAGCCGCGGAACAGTGTGCGCGCCATGAACAGGCCGATGTCGCGTGCGATGTTCGGCAGTTCGCGGCCGTCGATCAGCGCCCGCCTGAGGATGATGTGCGGCGGCGCCAGATACTCCATGACGATCAGCGCCTGGGTCTCGTCGAAATGGTAGATCGCCGGTACCGAGCCGGGCGCACGGCGCTCCTGCCTGGTCAGCGCATGATATTCGAAGAAGGAGCGTTTGAGCGGCAACGGCCAGCTGTCGCCGACCAGCCGCACATAGGGCAGCGCCTGCTTGACCACCGCGGCACCCTTGTCGCCTTCGACGATGAAGACGAGGTTGAGATTGCCGTCGCCGACCTCCTGTACCTTCCAGCGGCTAGTGTCCTTGCCGATGCGCTCGGTCAGCGCCGCGGTCTCGCCAAGGCGCTTCGGCAGCGTTTCCGCCGACAATGCTTCGAAGTTCCCGGTCATGCTCTCCCTCCTGCGCGTGGTTTCCGACGATAGCGGAGCCACAGCGGCGGGGCCAAGCTAGGAAGCGCTCTGGCAAATGTCAATCGTGTTGACAATTGCCGAATGAGCCCATAGCGTCACGATCCGGGAGGAATGGATGGGCGCAGATGCCGTGTTCCATGTGGAGGGCCTGAGGAAATCCTTCGGCCAGAACGAGGTGCTTGGCGGCATCTCGCTCGACCTCTTTGCGGGCGAGGTGACCGTGCTCATGGGCGCCAACGGCGCCGGCAAATCCACGCTGGTCAAGATCGTCAGCGGCGTCTACGAACACGGCGCAGGCTCGATGCGGCTTGCCGGCAAGGCCTTCGACCCGCAGACACCCGCCGAAGCCATCCGCGCCGGTGTCGTCACCGTGCACCAGAACATCAATGACGGCGTCGTCGCCGACCTCGACGTCGCCACCAATCTGACGCTCGACCGGCTAAGCGGCAAAGGCGCGTCGTTGCTTTTCAAGCCTGCCAATGTCCGCGCCGAGGCGAGAGCCGTCGCCGACCGCATGGGACTTGCCATCGACCTCAAGGCGCGCGTCAGCGACTTGTCGTTGGCGGATCGGCAGATGGTGGCCATCGCCCGCGCCATGGCGCATCGGCCCAAGGTGCTGATCCTGGACGAGCCGACCTCCTCGCTGTCGAGCGCCGAGGCCGACCGGCTGTTCTCGCTGATCGACCGGCTGCGCGGGCAAGGTGTCGCCATCCTCTATATCTCGCACCGCATGTCCGACATCAGGCGTCTCGCCGACCGCATCGTGTCGATGCGCGACGGCATCGTCTCCGGCGTCTTCGACCGGAAGCCGCTCGACTATGAGGGCGCGGTCAACGCCATGCTCGGCCGCAAGATCCATCTCGACAAGGTGGTTGCAAGAAGCTCGGCCCGAGCCGTCTTCACCGCCGAAGGCCTGCGGCTGGCGCAAGGTTCGCGGCCGATCTCGATGACGCTCGGCGCCGGGGAGGTGGTGGCGATCACCGGCCTGGTCGGCGTCGGCAAGACGGCTTTGGCGGAAACGCTGTTCGGCGTGCGCAGGCCGCTCGCCGGCACCATGCATATGGACGGCAAGCCCTACGCGCCGGGCTCGGCGCGCGAGGCGATCGCCGCCGGCGTCTTCCTGGTCGCCAAGGACCGCGCCGCGAGCGGCATCGTCGGCGGCTTCAACATCGAACGCAACATCAGCCTGCCGTTCCTCAAACGCATGTCGGACCTCGGCGTCATGAAGAAGCGCGCCGAGCGCATCGCCGCCCGCCGCCAGATCGACGAGCTAGGTATCGTCTGCCGCTCGGAGAAGGACGAGCTGTCGGCGCTCTCCGGCGGCAACCAGCAAAAGGTGATGGTGGCGCGCTGGATGTCGCAGGCCTCGCGCCTCTTCATCCTCGATGAGCCTTTCCAGGGTGTCGACATTTCGGCGCGTCGCGACATCGCCGCCAAGCTGAGGGCAAGCGCCGACGGCCGCGCGACGCTGATCTTCGTTACCGAGCTCGACGAGGCGCTGGAGACCGCCGACCGCATCCTGGTGATGTCGGAACACACGATCGTCGGCGAGCACCGCAACGATGACATCGATCTCGACCGGCTGCTGGCGGAAGTGGCCGGCGGACCGCTCACCAGCGCAGCGTGAGATCGCAGGATGACGAGACTCGGGAGTGCAGGCATGAGTTCCAGTTTGGCGGGCAAGGCAACGGCGCGGGAGCGTTCGATGACATTGCGCGATTACGCCATCCGCTACGGCTTCATCGTCCTGCTGGTCGGGCTGATCGCCTATTTCGCGGTCGCCGCCGACGGCTTCGCTTCGCCGCAAAGCGCCGTCTTCATCTTCCAGTCGGTGGCCATCACCGGCGTTCTGGCGCTCGGTGTCACGGCGACGCTCGTCGTCGGCGGCTTTGATCTCTCGATCGGCTCGGTCGCCACCAGCGCCATGATGGCGGCCTCCTACGCCATGGTCGTGCTGGAGCAGAACGCGATCGTCGCCGTCATCACTTGCCTTGTCATCGGCGTCATCGTCGGCCTGATCAATGGCTGGCTGATCGTCTATATGCGCGTGCCCGATCTTCTGGCCACGCTCGGCATGATGTTCCTGCTGCTCGGCCTGCAGCGCATCCCGACGGAGGGCCGCTCGATCGCCACCGGCATGACCATGCCCGACGGGTCGGTCGCCAACGGCAGGTTCTCCGAGGCGTTCCTGGCGCTCGGCCGCCACCGCATCGACTTCTTCATCCCGAACCTGATCCCGGTCTCGGTCGTCGTGCTCGTCGTGCTCGCGCTGCTTATCTGGTTCTTCCTCGAATACACCCGCTTCGGCCGCATGATGTATGCCGTCGGCAGCAATGAGAGGGCGGCCGAACTCGCCGGCGCGCCTGTCAAGGCATACAAAATCTGGGCTTATGTCATATCGGGAGTTTTTGCCTCGATCGGCGGGATTTTGCTCGCCGCCCGGCTTGGACGCGGCGACATCGCCTCGGGTAATAATCTGTTGCTCGACGCTGTCGCCGCCGCGCTTATCGGCTACGCGGTGCTCGGCGCCGCCAAGCCCAACGCCTTCGGCACGGCCGTCGGTGCGGTGTTCGTCGGCGTTCTGCTGCAAGGCCTGACGATGATGAACGCGCCTTACTACACGCAGGATTTCGTCAAGGGCGCGGTGCTTGTCGTCGCCCTTGTCTTCACCTTCGCCCTTTCCGGCAGGGGCAAGAGATAGTTTCGACCGGGGCATAACAAATGGAGGAAAACGAAGTGAACATCACAAGAAGACTTTTGGGGAAGGCGGCACTCGGCCTCGCCAGCGCGGCGCTGCTGATGCAGGGAACGGCGCTTGCCGCGGACCGTCCGGCGCCGTTCGACAAGCCCGGCGTCAAGATCGCGCTGGTGCGCTATCTGTCGACAGGCGACTTCTTCCAGGCCTATCTCTCCGGCGTCGAGGCGCAGGCCAAGGCGCTCGGCGTCGACCTGCGCGTGCTGGACAGCCGCCAGGACGCAGCGCTCCAGGCCGACATGGTCGACCAGGCGATCGCGCTTGGCGTGCAGGGCATCATCATCCAGCACGGCCTGACGGAATCGATGAAGGACGCCGCCCAGCGCGCGGTCGATGCCGGCATCAAGGTCGTCGCCTTCGACGTCAATGTCGAGAACCCGAAGATCCCGCAGATCGAGCAGTCGGACAAAGACCTCGCAAAGCTGGCGCTCGAGCAGGCGGTCAAGGACAATGGCGAGAGCTGGAAGGCCGGCTATGTCTATGTTGCCGGCATCGCTCCGCTCGACCGCCGCAACGAGACCTGGGTGGAGGTGAAGAAGAAATATTCGGGCATCAGCGAGGTCGCGCAATTCGGCACGCTCGACAATCCGATCGCCAACTCCGTCGCCAATCAGGCGCGCTCGGTGCTGCAGGCGCATCCCGATATCAAGGTGATGTTCGCGCCCTATGACGAGTTCGCCAAGGGCGTGAAGATCGCCGTCGACGAGGCGGGGCTGAACAAGGCCATCAAGATCTATTCGGCCGACATCTCGACCTCGGACATCGCCGCCATGCGCGAGCCGGACAGCGCCTGGGCGGCGACCGCCGCCACCAACCCGGCCGTCGTCGGCCAGGTCTCGGTGCGCGCGCTGGCGCAGCTGCTCGCAGGTGAAGATCCCGGCCACAACGTCATCGTGCCGCCGACGCTGATCACCCAGAAGGAGCTGATCGACAAGGACATCAAGAACATGGAAGACCTGTCGGCCAAGCTGCCGCAGTTCGCCCATGCCGATGTTGCGATGCCGGCCTGGATGCCGAACCCGAACGCCAAGTAAGGTTCGGACGGTCGCAAATGAAGAGGGCGGTCCAACGGGCCGCTCTCTGCCCTTTCAGCCCGCCCAAGGCGGTCTATCGCTGCCAGAAGGGCAGCTTGGCGATCTCCGCCTCGACCTCTTTTCTCGTCAGCCCGATGTCGTCGATCAGATGCGGATTGTCCGTCGCCATGCGCTTGAGCTCGAAGCGGAAATAGGCCTGCTTGCGCCGCTCGGCGATAAGGCTGCGCAAGGCCGCCAGGCTGAAACGCCCGCGCCTTGAGTGCATTGCCGGTGCCGCCGCCAGACACATAGAGGGCGTGAAGCTATCGTTCATGGCAACCTCCATCGAATGAGGGGTTTTGAAAACCCTCGACCTGATTGAGATTGCAGTGTGCCGCAGCCGGCCGACGGCGTAATTAAGCCGCCCCAAATAGTTCTCAAAACTTCCAAATCGGCTAGAGCGGTTCACCGTTTCACGAAAACGGCGAACCGCTCTATCCCTTTGTTTTTACGCAATTCCGGACGGAAAACCGCTTCACACTTTTCCTGGAATTGCTCTATAGATCGCCGCATGCAGGGATCGCGCTTTGCTTTCGGACCGTTCGTGCTTGATCCGGGCGCGGGAACGCTGCTCCGGGGCGATGTTCCCGTCGCCGCCAGCCATCGCGGGCTGAAGCTGCTGGAGGCGCTCGTCGCGCGTCCGGGCGAAATCCTGGCCAAGGCCGAGCTGATGGATGCGGCCTGGCCTGGCATGGCAGTCGAGGAAGGCAATCTCACCGTCCAGATCGCGCAGCTCAGGAAGCTGCTTGGTCCGGCGACCGGTGGCGGTGAATGGATCGCCACCGTGCCGCGCGTCGGCTACCGCTTCACCGGCACCGTCGAACGGCCCGATGCCCCACGCAAACCCTTGCCGCTGCCCGACAAGCCGTCGATTGCCGTGCTGCCCTTCGTCAATCTGAGCAGCGATCCCGAGCAGGACTCTTTCGCCGACGGCCTGACCGAAGACCTGATCACCGATCTCTCCCGGATACCGGGCCTCTTTGTCATCGCGCGCAACTCGGTCTTTGCCTACAAGGGCAAGGCCATGGATGTGCGCGCCATCGCCGGGGAGCTCGGCGTGCGATACCTGGTGGAAGGCAGCGCCAGACGCGCCGTGGGGCGGGTGCGCATCAATGCCCAGCTGATCGATGCGCTGAGCGGCGAGCATCTCTGGGCGGAGCGTTTCGATCGCAGCCTTGAGGACATTTTCGCCGTCCAGGACGAGGCGACGGCCAAGATCGTCGAGGCGCTGCTCGGGCGGCTGCGTGCATTGCCGGAGCGCAACCGGCCGAAGAGCCTCGAAGCCTATGATCTCGTCGTGCGGGCGCGAAAACTGTTCGACGAGTCGCCGCAAATGGCGCGCGAAGCGCATCTGATGCTGACGCGCGCGGTCTCGCTCGATCCGGACTACGCCGAAGCCTATCGCTGGCTCGCCATGAACCATTGGATGGGCTGGGTGCATTGGGGCGAGCCGTTCGAGCCCGCCCGCAGCACGGCCCTGGAACTGGCGCGCAAGGCGGTGGCGATCGATCCCAACGATGCCGGTTGCCGCTGGGTCTTGGCGAACCTTCTTGCCTATGAACGCGATTTCGAACGGTCCGAGGCGGAATTCGCCAAGGCGATCGAGCTCGATCCGAACGAGGCCGATATCTGGGCGACATTGTCCGATATCGACGTGCTGGGCGGGCGGATAGACGAGGGCCTGGCGCACATCCGCAAGGCGTTCCGGCTGAACCCGTTTCCGCCGAGCTGGTATTATCTGACGCTCGGCCAGGCGCAATATGCGGCCCGTGACTATGAGGCCGCCGTCGAGACGCTGCGTCGCGACGAGACCTACCGCACGAGTTCGCGCCGCTTTCTGGCGGCAAGCCTGGCGCAGCTCGGCCGTCTCGACGAGGCGCGCACCGAGGTCGCGCTGTTCCTCGTCGGCAATCCGCATTTCTCCACGCAGCGCTGGGTCGAGACGGAGCCGTTCCGCGACGACGCGATGCTTGAGCATTTCGTCGACGGCTTCCGCAAGGCCGGCCTGCCGGAGTGATGTGGCGACATGGCCAACTGGCCGCTGCCGGGATTTCGTATCCTCAGGTCTTTTTCACCGGCCAGCGCGCGCCAGCCCATGCGCCACCAGACGGTCGATGACCTCCGGATAGCTGACGCCGCTCGCCGCCATGGCCTTGGCGTACATGCTGATGTTGGTGAAGCCGGGAATGGTGTTGAGTTCGTTGATCAGGAAGTTCATGTCCGGCATCAAGAAGAAGTCGACGCGGGCCATGCCGTCGCAGCCGAGCGCCCTGAACGCCCTTGCAGCCGCGTCGCGCATGGCATCCTCGACCTTCTGCGGCAGCTCGGCTGGCACGATCAGTGCCGCGCCATTCTCGTCGATATATTTGGCGTTGTAGTTGTAGAAACCGTGGCTCTCCGCGGGCACGATCTCGCCCGGCCGCGAAACGAAGAGTTCGCCCGCGGGGCTCTCCAGCACGCTGTATTCGATCTCTCGGCCACGGACGAATTCCTCTGCCAGCAGCTTGCGGTCGTGCCGGAATGCTTCCGTCAGCGCGTGGTCGAATTCCTGGCTGGCATTGACCTTCGCGACGCCGACCGACGAGCCCTGCCGCGCCGGCTTGATGAACAGCGGCAGGCCGAGCTGGTCTTCCAGTTCGGCGAGCGGAGGCGCGGCACCTTCATTGATCGTCACCGAGCGCGCCACAGGCAGTCCGGCCGCTTTCAGCAGCCGCTTGGCGATGTCCTTGTCGAGCGCCGTGGCGGAGCCGAGGATGCCGCAGCCGGCGAGCGGCACGCGTGCCACCTCGGCCACGCCCTGCACCGCGCCGTCCTCGCCATGCAGGCCGTGCAGGACCGGAAACAGGATATCGATGGGAGGCAGGTCGTGGGGCACACCGCCGGCAGGGATCGCCAGCACCCGTCCATGGCCGCCCGGCACCAGGCAGAGCTGCGTGCCGGCCGACGGCGTCGCCAGCGCGCCGCCCTCGAAGCGGCTCAGCAGCCATTGCCCTTCGCGGGTGACGAAGATCGGCACGGCATCGTATTTCGCCGGGTTTAAGGCAGCCATGACGTTGGTTGCTGAAAGCAGCGACACTTCATGCTCGGCGGAGCGCCCGCCAAAGAGCACGCCAATACGAAGTCTTTTCGCCGCCATCTGGAGTTCCACCAATGATCAGGGTTGGAGCCCCGCATGCGAACACGAGGCGCCCTTAAACTGGCTGACCAATACGCGAAGGATTGGTGTGGATTTTGACGGGTTCGAGCAGTTCTTCAGCAGAAGCGTCAAAGGCCTTCGGTTCAAACTGCGTCAAGACAAGGGGACATGGAGCGGCTCGTCGTTTCGCGAAAACGATGAACCGCCTTTACATCCTCAGCGTAGCGCAGCCGCGATGTTGCCGCCGTCCACCGTTGTCACATTCGCCGTGGTGCGCTCGGCCAGCGCCTGGTGCAGGAAGGCCTGCGCGACGTCGTCGGCCGTCACTTCCTGTCCCAGCAGATTGCCGGACATGTACTCTTTCTCCGAGACGCCGCGCGCGCCGGAACGGCTGGCGATCATCGCGTCGGTCAAGAGACCCGAGCGGATGCGGTCGGCATTGACCGCATTGGAGCGGATGCCATAGGCGCCGTAGTCAAGCGCATACTGCCGCGACAGGAACAATGTCGCGGCTTTCGGGATGCCGTAGGCGCCGAATTTCGGGCCGGGATTGATCGCTTGCTTGGAGGTGTTGAAGAGGAGCACGCCGCCCGTACCCTGTTCCAGCATGATGCGTACCGCATTCTGCGCCGCCGACTGGTGGGCGAAGAAATTGAGCTCGAAGCTTTTGCGCAGCGTCGCGTCGTCCAATTCGCCGATGCGGCCTTCCCAGGCTGCACCCGCATTCGAGACCAGGATGTCGACGCCACCATAGATGGCGACCGCCTTGTCGAAGGCGGCGCGCATCTCGGCCGGCTTGGTGATATCGGCGCCGACGCCGATCGAGTTGTTGCCGGCCGCCTTCGCCGCTTCCGCTGCCTTGGCTGGGTCGAGATCGACGATCACGGCATGCGCGCCGTTGGCCGCGAACAGTTTTGCCGTCGCGGCGCCGATGGCGCCGGCGCCGCCGGTGATCAGCACCACCTGGCCGGTCAGCGGCTTCGGCTTGTTCGAAGCGAGCTTGGCCTGCTCGAGCGACCAGTATTCGAGCGGGAAGAGGTCGGCCTTGGAGAGCGGATGGAAATTGCCGATCGCTTCCGCGCCGCGCACCGCCTCGATCCACATCTCGCCGACATCAGACGCGATTTTGGCCTCCTTCAGCGTGCGGCCATGGCCGAACATGCCCAGCCCCGGCACCAGTGTCAGGCGCGGCATCGGGTCGAGCATGGTACGCTTGACATCGTCCAGCGCGTCATTGGTCTCGAAATAGGCGGTGTAGTCCTTGACGAAGGCATCGACATGGCTGCGGACGGCGGCCTTGTAGTCGCCGAGCTTGTCCATGTCGGGCGCCGGTACCGCCATCGGTCCGGTCTTGATGCGGATCGACAGGTCCGGCGTCGAAACGCCGCGCCCGGCCAGCTCGGCGATCTTGGCGGAATTGATGAAGTCGACGATCGCGTCCGAGGTGCGGAAGTCGCTGATCATGCGGTCGAAGCGGCCTTCGCCGCGCGCTACGGCAACGGCGCCGCGCAGCGTCGGCGCGATGTCGCTGGGCTTGGCGAGCTTTGCCGGCAATGCTGCCTTGGCCGTCTGCGGCTTGCCGTTCTTGGCCACATAATCCTCGGCCATGGTCACATAGTGGATCATGCGGTCGTAGGCCTGTTTGGCATCGTCGCCGAAGGTGAAGATGCCATGCTTGTCGAGGATCAGGCCCTCGACTTTTCGGTCGGCGTCGAAGATTTCCGCCGCAGCCTTGGCGAGGTCGAAGCCAGGTTTGATGTAGGGCACGTAACCCATCTTGTCGCCGAACACCTTTTTCACAAGTGCCTTGCTGTCTGCCTGGTCTACGATGGCGAGGATCGCTGTCGAATGCGTGTGGTCGACGAACTTGTGCGGCAGGAAGGCATGAAGCAGCGTTTCGACCGACGGGTTGGGCGAGGACGGATCGATGAGGTTGGAGCGCTGCAGCGCCACCATGTCCTCGTCGGAGAGCTTGTCCAAAGAGCGCGCCTTGAGCAGCGCGCCCATTTTCACCGCCGGCAGGCCTTGCGGCTCGATGACCGCCATGTCCCAGCCGCTGCCCTTGACGCAGAGCACGTCCCATTCGTCGCCGACGAGATCGGTGGCTTTGGTCTTGCAGGAGGTGTTGCCGCCGCCATGCAGCACCAGGCGCGGCTCGCCGCCGAGCAGGCGGGTCGTGTAGACGCGCAGCGCAAGGTCGCGGCCGACGCCCTTCCTGGCATAGTCGGCAACCATCTTTTCCGCGTCGGCGTCATTCCAAAGGTTCTGCATGTCGATCCGTCCGATTCCGTCTTTTCTTGCTCATGAACAGAAGGCCGCGACGTCGTGATGACAGAAGCGGCGAGGGTGGTTTTCTACGAGGCCTTTTTCGTTGCCGCGCCGGCGTGCTGAAGCAGGCGCTCGGCCATATGCGCGCCGACCACCAGATGCGTGCACAGCCCGCCGGCGATGGCCGCAAGCAACGGCTCGAACTTGGTGTCTTCCTGCACCACCATCAGCCGCTTCTCGATGGCGCGCAGCGAGGCGAGCTCGGCGGAGATGACGCGCCTATTGTAGCTGCAGTCGAGCACTTCGCCGCCGGCGTCGATGATCTGTCCGGCGATGACGCCGGCCGCACCCTGGCGCCGCAACGTTTCCATCTCGGCCGCCGACAGCGCGCCGCATTTCACCAGATGGCTGTCGGCGTCGACCGCGCCGACGGAATAGAGCGCCAGATCGCAATCGGCGATGCCGGCCAACTGGTCGCGGATCACCGGCTCGGCACGCAAACCTTGCGCCAGGCCTTCCGTCGACAGAACCAGCGGCGCGTAGAAGTTGAGGCCCTTGGCATTCAGCCGTCGCGCGATCTCCATCGTGCACTGGTCGGGCCGGTAGGAATAGGGCGCGCCGAGATTGCCGCAGAGCTGCACCACGGTGACGTCCTGCAGGTCGGCATAGGACATGATGTCGGCGATAGTGTAGACGGTGCGGCCCCAGGCGACGCCGATGCGGTCGCCTTTCTTCACCAGCTCGAGAAAGACGCTCGCCGCCAGCACGGCGATATCGGTCGAGGGATCGGCGAGGTAGGCATTTTCCGGCGCGATCCAGACGGCGTCGAGATCGAACGCATCTTCCAGCCGTCGCGCCATGACGTCGTCGGTGAAGAGCTGGGTCGAGGTCGAGATGTTGACGATGCCGGTCTCGCGCGCCTTGCGCAGATACATGGCGACCGAGGCGCGAGAAATGTTGAGCTGGCTCGCCACTTCGTCCTGACGCAGGCCATGCGCATAGTAAAGCCAGGCGGCCTTGTGGATGAGCTGTTCTGCCGGTCTGATAGCCATGCCGCCTCCTCGGCTGACATTAGTCACGGCTCTCGACAAAAGTCAAATTTGCCTGCGCGAGCTGCGATCGTCTCGCGGCGCGGCCCAATCCGGATCGCCGTTCCACCAAGCCGGCGCAGCATAGCATTTTCAGCCGCGGAAGGGGGATAGCGTGACGGCGGGCCTAAGGTTAGAAAGCTCGAAAAGAACATCGGGGAGAACGGGATGGCCAATCCTTACGAACAGGATCTCGACAGGAACGCTGCCAACCACCAGCCGCTGACGCCGCTCACCTATCTTGAGCGCGCGGCCAAGACCTATCCCGACCACATCGCCATCATTCATGGCAACCAGCGCATCACCTATCGCGATTTCTGGCGCCGGTCGCTGAAGCTTGCCTCGGCGCTCGCGAAGCACGGCGTCGGCAAGGGCGATACGGTGACGGTGATGTTGTCCAACACGCCGCCGATGCTGGAAGCCCATTTCGGCGTGCCGATGGTGAAGGCGGTGCTGCATTCGCTGAACACCCGCCTCGACGCCGCCGTCATCGCGTTCCAGCTCGACCATGCCGACAGCAAGGTGCTGATCGTCGACCGCGAGTTCTCGGGCGTCGTCAAGGACGCGCTGGCCTTGGCCAAGGTGAAGCCATTGGTCATCGACTATGACGATCGGGACTATGCCGCCGACGCACCCTATCCGAAGGGCGAACGGATCGGCTCAGCTGACTACGAGGAGTTCGTCGCCGCCGGCGACGAGACCTTTGTCTGGTCGATGCCCGATGACGAGTGGGACGCCATCTCGCTCAACTACACCTCCGGCACCACGGGCAATCCGAAGGGCGTCGTCTATCACCATCGCGGCGCGGCGCTGATGGCCTACACCAACACCATCCATGCCGGCATGGCCAAGCACGCGGTTTATCTCTGGACGCTGCCGATGTTCCATTGCAACGGCTGGTGCTTCCCCTGGACCTTGGCCGTGCAGGCCGGCACCCATGTCTGCCTGCGCTGGGTGCGGGCGAAGCCGATATACGACGCCATCGCCGACCACGGCGTCACCCATCTGTGCGGCGCCCCGATCGTCATGTCGGTGCTGATCAACGCGAAGGATGAGGACAAGCGGCAGTTCGCGCAGACCGTCACCTTCAACACCGCCGCAGCGCCCCCGCCGGAGGCCGTGCTGTCCGGCATGGCCGATGCCGGGTTTGCCGTCACCCATCTCTATGGCCTGACCGAAACCTACGGCCCGGCCGTCGTCAACGAATGGCACAATGAGTGGGACGCGCTGGAGAAGGGACCGAGGACGCAGAAGAAGGCGCGCCAGGGCGTGCGCTATGCAGCGCTCGAAGGTCTTGCGGTGATGGATCCCGGGACGATGATGGAGACGCCGGCCGACGGCGAGACCATCGGCGAGGTCATGTTCCGCGGCAACATCGTCATGAAGGGCTATCTGAAGAACCGCAAGGCCACCGACGAGGCCTTCGCCGGCGGCTGGTTCCATTCCGGCGATCTCGGCGTCATGCATCCCGACGGTTACATCCAGCTCAAGGATCGCTCGAAGGACATCATCATCTCGGGCGGCGAGAACATTTCGTCCATCGAGGTCGAGGACGCTCTCTACAGGCATCCGTCGGTTGCCTCGTGCGGTGTGGTTGCCCGCGCCGATGACAAATGGGGCGAGGTCCCGGTCGCCTATGTCGAGCTGAAGCCCGGCAAGAGCGCGACCGAGGCCGAGATCATCGAGCACTGCCGAGGGCTGCTGGCGCGTTTCAAGGTGCCGAAGGCGGTGGTGTTTGCCGAAATCCCGAAGACCTCGACGGGGAAGATCCAGAAGTTCCGGCTACGGGAGATGGCGAAGGGGATGTGAGCGCAGCCCCAGCGTTGGCAACTAGCATTTGGCCCCTGCGCGGTCGTCATCCACGGGCGAAGCAAGGAGCGTAGCGACGCGCGCAGACCCGAGGATCCATTCCGTGACATCAGTCGAAGAACGAAGCCGGATCAAGAAGTTACGCTGATATCCGCCCAACAATCGCTAGCGGCTATTCTCGACCCGTTGGAGCACGGCCGCATGGTCACGGAATGGATCCTAGGGTTTCCGCGACGTCGCTTCGCGACTGCTCCACCCTAGGATGACGACCTCACAGGTGCCGGCGAAAATTGTCGGAGTCGCCAGCCACCGATCTCGCAACTGTCACCATCTGTCACCAAATTATACGCGTACGTCGATTTCGCGTTGACTCCTCGCCGCTTTCGTTTTACGACTGATGAAAATTGAAATTCGTCACTCATCAAAACGAAAGCGCTATGTCAGAAGCCGCCAACATCGTGGCAGACCCCGCCAGACAGGAGAATGTGACCCGCATTCTCGACTGCGCCGAGCGCCTGTTCCGCCACTATGGCTACGGTAAGACCAATGTTGCCGACATCGCTCGCGAGCTCGGCATGTCGCCCGCCAACATCTACCGCTTCTTTGCCTCCAAGGTCGAAATCCACCAGGCCGTGTGCGGCCGCATGCTCGGCGCCAGCTACAACATGGCCTACGAGATCATGCATCTCCCGATCAGCGCCGAGGAGCGGCTGCGCCGCTACATCCATGCCCAGTACAAGATGACGCTCGAGACCATGCTGGACGAGCAGAAGGTGCATGAGATGGTTATCGTCGCGCTGGAGCGCGACTGGTCCGTCATCGACAAGCATGTCAACAGTATCCACGACCTGTTCGCCGAGGTGATCCGCGAGGGCATCGAGGCAGGCGAGTTCAGGCAGCAGGATCCTGAAACCGCCGCGCGCTGCTTCGGCGCCGCCACCGTCATTCTGTGCCACCCGCAGATGGTGGCGCAGTGCCTTGCCAAGACCAACCGGGCAATGCCCGACGAACTTATCGACTACGCCATCAGAGCCTTGAAATAGAAGCCGTCCGCCGCGTGCGGTCGGCAGATCATCTCCAGTTCGGGAGTGCTAAAGTGTCTTTGTCCAGTTCCATCCTCCGCAGGCTGCCGGCCGCCGGCCTTCCCGCCATCGGCGTCGTCGTCGCCGCGCTTGCCCTTGCCGGCTGCAGCCAGGAAAAGGCCGAGGTCGTTCAGGAAGTCGTCCGGCCGGTGAAGGTGGTCGAGATCGGCGAGGCGCGGACCACTCGCCAGCTCGACTATTCCGGTTCGGTGCGCGCCCGCACCGAGATGAATCTCGGCTTTCGCATCGCCGGCAAGGTCACCGAGCGTCTGGTCGATATCGGCCAGCATGTGAATGAAGGCGACGTGCTCGCCCGCGTCGATCCGTCCGACTACGAGCTGTCGGTGAAGAGCGCGCAGGCCAGCCTGGACGCCGCCGAACGCCAGGTCGAGACCGTCGATCTCGCCAGGAAGCGCGCCGAGCAGCTCTATGCCAAGAACTTCGCGCCGAAGTCGCAGCTCGATCAGGCGCGGCTGGCCTACGACCAGGCCGTGGCGACGCGCGATGCCGCCCACTCGACGCTGGCCCAAGCGCAGAACCAGGTTCAATACGCCGATCTGAAAGCCAGCAAGAATGGCATCGTCACCGCTATCTCCGCCGATGTCGGCCAGGTGGTCGGCGCCGGCACGCCGTTCATGACGGTCGCGGTGGACGGCGAGAAGGAAGTTTCGATCGCCGTGCCGGAGATGGATATTGCAGGGTTCAAGCCCGGCAAGGAAGTCAAGGCAAGCTTCTGGTCGGACGAAGGGCTGACGCTTGACGGCAGGGTCCGCGAGGTCGCCGGCAGCGCCGATCCGCAGTCACGTACCTTCGCTGTCCGGGTTTCGCTGCCCAACGATCCGCGCGTGCTGCTCGGCATGACGGCTAATGTCGAGGCAACCGTCGGCAGCAAGGCGCAGCTCGTGTCGATCCCGCTCACCGCGATGACCGAGAAGGATGGCAAGCAGATCGTCTGGACGGTCGACCGCGCCTCCGAAACAGTCCATCCGCGCCCGATCAAGGTCGCCAACTTCACTGCCGACGGTGTCGCCGTGGCGGACGGCCTCAAACAGGGCGACGTCGTGGTGGCGGCCGGCACACAGTTCATGACCGAGAACCTGAAGGTCAAGCTTGCAAGCGACGCCCAGCAATCCGCCTCGGCGGAGGACGACGTCGCGACCACCAGCAGCCTGCACTGATGCTTGTCGCCCAAAAGTGCGAAGCGGTTTTGGGACAACGACATGCATCGAACTAGAATCTGAAGTCAGGCGTAACGAACGCCTTTCCCGCTCTCGCTGCTTGCGCCGCGGGCCGGGGAAAGCATGGGTTCCGGGCGGCGAACGCCCCGATCGTGAGATGCCGGCATGTTGGCTCCCCCGCAGCAGTGCCGCGTCGAGCGCGATTTGCGAGCTCTCTCCGCTTGAGGGGTCTCGCCGCCCGGAAGCCCACCGAACTGGAAGCGGCATGCCAAGCGAGCGTGCCTTGCCGATCAATTGGACTGGACGTGTGCCATGACCACCAGCGACAGCAGCACTGAAAAACGGCCCTTCAATCTTTCGCGTTGGGCGATCGGACATCCAAGCATCGCGCGCTTCCTGTTCGGGCTGATCATCCTTGCCGGCGCGCTCGGCCTGATGCGCATGGGCCAGAAGGAAGACCCCGACTTCACCTTCCGCGTCATGGTGGTGCAGGCGATCTGGCCCGGCGCCTCGATCCAGGACATGGAGGATCAGGTCGTCAACAAGATCGAGCGCAAACTGCAGGAAACGCCGCATCTCGATTTCGTCCGTTCCTACACCCGCGCCGGCAGTGCCATCATCACCTTGCAGGTCAAGGGCGACACCAACACCGAGGAAGTGAAGGACGCCTTCTACCAGGTGCGCAAGAAGGTCGGCGACATCTCCAATGAATTGCCCCAGGGGCTGCTCGGCCCCTATTTCAACGACGAGTTCGGCGACACCTTCATCACGCTGCATTCGATCAGCGGTGACGGCTTCACTTATCCGGAGCTGAAGAAGTTCGCCATCCAGGCGCGCGACATGCTGTTGACGACGCCGGGCGTCGAGAAGGCCGTCATCATCGGCGACCAGCCTGAGAAGATCTATATCGATGTCTCGTCCAAGGCGCTGGCCGAGCGCGGCCTGACCATCCTTGACCTGCAAAACGCCGTGAAAGGCCAGAACGCCGTCGATCCGGCGGGCTCGGTCGACACCGGCCTGCGCTCGGTGCGCATCTCGGTCGAGGGCGATGTCACCAAGGCCGCGGATATCCGCGAGCTCAGGCTGCGTTCGGGCAACCAGGTGACGCGCCTCGGCGACATCGCCACGGTCTCTTCCGGCCTCCAGGATCCTTACGACAACAAATACCTCTTCAACGGCCATCAGAGCGTCCAGCTCGGCGTCGTCATGGCCAAGGGTTTTAACGTCAGGGATGTCGGCAAGGATGTCGAGGCGACCTATCAGCGTTTCGAGGCAGGGCTGCCCTATGGCGTGTCGGTCGATCAGATCTCCGACCAGCCCCAGGTCGTCAAGGACGCGGTGAGCGAGTTCATGGAGGCGCTCGGCGAGGCGCTGCTCATCGTGCTTGCAGTCTCGCTGCTGTCGATCGGTTGGCGCTCGGGCCTGGTGATCGCCATCGCCATCCCGCTCGTCTTGGCCGCCACCTTCGCCATCATGTACGAGATCGGCATCGACCTGCAGCGCATTTCGCTCGGCGCGCTCATCATTGCGCTCGGCCTTTTGGTTGACGACGCCATGATCGTCGTCGAGATGATGGAGCGAAAGCTGGAGGAGGGGCTGGTCAAGATCGAGGCGGCGAGCTTCGCCTACACCTCGACCGCTTTCCCGATGCTGACCGGCACGCTGATCACCACGGCCGGCTTCATCCCGGTCGGCTTCGCCGCCTCTACCGCCGGCGAATATGTGCGCACGCTATTCTATGTCGTCGGCATCGCGCTGGTCGTGTCGTGGTTCGTCGCGGTCTATTTCACGCCGTGGCTGGGCTACATGATCCTCAAGCAGCGCAAGCATGCCGGCACTCATCACGATGTCTTCGATACCGGCTTCTATCGCCGGCTGCGCGCGACGGTCACCTGGGCCGTGCGCCACCGCATCATCGTTTTGGTGATGACGCTGGTTACTTTTGCCACCAGCCTGTGGGCCTTCCAGTTCATCCCGCAGAACTTCTTTCCGCAATCCTCGCGCCCGGAAATCCTGGTCGACCTGTGGCTGCCGGAAGGCACCTCGATCAAGGATGTCGAAAACCAGGCCAAGTCGTTTGAGGGCAAGATGGCGGACGATCCGGACAAGCGCTTCATCGCCACCTATATCGGCGAAGGCGCGCCGCGCTTCTTCCTGCCGCTCGATCAGCAGCTCCGTAACCCGAACTTCGCCCAACTCCTGGTGATGGCCAAGGACGAGCCGGCGCGCGAGCGGCTGATCGTCAAGATGCGCAAGATCCTGGCGCAGGACTTCCCCTCGATCCGCGGCAAGGTCGACCGCCTCTTCCTCGGTCCGCCGACCGGCTGGCCGGTGCAGATGCGCGTCATGGGCCCGGAACGCAAGGAGGTGCGCCGTATCGCCGACGAGGTGAAAGCGAGGTTCCAGGCCAATCCGCTGCTCGGCGCCATCCATGACGACTGGCTGGAACCGGTGCCGGCGATGAAGCTGGTGATCGACCAGGATCGTGCCCGCGCCCTCGGGGTCACCTCGCAGCGCATCCGCCAGATGCTGCAGGCCACCATGTCCGGCGCGCCGCTAGACGACTTCCGCGACGGCGAGGAGACGGTCTCGATCGTCGCCCGCGAGCCGGAGGCAACCCGTCACCTGCTCTCTTCGGTCGACTCGGTCTATATCCCGACCGACTTCGGCGGATCGGTGCCGCTCTCGCAAGTGGCCAAGGTCGTGCCGGTGATGGAGCAGGGCGTCGAATGGCGGCGCGACCGCCTGCCGACGATCAGCGTGCGCGCCACGCTACCGGACGGCGTGCAGTCCAACGACGTCGTCACCAAGATATACAACGACATGAAGGATCTGCGCGCCGGTCTCGCACCCGGCTACAACGTCGAGATCCAGGGCGGCGCCGAGGACTCGGCCGAAAGCCAGGCCTCGATCGCAGCCAAGGCGCCGATCATGCTCGCCGTCATCGTCGTGCTGCTGATGGTCCAGCTGCAGCATTTCGGCAAGTCGATGCTGGTGCTGGCCACGGGACCGCTCGGCATCATCGGCGCCGCAGCGGCGCTGCTGATCAGCGGCGCGCCGTTCGGCTTCGTCGCCATCCTCGGCGTCATCGCGCTGCTCGGCATCATCATGCGCAACTCGATCATCCTGGTCGATCAGATAGACCAGGATATCGCCGCCGGCATGGAGCGATCGGAAGCGATCGTGGGTGCAGCCGTGCGCCGCTTCCGGCCGATCATGCTGACGGCGCTGACCGCGGTCCTGGCGCTGATCCCGATCTCGCGCGGCGTTTTCTGGGGGCCGCTGGCCTACGCCATGATGGGCGGCATCCTCGTCGCCACCGTGCTCACCATCCTGGTGCTGCCGGCCGGCTACGCCCTGTTCTTCGGCCGCGCGCCGAAGAAGGCCAAGACCGACGAGCAGGCGCACGAGCCGGAGAACGTCGAAGGCATCGAAAGACCGCAGCTGGCCTTGGCTGCGGAATAAAAGGTGGCAACCTTGGATCATCCGCCATCGGCGAAAGCCGGTGGCGGATGACCCGCGTCAAGGTCCGCGGGGCGGAAAAATGTGCTGTGGCAAGGCTTCCGCAAAACAGAATTCTTTCTCAGCAACGTCATAAAGGTTCGACGTTGCGCGAGAATCTCGGCCTGAAGCGTCCAGAAAATCGGCTCTTTGTAAGCGAGGCGGTCCGAAAGGCCGGCTGATGCCGGGACGGGGGGATCGGCAAAAAAGAAGGGCGCGCCGAGGCGCGCCCGTCTGTTTTCAAGGCTGCCGCGTCAGATGACGAACACCCAGTTGGCGATCAGCATCACCACCACGCCGGCAATCAGCGTCAGGTAAGGCAGCATGCCCGCTTTCTTGACCGAGAGGTCGGCTCCCGCCATGCCGAGGTCTGCCAGCATGTGTTCGGGGAACTTGCCCTTGTCCTGGACGTAGTGGCGGAAGCAGAACACCGGGATGATCAAGGCAGCGGTGATCAGGCCGGCCCACAGCGCCATCGGGTTCCACACCTTGGCGCCGGCGCCCATGAAGATGGCGTTCACATAGGCGAAGATCGCGCCGATGCCGAGCAGCCAGGTCGGCGCCTTCCAGGGGCGGTTGATGTGGCCATTGTCGATGCGATGGATCCAGCCGGCGTTGAGGTTGAGGAAGTTGAAGATGATGTAGCCGCAATTCGACACGGCGAGGATGAAGAAGAAGCTCGTCGCGTCGGCCGAGGCGATGGCCAGCACGATCAGGTTGAAGCAGAGGTCGGTCCACATCGCCCGCGTCGGCGCGCCATGCTCGTTGACGTGGCTGAGATAGCGCGGCAGCCAGCCGTCGACCGAACCCTGGTAGAGCGTGCGCGAGGAGCCGGCCATCGCCGTCATGATGCAGAGCACCAGGGCCAGGATCATCAGCATGACCAGCAGGCTGTGGATGATCTTGCCGCCGCCGACCATGCCGGCCAGCGCGTCGGCGACGCCCGAGCCGTCGACGATCGGCGTCGCCAGCATGCCGTTCAGGCCGAGCACGCCCTGGAAGGTGAAGGGCACCAGGATGAACAGCAGCATGCAGAGCAGGCCGGAATAGAAGATCGCCTTGAACGTGTCGGTGCCGGGGTTCTTGAACTCCGACGTGTAGCAGACGGCCGTCTCGAAGCCGTAGGTCGACCATGCCGCGATGAACATGCCGCCCAGCACCAGCGTCCAGCCGGCGATGTTCCATGAACCCGGATCGGGCGCGTAGGCGGCCGCCAACGGCACCAGCGGCGAGAAGTTCGCCCAGTCGATCTGGCCGGTGAAGATCGGCACGACGCCGACGATCAGCATCGGGATGATGACCAGCAGGCCGATATATTTCTGCACATTGGCCGTGCCGAGGATGCCGCGATGCTGGATCGCGAAGATGATCAGCATCAGCACCGCGCCGATGAAGAAGGTGGCGTTGAAGGTGAAGGACACTGGACCCAGCGTATGGCTGAACAGCGACCAGGTGCGGATCGCGGGCGTGGCGGCAGCCGCCACCGCGGCGATGGCGTCGGCGGGCGCCGTTCCGGCATGCGCGGCGATGTAGGCGACGACTTCCGGCGATGTCTCGGTGAAGGCCGGGATCGGCGCCAGCGCATTGAGGATGTAGGCGGCGGCGATCGAGCAGCCGAGCGACAGCACCGGCGACCAGGCGAACCAGTTGCACCACACCGATAGCGGCGCGATGAACTTGGAATAGCGCAGCCATGCCGTGGCGCCGTAGATCGAGGCACCGCCGGATTTGTTCGGGAACAGGCCGGCGATCTCGGCATAGGTGAAGGATTGCAGGAAACCCATGATCATGGATACCGTCCAGATCAGGAAGGCCAGTGTTCCGGTCGTGCCGGCGATGCCGCCGATCGAGAACAGGACCAGCGCTGGAACACCGCTTGCCACCCAGAAGGCGCCACGCCAGTCGATATGCCTGAGCAGCTTGCTTTCGACAGGCTGCTCGAGGGCCGTGCTTATCGTGCTCATATCTTGTGTCTTCCCCTTTTTGTTGTTCCCCGCCAGCGATGCTTCGGCTCTTGCGAAGCTTGCTCCCCGGCAAATCGACGTCGGCCTGTCGTGTTTCCACTCAGTCGTATTTTTTTCTTAAGAGTGAAGATTGATCCGACGCGCTTTCGCGTCAAGCGTTTTGTGGATGTCATGCACATCGCGCTTGCGAAACATGCTCTTTCCTTCTCCCCTTTGTGGGAGAAGGTGAATCGGCGCGTAGCGCCGAGACGGATGAGGGATGTTCCAGCGAAATGAGCGGCTAGTGTCTTCTGGAACACCCCTCATCCGACCGAACTTCGCTCGGCCACCTACTCCCACAACGGAAGAAGGCAAGGGTTGCCGCTATCAGGAACGCGGCCTGGTCTTCTGCGGATCGTAATGGGCGAAGCCCACGACACGCGCCGGCAGCCGCTTGGCGTGGCCGTCGAGCTTGCCGATCTCGACCTCCGTGCCGATCTCGGCGTGAGTGACGTCGAGCCGTGCCAGCGCGATGGTCTTGCCGAGCACCGGCGAGCGCATGCCGGAGGTGACGACGCCGATCTGGGCGCGGCCGACATGGACGCAGTCGCCGTGGCCGACGGCGATATTGGCATGGATGTCGAGGCCGACGAGCTTGTGTTGCGGATGCTCCTTGCGCCGGATCAGCGCATCGCGGCCGATGAAGTCGTCGGCCTTGGTCTTGAGCGGTACGGTGAAGCCGATGCCGGCTTCGAACGGATCGGTCTGGTCGGAGAATTCGTAACCGGCGAAGATCAGTCCCGCCTCGATGCGCACCATATCGAGCGCCTGCAGGCCCATCGGCTTCAGCCCGTGCGGCTGGCCGGCCTCCCAGACGGCGTCGAACACTTTTTCGGCGTCGCGCGGATGGCACCAGATCTCGTAACCGAGTTCGCCGGTGTAGCCGGTGCGTGAGACGACGACGGGCACGCCATTGCCGCCGCCAATGCGCGCGACGGCGAAGCGGAACCATTCGAGCTCGCCGATCGATGGCTGCACGGGCGAGGTCCAGACCACTTCCTTCAATATGTCGCGGCTCTTCGGCCCTTGGACGGCGATGTTGTGCATCTGGTCGGTGGAGGAGCGCACCAGCACGTTGAGGCCGAGTTTTTTCGCCGTCTCGCGCAGCCATTCGCCGGAAAGATCGTCGCCGCCGACCCAGCGGAAATTATCCTTGCCGAGCCTGAGCAACGTCCCGTCGTCGATCATGCCGCCATGCTCGTAGCACATCGCCGTGTAGACGACCTGGCCGACGCCGAGCTTCTTGACGTCGCGGGTCAGCGTGTATTGCAGCAGCGCTTCGGCATCCGGGCCGGTGACCTCGAACTTGCGCAGCGGCGACAGGTCCATGATCACCGCGGTCTGCCGGCAGGCCCAGTATTCGGCGATGGGGCCTTCCTTGGCGAAGGAATTGGCGAGCCAATAGCCGCGATATTCGACGAAGTCGCGCGTGTGCTTGGCAAAGCTCGAATGAAAGGCTGTCTCGCGGGTCATCTTCGGTTCCGAGTCGGGCTTCATGCGTCTGGCGATCGCTCGCGAGAATTTGTGCTGGCCTGAATAGGCGCGCACATGGATGTCGGTGAGGTCCCAGCCATTGGCGGGCGTGGTGTCGTCCGGGCAGGCCGAGGACACACAGACGATGTCGGTCAGGGCGCGCAAGAGCACATAGTCGCCAGGTCGCGACCACGGCTCGTCCGACACCATCACGCCATGCGCGTCGATCGCCGTGTTGAAGAAGAAATTGATCGCCATCCAGCCGGCGCGGGGCGTCACGCCCTTGTCCGACAGCGCCTTGTTGAAATTCTCCGAGCAGTTGGTGTGTCCGGGATAGCCGATGTCGTCGTAATATTTGGCGGCGCAGGCAAGCGCGAAGGCGTCGTGCCGGCCGCATGTATCCTGCACGACCTCCACCAGCGGCTCCATGTCCTGGTCGTAATATTTCGAATGCAGGCCAGGCATCGGATAGGCCGAACCCATCAGCGTGCGGGTCGTCGTCACGTCGAGCGGCAGGTCGCGCCCCTTGTCCAGCTTGCGCGCGGAAAAACACTGGAAGTCGGTGCATTGCCGGCCATCGACATCGATGATCTGCAAATAGTCGCCGGCCTTGACGAAATAGGCCTCGGCGGTCGCCGACTTCACCCGAAGATCAAGCACCGGATCGGCAAGCGGATCGGGAAGCTGCGACCTGTTCTTCAGCCGGATCGTGGCGCGCCGCACCAGGACGGTGAGCGGCGTCGCGGTGTTGTGTCCGTCGACCAGCATCGGCCCGCCAGGCGCCGCGATCAGCAGCGCGCCGTCGCGCTGGATGGCAAAGCTCTGCTCCGTGCCGGCGGGCGTAGCGCCGCCGAACACGCGCACGCCTTTCGGCTGGTCGAGTTGCACATTGCGGCGCTCAAGGCTGAGGCGCAGCGCTGAGAGGCTGTCGTCGCCGTCGGCGAGCAGCGCCTTGATGCCGGCGGCGTTGCTGTTCGACCGTTCGCCGAAAATGCCGGGATCCGTCGCGCCTGATTTGTCCCAGGCCAGCAGCTCGCAGGGTTGGCCGCCCTCGACATTGCTCACGCTGACGCTGTCGCCGGCCTCGACGTCGATCAGCACCGCCCCGTTGCCCTGCACGGTGTAGCGTTCCATGCCCGGCGGCAGGCTGATCTGGCCGGGCCTAAGGATCAGGCTCGGCTTGGGCGGCCCGGACAGGACGGCGGGGTAGGGCGACTGGCTCATCTAAAACCCTCCTCCGAGCGAGAAACAAGTTTGCCTGTGTGTAAAATTATTTTCGCTGAGAGAATAGCAGGGGGAATGCGTTTGGCAAGGCGGGACTTCCCTTCTCCCCTTGTGGGAGAAGGTGGATCGGCGCGATAGCGCCGAGACGGATGAGGGGTGTTCCAGCGGAGTGAGACGCTGGCTTTCCCTGGAGCACCCCTCATCCGTCGCCTTCGGCGACACCTTCTCCCACAAGGGGAGAAGGGGTGGTGCTGCGCTACGCCAGCTCCTCGGGATGGCCGACCGTCACGCCATACTCCGCAGCCGAGTCCAGAATGGTGTGCCACAGGCTCTCGGCGAAGGTCGCGAACACCAGCAGGTTGAACACCGCCTGTCCATCCGCCAGATCCTTGCCGCGCCACAGCGTGACGCTGGTGTGATCCATCGACGTCGCGGCCGCCGCGCCCACGCCGAAAACATCGGGGTGCAGGTCGATCGAAGACAGCTTGGCGAGCATCGTGCGCGCCTTCTCTCCGGATATGCTGATCAGCACCCGCGCATGCGATTGGTCGGAAAGCGAGGCCGAACCCACCAAGGCCGGCACAAGCGCTTCGATCGTATGCTTGCCGCCTTTGGACAGCACCAGGAATTGGTCCGGTCCCGACCAGATCAGCGTCGCGTCGGCAGTATCGACCGCCTTTGGCGTTTCCGGCGCCGCCATGCCGAAGCGCGCCTGCGCGGCCTTCGCCATCTCGCCGGCCTTGCCGCGCCGCGCCATTACCTGGACGAGATCGAAATTGCGGATCTCCGTCAGCGACACGCCGGCGTCGCCTTGCGCGCCGTAGGAGCCGGCAATCAGCGGGCGGTCCAGCGGGCTGCGGACGTCCCAGGAAAACTCAGCCACGCTGGCGCCCTCCATCCGGATCGTAGAAGACGGAATTGCAGAGCTCGACATCGTAGTCCTCGCCGCGCAGCGGGTCGTGCGCGCGCACGATCTCGCCGATGCGCTCGCGGCCGCGCTCGACGAGGCCGAGACCGATCCACTGGTCGAGCACCGGCGAGAAACAGACCGAGGTGACATAGCCCTGGTCGTTGCCGGGGCCGGGGGGCTCGCCCTTTGGAATGATGTGCGCGCCGGAGCGCAGGCGGCGCGCCTTGTCGGTCGGCTTGATGCCGACGACCACCTGCCGGTTCGGCGCGACGAGCGCCTCGCGGCCGGCCATGACGCGTCCGATGAAATCCTTCTTGGTCGACATCATCTTGCCGAGGCCGAGATCGCCCGCCGTGGTAGTGCCGTTGAGTTCCGGCCCGGCGACATGACCTTTTTCGATGCGCATCACGCCAAGCGCTTCGGTGCCGTAAGGCGTCACGTCGAACGGTTTTCCCGCAATCATCAGACTGCGCGCCATCGCCTCGCCGTAGCGCGCCGGCACCGAAATCTCGAACGCCATCTCGCCGGAGAAGGAGATGCGGAACAGCCTTGCCTTCAGGCTGCCGCGCAGCTTGACCTCGCGCGCGCCCATGAACGGGAAACCTTCGTTCGACAGGTCCTCGGCCGGATCGACGATCTCTTTCAAGAGATCGCGGGTCTTCGGTCCGGCGATCGAGAACTGCGCCCATTGGTCGGAGACCGAGGTCAGCTGCACGTCGAGTTCGGGGAACAGCACCTGGCGGCAGAATTCCAGGTGCTGCATCACCAGCCCGGCCTTGGCCGTCGTGGTGGTGAGGAAGTAATGATCCTCGGCCAGCCGCGAGGTCGTGCCGTCGTCATAGACGATGCCGTCCTCGCGCAGCATCAGCCCATAGCGCGCCTTGCCGACGGCGAGGCTGGAGAAGGCGTTGATGTAGACGCGGTCGAGGAAGGCGCCTGCGTCGGGGCCGTGCACGTCGATCTTGCCGAGCGTCGAGACATCGCAGAAACCGACGCCGCTGCGCACCGCCTTGACCTCGCGGGTGACCGATTCCAGCCAGTCCTTCTCGCCGGCGCGCGGATACCACTGCGCGCGCTTCCATAGGCCGGTGTCGACAAAGACCGCGCCCTGTTCGGCCGCCCAGTGATGCGAGGGCGTCAGCCGCGTCGCATGGAAATTCTCGTCGCGATGGTGGCCGGCGAAAGCGCCGATGGCGACCGGCACGTAAGGCGGCCGATAGATCGTCGTGCCGGTCTCGGGGATCGACTTGCCGCTGACCGCCGCCATGATGGCGAGGCCGGCGACATTCGAGGTCTTGCCCTGGTCGGTTGCCATGCCGAGCGTCGTGTAGCGCTTCAGATGCTCGACCGATTGAAAACCCTCGCGCTGCGCCAGCTCGACATCGGAAGCGGTGACGTCGTGCTGCTGGTCGACAAAGGCCTTGCCCTTGCCGGCGACATGCCAGAGCGGAGTGATCGAAAAGGCCTCGTCGTCGGCGACCGGCATCGATCCGATATTGCCGCTGCGTCCGGCGTCGCGGGCCGCAGCAGCGCCGGCTTCGAACCCCTCGCGCAGGCAGGCGCCAAGTCCGAACGCGCCGTTGGCCGCGCCCGCTGCCACCATGCCGGGCGGCGCGCCATCCGGCACGAAGGCGGCGATGTCGTCGCGCCATTTCGGCCTGCCGCGATGGTAGGAGGTGAGGCCGACTGCCGGGTTCCAGCCGCCCGAGACGGCAAGCCCGTCGGCCTCGACCTCGGCGCGGGCGCCGCCGGTCAGCGAGACGGATATCTTGCGCACGCCGTCCTTGCCGCCGTCGACGCCCGCGACAGCGCCGTGCAGCACCGGAAAGCCGCCTTTGCTTGCCAGCGAGCGATGGGCCGGCGAAACGTCCGGCCGCGCATCGATCACCGCCGCAACCTGCAGTCCGGCCGTGATCACCGTTTCGGCGGTGCGCCAGCCATCCTCATTGTTGGTGAACAGCGCGATGCGCCGCGCCGGCGTGGCCGCATAGCGGTTGATGTAGCTGCGCATGGCCGATGCCATCATCACGCCCGGCGTGTCGTTGCCGGCAAAGACGATCGGGCGTTCGATCGCGCCGGCGGCGACGACGCAGCGCTTGGCCACGATCCGCCATAGCCGCTGGCGCACCTGATGCTCCGGCGGCACCGGCAGATGGTCGTTGACGCGCTCGATCGCGCCATAGGTGCCGCCGTCATAGACGCCGAACAAAGTCGTGCGCGTCATGATGCGCACATCGGGCATCGCCGAAAGCTCGGCAACCGCGCGCGCAACCCATTCGGCGGCCGGCAATCCGTCGATCATGCCGCCATCGGCGAGCAGGCGGCCGCCGAGGACGAAATCCTCCTCGCACAGGATGACGCGCGCGCCGCTGCGACCAGCGGCAAGGGCTGCGGCGAGACCGGCCGGTCCGGAACCGGCGATCACCACGTCGCAATGCGCCCAGGCCTTGTCATAGTGATCTGGATCGGAAACGCCTGCCGCGCGGCCGAGACCTGCGGCGCGGCGGATCGCCGGCTCGTAGATCGCTTCCCAGAATTTCGCCGGCCACATGAAGGTCTTGTAGTAGAAGCCGGCGACGAAGATCGGCGCGAACAGCTGGTTGACCGACATAACGTCGAAATTGAGCGACGGCCAGCGGTTTTGGCTGGCGGCTTCGAGCCCTTCATAGAGCTCGGCGGTCGTCGCCTTGGTGTTCGGCTCGCGCCTTGCGCCGCTGCGCAATTCGACCAGCGCGTTCGGCTCTTCCGAGCCAGCCGTCAGGATGCCGCGCGGGCGATGATATTTGAACGAGCGGCCGACGAGCTTGACGCCATTGGCGACCAGCGCGGAAGCCAGCGTGTCGCCCTTGAAGCCGAAGAGGGTCTTGCCGTCGAAGCGGAAGTTGAGCGCGGTCGAGCGGTCGATGAGACCGCCATTGTTCAGCCGGTTTGCCTGATCGCCGCGCATCACACACCAACCTTGGCGGCGCCTGCGCCCGCCGCCGGCTCGACGGCCGAAATCTCGTGCGTCAGCGTGTTGCGCGTGACCTTCAGCCAGGCCCGGCAGCCGCCGCCATGGTACCAGTGCTCGCTCATCGGGCCGGCAATGTTGTCGCGCAGATAGACGTAGTCGTAGACTGCGTCCTCGCCGGCATCGGCCGCCGGCCGTTGTGGCTTGGCGTCGCCGAGATAGGTGAACTCGCCGAGTTCGCGTTCGCCGCAGAAGGGACAGACTATGCGCATGACTGGGTCTTCAATGCATGATGCCAAAAAATGTGAAGCGGTTTTTGGATAACATCATGCTCTATCCCTAATGCAGGTTCGGTTGGGCGCCCTGGCCCTTCTCGTCGATCATGGCGCCGCGCTGGAAGCGGTCGAGGCGGAAAAGCGCGGCTTCCTTGTGCGATTGATCGCGGGCGATGAGATGGGCGAAGACGAAACCGGAGCCGGGCGTCGCCTTGAAGCCGCCATAGCACCAGCCGGCATTGATGTAGAGGCCGTCGACCGGGCTCTTGTCGATGATCGGCGAGCCGTCCATCGACATGTCCATGATGCCACCCCACTGGCGCAAAAGCCGCACGCGGCCGATCATCGGGATCAGCGCCATACCGCCCTCGCAGACATCCTCCACGACCGGCAGATTGCCGCGCTGGGCATAGGAATTGTAGCCGTCGATATCGCCGCCGAAGACCAGCCCGCCCTTGTCCGACTGGCTGACATAGAAGTGTCCGGCGCCGAAGGTCATGACCCCGGGGATCAGCGGCTTGATCGCTTCGGAGACGAAGGCCTGGAGCACATGGCTTTCGATCGGCAGGCGAAGACCTGCCATAGCCGCGACCCGTGACGAGGAGCCGGCCACTGCCATGCCGACCTTGCCGGCGCCGATCTTGCCGCGCGATGTCTCAACACCGGTCACCTTGCCGTTGGCGTCGCGCGTGAAGCCGGTAACCTCGCAATTCTGGATGATGTCGACGCCGAGTTCGCTCGCCGCATGCGCGTAGCCCCACACCACGGCGTCATGCCGCGCCGTGCCGCCGCGCCGCTGCAGCAGTCCGCCTTGCACGGGGAAACGCGCATTGTCGAAATTCAGGAACGGCAGCATTTTGCGCAGCGCCGCCTGGTCGAGCAGTTCCGCATCGATGCCGTTGATGCGCATGGTGTTGCCGCGCCGGGCGAAAGCATCGCGCTGCGCGTCGGAGTGATAGAGGTTGAGCACGCCGCGCTGGCTGACCATCGCGTTATAGTTGAGGTCCTGCTCCATCCGCTCCCACAGCTTCATCGACAATTCGTAGAAGCCGGTGTTGCCGGGAAGGCCGTAATTGGAGCGGATGATGGTGGTGTTGCGGCCGGCATTGCCGGAGCCGATCCACCCCTTTTCCAGCACCGCGACATTGCGGATACCGAACTCGCTGGCGAGAAACCAGGCGGTGGCGAGCCCGTGGCCGCCGCCGCCGATGATGATCACGTCATAGCGGTCCTTGGGCGCAGCATCGCGCCAGGTCGGCTGCCAGTTCTTGTGGCCGGAAAGGGCGGCGCGGGCGAGCGAGAAGATCGAATATTTCATCAGTTCATTCCGAGGTCGCTCGCACCGCTAGAGCATGATGCCGAAAAGTGTGAAGCGGTTTTCGGACGACATCATGCTCCACTACAGGACGGTCAGATATCCAGCGTGTGGTCGCGCTCCCACTGCGTGAAGTGCGAAGCATAGGAATTCCATTCCTGCTGCTTCAGCTTTAGATATGCCGACGAGAATTCCTCACCCAGCGCCGCCTTCAACGATTTGTCCTTGTCGAACTCGCGCAGCGCGTCGAGCAGGTTGAGCGGCAGTTTCGGCGCATCCGTCACGGTATGGCCGAACTGGTACATGTCGATGTCGTAGCGCTTACCGGGATCGGCCTTCGAGCGGATGCCGTCGAGGCCGGCGGCGATGATGACCGCTTGCAGCAGATAGGGATTGGCGGCGCCGTCCGGCAGGCGCAATTCGAAGCGGCCGGGTCCCGGTACGCGCACCATGTGCGTGCGGTTGTTGCCGGTCCAGGTCACCGTGTTCGGCGCCCAGGTCGCGCCCGAAATGGTGCGCGGCGCGTTGATGCGCTTGTAGGAATTCACCGTCGGGTTGGTGATAGCGGCAAGTGCCGAGGCATGCTTCATGATGCCGCCGAGGAAGTTCCTGCCCTTGGCGGACAGGCCGAGCTCTTCCGAATTGTCGGCAAAGACATTGGTCTTGCCGGTCTCGTCCCACACTGAGATATGCGCATGGCAGCCATTGCCGGTCAGGCCCTGGAAGGGCTTGGGCATGAACGTCGCGCGCAGGCCATGCTTTTCGGCGATCGACTTGACCATGAACTTGAAGAAGGAGTGTTTGTCGGCGGTCGCCAGCGCGTGATCGAACGTCCAGTTCATCTCGAACTGACCGTTGGCGTCCTCGTGGTCGTTCTGGTACGGGCCCCAGCCCAACGCCAGCATATGGTCGCAGATCTCGGCGATGACGTCGTAGCGCCGCATCACCGCCTGCTGGTCGTAGCAGGGTTTCGAGGCTGTATCGTATTCGTCGGAGATCGCCTTGCCATCTGGCGAGATCAGGAAGAACTCGGCCTCGACGCCCGTCTTGACATGCATCCCGTCGCGGGCGGCTTCGTCGATCAGCCGCTTCAGCGTGTTGCGCGGCGCCTGGTTCACCTCCTTATCGTCCATGATGCAGTTGGCGGCTACCCAGGCAACGTCCTTCTTCCACGGCAGCTGGATGACCGAAGCCGGATCCGGCACCGCCAGCATGTCGGGATGCGCCGGCGTCAGGTCGAGCCATGTCGCGAAGCCGGCAAATCCTGCACCGTCCTTCTGCATGTCGGCGATCGCCTGCGCCGGCACCAGCTTGGCACGCTGCCCGCTGAACAGGTCGGTGTAGGAGATCATGAAATATTTGACGCCGTTCTCCTTGGCGAATGCGGCGAGATCGTTCCCCATTATGTAGTTCCTCGCTTATGTGTCTTGGAAGTTTGTCCTAGAAGCCGTTCTTTCCCGGTATCCAGTTGGTGCCGGCCAAAGGCACGCCGGCCATGGCGGCGGCTTCGATCGAGAGCGCGACGAGATCCTCGGGCTCGAGATTGTGCAGGCTGTTCTTGCCGCAGGCGCGTGCGATCGTCTGGGCTTCCAGCGTCATCACCTTGAGGTAGTTCGCCAGCCGCCGTCCGGCCGCGATCGGGTCGACCCGCTTCATCAATTCGGGGTCCTGCGTGGTGATGCCGGCGGGGTCGCGGCCCTCGTGCCAGTCGTCATAGGCGCCGGCCGTTGTGCCGAGCGCACTGTACTCCGCCTCCCAGCGGGGATCGTTGTCACCCAGCGCGACCAGTGCCGCCGTGCCGATCGAGACGGCGTCGACGCCCAGCGCCAGCGCCTTGGCGACATCGGCGCCGTTGCGGATGCCGCCCGAGACGATGAGCTGCACCTTGCGATGCATGCCGAGGTCTTGCAGCGCCTGCACCGCCGGCCGGATGCAGGCAAGCGTCGGCTGGCCGACATTCTCGATGAACACTTCCTGGGTGGCAGCCGTGCCGCCCTGCATGCCGTCGACCACCACGACATCGGCGCCGGCCTTCACCGCGAGCGCGGTGTCGTAGTAGGGCCGCGCCCCGCCGACCTTGACGTAGATCGGCTTTTCCCAGTCGGTGATCTCGCGCAGCTCGAGGATCTTGATCTCGAGATCGTCCGGTCCGGTCCAGTCGGGATGGCGCGAAGCCGAGCGCTGGTCGATGCCCTTGGGCAGCGTGCGCATCTCGGCGACGCGGTCGGAAATCTTCTGGCCGAGCAGCATGCCGCCGCCGCCCGGCTTGGCGCCCTGTCCGACGACCACTTCGATGGCGTCGGCGCGGCGCAGGTCGCGCGGATTCATGCCGTAGCGCGAGGGCAGGTACTGATAGACCAGCGTCTTGGAATGACCGCGTTCTTCCTCGGTCATGCCGCCGTCACCGGTGGTGGTCGAGGTGCCGGAAAGCGTAGCGCCACGTCCCAACGCTTCCTTTGCGGGACCGGACAGCGAGCCAAAGCTCATGCCGGCGATGGTGATCGGGATCTTCAGCTCGATCGGCTTCCTGGCGTGGCGCGAGCCGAGCACCACCGAGGTGTCGCAGCGCTCGCGATAGCCTTCGAGCGGATAGCGCGAGATCGAGGCGCCGAGGAACAGCAGGTCGTCGAAATGCGGCAGCTTGCGCTTGGCGCCGGCGCCGCGGATGTCATAGATGCCGGTCGCGGCCGCGCGGCGGATTTCGGAAAGCGTGTAATCGTCGAAGGTCGCGGATTTGCGCGGCGTCGTCGGCGGGTTGCGGTAGGTCATCTTGCCTCAATACGCGTCGGCGTTATCGATGTTGAAATTGTAGAGTTTGCGGGCCGAGCCGTAGCGCTTGAACTCCGAGGCCTTGACGCCGGTCACGCCGGCCTTGTCGAGCAGGGCCTGCAGCAATTCGATATGCTCGGACCGCATCTCCTTGGCGATGCAGTCGGCGCCGAGGCTCTCCACCTTGCCGCGCACGAAGAGCCGCGCCTCGTAGATGGAATCGCCCAGCGCGTCGCCGGCATCGCCCAGCACCACGAGGTTGCCGGACTGCGCCATGAAGGCCGACATGTGGCCGATATTGCCGTGCACGACGATGTCGATGCCTTTCATCGAAATGCCGCAGCGCGACGAGGCATTGCCCTCGATGACCAGCAAGCCGCCGCGGCCGGTGGCGCCGGCATACTGGCTGGCGTCGCCCTTGATGACGATCGAGCCCGACATCATGTTCTCGCCGACGCCGGGGCCGGCCGAGCCGTGCACGGTGATCGCGGCCCCATCATTCATGCCGGCGCAGTAATAGCCGACGCTGCCGCGCACATCGATGCTGACGGGCTGATCGACGCCGACCGCCACCGAATGGCTGCCCTTGGGGTTGAGCACTTCCCAGGCGGTCTCGTTCGAGCCGGGCGTGAGCTGGTGCAGCGCCTGGTTCAACTCG
The DNA here is from genome assembly GCF_020165105.1 of Mesorhizobium sp. CA5. Taxonomy (NCBI): domain Bacteria; kingdom Pseudomonadati; phylum Pseudomonadota; class Alphaproteobacteria; order Hyphomicrobiales; family Phyllobacteriaceae; genus Mesorhizobium; species Mesorhizobium sp. CA5. Next base: position 127,540 of record NZ_JAIUHJ010000006.1, on the reverse strand, counting down.
CGCAGCGAATGCACGGACAGGTCAAAGACGCGTGATGCCTGACTGTGGGCATGGCCTGGCTCGCGCTCGGCCTTCGACATTGGGGTTGCCGGCATGAGCTCAATGCTCCCAGAAATAAACGGTTGCGGGCTCGGGCTCCCAGACCCGCGCATTGTCGATGCCGGGAAGCTTGGTCAGCGCGCGATATTCGGAGCCGAAGGCGACATACTGGTCGGTCTCGGCCATCACGGCCGGCTTGCAGGCGATCGGATCGCGCACCACACCGAAGCCATTCTTGGTGCCGACGACGAAGGTGAAGAAGCCGTCGAGGTCAGAGAGCGTGCCTTCCAGCGCCTCGCCGAGATTCTTGCCATGCGCCATCCGGTTGGAGAGATAGGCAGCCGCCACCTCGGTGTCGTTCTCGGTCTCGAAGGTCATGCCGTCGCGAATCAGCTCGCGGCGTACATTGTTGTGGTTGGAGAGCGAGCCATTGTGCACCAGGCACTGGTCGGCGCCGGTCGAGAAAGGATGCGCGCCCATCGTCGTCACCGCCGATTCCGTTGCCATGCGGGTGTGGCCGATACCGTGCGTGCCGGTCATCGCGCGCACGTCGAAACGGTCGACGACCGCTTCGGGCAGGCCGACTTCCTTGTAGATCTCGACTGCTTCGCCGGCGCCCATGATGCGGATGTCGGGCCGGAGCGTCTGCAGCGCCTCGCGCGCGGCGTCGACCTTGTCCGGCGTGGTCCGGATCACCGCATGCGTGGACTTGACCGCGACGCTGACCGGCGCGCTGATCGCCTTGGCGAGCTCGGCGTCGAGGCCGCGGAAATCGCGATCGGGCTTCGGCGACTGCACGGTGATCTTGGCTTCATTGCCGGTGGCTGCGCCATAGATGGCGATGCCGGCACTGTCCGGTCCGCGGTCGCTGAGCGACACCAGCATCTCCGACAGCATGGCGCCGAGCTTCGGCTCCAGCGCCTTGTCTTTCAAGAAAAGTCCGACGATTCCGCACATGCCAGCCTCCAACGTTTTTTTGGCTCTCAGATGATGTACCCAATGAGTAAGCCGAATTCAATTGGTATGAAAAAAATTTTCCTGTGATTACATATTGGACGGGGCATTGCCCTCGGCACTATCGCCGCCCGGACGCGCATTGTGAACCCAGATCGCATGGCGGATGCGCGCGATCCTATAGGCGTCGAGGATCGAGAGGGCATAGATCAGGAAACCCCCGGCATGGCGGCCGATGAAGCCGGCGTCGACCGGCGCCAGCTTGGTGGTTATCCAGCCAAGGATCACCATGAAGAACAGGAATTGCAGCCCGCGCGCCGGCACGCCGAGTATGACATGGCCGCTTGCCGGCAAGATTATCGCGGCCCCGAGCACGAGATAGGGATTCGCGGGAGCAGGGGTGGCGGTTTCGTCGCTCATGCGGCCCGTCTTTCGCGCCGGTTGATGGCTTGGCGAAGCGTCGAGGCTGCCTCGAGCAGCCGTTCGATCAAGGCCGGATCGATCCCGGCATCGCCGAAGGCGGCCTGCCGGAACACGCCGTAGCGTGCGCGCTCGGCCTCGGCCAGCAGCCAGACGATGCGCACGCCCTTTGGCGTGATCAGCAATTCCTTGGCGCGGCTTTCGGCAAAGATGTCTGTATGCGCGGCGATCAGATCTTGCGGGAAGGCGACGCCTCTGCGGTCCGTCCTGAGCACCGCGCCGGCGGGAAGGCCGAGCACCTTCGGCAGCGTGTGCGGCAGATGGTCGAAATTGGAGAATGTCGTCGCCGAATTCGGCCGCATCATCATGTCGAACGTGCCCGGCACGGCGACCGGCTCGGTGATCGAAACGCTGAGCCAGCGCGTCGGCAGCTTTCGCGTCGCCAGCGTGTCGACGATGGTCCGCACCTGGACTCGCTGACCGTTCCAGGAACCGGCCCAGGTGACGACGCCGGCCGTGCCGTCGGAAATGTCGGCGGCGTCCGCAACGACGCTGAGGACGCTCGCCATATCGGCGGCCAAGGCCGCCTTCGCCCTGTTGCGGCTGGCGCGCGCCAGCCAGACAATATGAGCGGTGACGCCCAGTGCGATCGCCCCGGTAAGCAATATTGACGTCAGCTCGGACATTTCGATACGCCACGGCCCGCCATCGAAAGGCGGGCCCTTACTCCACTCAATAACCCTGCGGCTTCGGCCACGGCATGGAGAACTGGTCGCCGCGCCGCACGAACTTGTAGCGGTAGAAGTGGAACCATAGCGAGATCAGGAAATAGAAGACGGTCATCGCGATCAGCTGCGAGCCGAAGCCGAGGAAGATGGCGAAGAAAGTCACCATGCACAGGCAGAAGAGCACGATCGCCGGCAGCGGGTGGAAGGGGTGCGTGTAGCCGCGGCGGATCGAACCCAGCGGCCACTTCTTGCGGAACATCATGATGTTGATGCTCATGAAGGTGTATTGCAACACGCCCGACAGGATCGAGAAGGTGATCGCCTGGTTGAGATCGGCGATGAAGGCGAAGGCCAGCGCGATCGGCAGCAGGAACAGGATCGAGCGATAGGGCGTGCGGTATTTCGGATGCACCGCCGAGAACCAGCTCGGCAGATAGCGGTCGCGGCCGAGCGAGAACCAGGCGCGCGCCGCGTCGTTGATGCAGCCATTGGCCGAGGCAAGCGCTGCCAGCAGCGTCGCGATGAAGAGCAGGTTTTCCAGCAGCGGGCTGCCCGTCAGCTTGCCGGCGTCCCACAGCGGATAATAGGTGATGCCGAGATATTCCCAGGGCATCAGCGAGGCGCAGACATACCAGGTCATCGCCGCGGCGATCAAAAGCGTGATCATGCCGGCCATGGTGCCGTAAGGCAGCGAGCGCGCCGGCGAGCGCACTTCCTCGGCAGCCTGTGTCGTGCCCTCGATGCCGAGATAATACCAGATGCCGAACTGGAAGGCGGCAATGACGCCGATCCAGCCATAGGGCAGCGCATTGGCGGGGGTGACCAGCTCGTTGAGCTTCAGCACCGTGCCTTGCGTCCACGGGCTGACCGAGAAGAACAGGATGACGATCGAGACGTAGGCGATCGCAGTGATGACGAAATTGACGTTGAGCGTCATCAGCACGCCGCGATAATTGAGCCAGGCGAGCACGACGATGGTGGCGGCGATGAAGGAGTTGTGCGTCAGCCCCTCGACGCCGGCCTTGGCGACGATCGTGTCGCCGAGCAGGATCGCGTCCGACACTTCCAGCATGGTGTAGGCGAACACCAGGAACAGCGCGACGTTGAAGGCCATCAGCGGCCCGACGATATGCTTGGCTTGCGCATATTGGCCGCCGGCGGCGGCGACGGTGGACGTCACCTCCGAATCGATCATGGCGACCGAGGTGTAGAGCAGTCCGACGACCCAGCAGACGATCAGCGCGGCGAGCGCGCCTCCCTTGTCGGCGGAGAAATTCCAGCCGGTGAACTCGCCGACCAGCACGATGCCGACGCCGAGCGCCCACACATGCGCCGGGCCGAGCACCCGAAGCAGCGAGACCCTGTCGCCGTGGATTGTCGTCGTTTGTGCCGTTTCAACCGCAGCCGTCATGTCAGTCCCCACTCAGATCCGGTGTTTTTCGGAAACGGCTTCAAGCTCGCCTTCACGGGAAGACGTCAAAGTCTCCTCGGAATAGGTCGTATCGACCTTGAACCAGTCGTAGAGCATCCACGCCGCAAGCACGACCGAGATGCCCCAGCAAACGTAAGACAGTCCCATCCACATGATGTCTTCCCCGGTCTCTTTGTCGTCGAAAGTCTCTTTGTCGTCGAAGTCTATTTGTCGTCGAACTTCTCGTTGATGACCTCGCGATATTCCTTATCGGAGGCGCGGAACAGGAAGACGAAATAGGCGATCAGCACGATCGCCATGATGATCAGCGTCGGCCAGTCGATGATGTAATGGAAGCGGTTCTGGATGATGTCGTGCGCCGTCTCCGGCGTGTAGCCCAGCTTCTCCCAGATCGACGCCATGGTCGCGTTCTGGCCGAGCGCGTCCCACGTCTTGGCATCGAGCGGGTCGATCGACTTCGCCGCCCCGGCAAAGCCGAGTTTCAGCGGCAGCCAGAGCGCCACGAAGATTGCGACCACCACGACCGCGATGTCGAGGATCTGTCCGGCCTTGCTCTGCTCCGGCGGGGTATAGCGAGCCATGGTTTCTCCCTTCACGATTGGCGGTTGCGGGCGGCGTCGGCGTTCTTGATGTCGAGCCCGTAGATGAAGTCCTTGTCTTCCTTGTAGTGGTTGAGCATGGCGAGGATCGCGGCGGTGTTGAAGATCAGCACCGCGGCGGCTGCAACCGCCACCACGAGCTTGATGCCGCTATGCGGAATGTATGGCCACGTCATCAGGAGGACGAAGAGGATCGTTGCCCACAGGCATACGATCAGGAGCACGGACCCACGCACGTCGGAACGGTACAGCGCTTCGATGCGCTGCTGCATGTCGGACATCGGTTTTCCCCTTCTGGCGACGTCCGGCCACACAACAGACCGGGCGTCCACTCTTTCAACAGAGTGAAATTTTTTTCATAAATTCCGCCCGATTCCCGAAATTGTCAAGCCGGATTTACGCATCGTAAACCGTTTGTCACCGGGCAAGAAATTTGCCTGACAATGAAATTATTTGCTTCAAGGGGATTGCAGGGCTTCGCCGTTTGCGGTCAATATTCGACCAAGCTCCGCCACCAAGCAGGAGCAGGGAACAGCAACGACTTAAATCGCACGGAGGACGATCGGATGACGGCATCCTGGAGATTCTCGACCCTGGCGGATCGCCATCGCGCGCTCGGCTCGAAACTCGAGGACTGGAGCGGCATGGGCACCGCCTGGACCTACGACAAGGACGCCGACGAGGAATATGTCGCGATCCGCACCAAGGCCGGGCTCATGGACGTCTCCGGTCTGAAGAAGGTTCATATCACCGGGCCGCACGCCTCGCATCTCATCGACCTCGCCACGACGCGCGATGTCGAAAAGATCTATCCCGGCAAGTCGGCCTATGCCTGCATGCTGAACGAGGCCGGCAAATTCACCGACGACTGCATCCTCTACCGCATCAGCCCGAACTCGTGGATGGTCGTGCACGGCTCCGGCACCGGCCATGAGGAGCTGCAGCGAGCGGCGATGGGTCGCGATGTCTCGCTGCGCTTCGATGACAATCTGCACGACCTGTCGCTGCAAGGCCCGACCGCGGTTGACTATCTGGCCAAGCATGTGCCAGGCATCCGCGACCTCAACTATTTTCATCATATGCAGACGCAGCTCTTCGGCTTTCCGGTGATGATCTCGCGCACCGGCTACACCGGCGAGCGCGGCTACGAGATCTTCTGCCGCGGCCAGGATGCCGGCACGATCTGGGACAGGATCCTCGAGGAGGGCAAGAGCGCCGGCATCATTCCGTGCCGCTTCACCACGCTCGATATGCTGCGCGTCGAGAGCTATCTACTCTTCTACCCTTACGACAATTCCCAAAAGTATCCGTTCGAGAACGAAGGTCCCGGCGACACGCTGTGGGAGCTCGGCCTCGACTTCACTGTCAGCCCCGGCAAGACCGGCTTCCGCGGCGCGGAGGAGCATTATCGGCTGAAGGGCAAGGAGCGCTTCAAGATCTACGGCGTGCTGCTCGACGGCAAGGAACCGGCGGACGAGGGCGCGCCCGTCTACCGCGACGGCAGACAAGTCGGCGTGGTGACCTGCGCCATGTATTCGCCGCTGGTCGAGAAATCGATGGGCATCGCGCGCCTCGATGTCGACTGCGCCGTCAAGGACACCAAGCTCGAGATTCGCAACAGGAGCGGCTCGATCAAAGCAACGGCGCAGCCCTTGCCGTTCGACGATCCCAAAAAGACCAAGCGCACGGCAAAAGGTTGAGGCATCATCAGCGGGAGGGCTTTCGGGGCACGAAGGAAAGAATGGCAGCCAAGACGATCATCAGCCGGCCCGTTTACGGAACGCTCTCTCCGCAGCCCGGCAAGCATCATCTGTTCATCGCCGACGCGGAAGGCGCGCTCGCGATAACCAACATGGCCGGCAAGGCGCCGTCCGGCTTTTTCGACGGCGCCGAGATCGTCTTTATTCCGGGGCCTGAGGGCAAGCACGTGGCAGCTCTCGAAGCGCTGAAGCCGATGCAACTTCACATCGCGCCGTCTTTCGCCAGCCTGTTGCCGCGGCTGAAGCAGACGCTGACCAACGCCCATATGGGCCTGCGCCTTTATCTTGCCGGCACCGAAGGCCTGATCGGCCAGGCCATGCAGGTGGCGCTTGAAGCCGGCATCGACCATACCTCCATTGCGACCGAGCATCGCGGCTCGCTGGCGCGGCGCATGCAATGCGTGCACTGCAAGGGCATCACCGAGAATGTAACGACGCAGCCGGCTACCTGCTCGCATTGCGGCCTGCTGCTTCTGGTGCGCGATCACTATTCGCGGCGCCTCGCGGCCTTCCAGGGCGTGTGCATCAACGCCGAGGATCGCTCCGAGATTCCTCCGATCGAGGAGGTCTTCCGATGAGCACCGGCACCACCAAGCTCGACGTCGTCGTCAGCGACGTCGTCCCGGTCAACGATCTCGTGACCCGTTTCCATTTCCGCCGTCGCGACGGCGAGCTGCTGCCGACCTTTTCCGGCGGCGCCCATGTCGTGGTCGAGATGCGTGACGGCGACCGCACCAGGCTCAACCCCTATTCGCTGATGGGCTCGCCGCTCGACACACGCGAATACACGATCTCGGTGCGCCGAGACGATGCCGGCCGCGGCGGCTCGCTGTTCATGCACCGGCAGGTCAAGCCCGGCCAGGAGATGGTGATCAGCTATCCGGTCAATCTGTTCTCGCTGGATCTCCGGGCGAAGAAGCACCTGATGCTGGCCGGCGGCATCGGCATCACGCCTTTCATGGCGCAGACGTCGCAGCTGGCAGGCGCCGGCGGCAATTTCGAATTGCACTACACCTGCCGCACGGCTTCGCTGGGCACCTATGCCGATGTCTTGCAGCAGCGCTATGGCAACCGGGTCAGGCTCTACCACGACGACCGCGAGGAGCGCATCGACCTCGACCGGCTCTTGTCCTCGCAGCCGCTCGGCACGCATCTCTATGTCTGCGGCCCGGCCGGCATGATCAACTGGGTGCGTGACCGCGCGGCTAGCCTCGGATGGCCGCCGGAGACCGTGCATTTCGAGCATTTCGCGGCACCCCAGCCCGGCGCGCCGTTCGACGTGACCTTGGCCGTCAGCGGCAAGACGATCCGCGTCGGCGAGCAGCAGAGCCTGCTCGAGGCGATCGAAGCCGCCGGCGTCGACCCGCCTTATCTCTGCCGCGGCGGCGTTTGCGGCCAGTGCGAGACCAATGTGATCTCCTCCGACGGCAAGTTCATCCACAACGATCACTGGCTGAGTGAGGAAGACCACCGTTCCGGCTGCAAGATCATGCCTTGCGTCTCGCGCTTCGAGGGCAAGTCGCTGGTCCTGGAAAGATAGGAGGCGTCAATGGGCATCACCTTTCGCAAGGAAACGTTTCGGGACGACTACACCTTCAGGAACAGCCCGGAGCATATCCGGCGCTTTCCCTTCCCATTCAACGAAGACTCCTACATGTACGCGGTCAACATCGAGCCGCATGTGGTCGGCCCGAAGGGCAGCGTGCTCGAGAACCTGATCGACGTCGACGAGCACTATGTCGCCGAGATGCAGGACCGCGCGCTGGTGCTGGCCGAGGATCCACTGCGCTGCCAGTCGCTGCCGCATATGACGCTTGCCGGCTGGGACCTGCTCGAGCTTCTGATGGAGCAGCAGGCGCTCGGCTATCCTGAGCATTTCACACTGGAGCGAAACGGCGATCGCTGGCGCTGGATCAACCGGCCGCTCGGTATCGATGACACCTTCACCTTCGGCGACACCTCGACGCTGCCTTACGGGCCGATGGAATACATCACCCGCCAGAGCCAGGGCGATTTCTGTATCCTCGACCAGCGCGACGGCAATCTGTGGATGGATGCCGGCATGGTCACCACCCAGGCCGACTGGTCGCTCGACTTCGACATCGGCATGAACTTCTTCGAATGGCACGCGCCGGTGCCGCTGGCGCATGAGAAGGGCATTTTCACCCGCGCGCTGAAATTCCTCACCAACATCCAGCAGGGCAAGCCGGCCAGGCGCCTCAACTGGACGATGACCATCAATCCGCGCCTCGACACCAGCCCCGAAAACTATCACAAATGGGGCCCGGACCGCGCCACGGTCACGCCCGAAAACGTCGGCCAGAAGGTGCATCTGCGTGTCGAGCTGCAAAGCTTCTGGCGACTGCCGCGTTCCAACGCCATCGTCTTCCCGATCCGTTGCTATCTGATCAAGATGGACGAGCTGGTCACGCAGCCGAAATGGGCGCGCCGCCTGCACCGCGTCATCCGCGACCTGCCGGAAGAGCTCGCCACCTATAAGGGCCTGACCCGATATAGGCCGACGCTGGTGGAATGGCTGTCGAAGCTCGACGACGGCAGCCCGACGTCACCAGGATTCGGGCCGGATTGAAGACTGGTTCCTCGCCCCCGCAAGGCGGGGGAGAGGTGTCCGCGAAGCGGACGGAGAGGGGGCCTTCGTATGGCGCTCCCCTCTCCGTCTCGGCTTCGCCGAGCCACCTCTCCCCACTTTCGTGGGGCGAGGAACTAGAACGTCTCACCCCGCGCTGTTTTGCGGATAGCAGATGATCGACAGATACCGCATCGGAAGCCGCGTCAGCTCTTCCGGTCCATGCGGCGCATCGGCGTCGAAGAACAGGCTGTCGCCCGGCTTCATCGGATATAGGTTGTTGCCGTGCCGGTAAACGACCTCGCCTTCGAGCATGTAGAGGAACTCCATGCCCGCATGCTGGAAGGTCGGGAACACGTCCGAATTCTCGGTCAGCGTGATGAGGTAGGGCTCGACGACGACGCCGCTGGTGTTGGCGCCGATATGTCCGAGCAGGTTGTACTGGTGGCCGGCGCGGGTGCCGCGGCGCTCGACATCGACGCCTTCACCGGCCTTGACGAAGACGGCGCTGTGCTCTTCCTCGAAACGCCGGAAGAAGGCGGTCACCGGAACGCCCAGCGCCCGCGACAGCGCCTGCAATGTCGTCAGCGATGGCGAGGTGATGCCGTTTTCGATCTTCGACAGCATGCCGAGCGAAATGTCGGTGGCGGTGGCGAGATCGGCGACGGTGATGCCGAGCTTTTTGCGGAACGCGCGCACCTCATGGCCGATCGCCACTTCCAGCACTTTCTCGCGCGTGTCGCGGATGGCGTGCGGATTTTGCGTCAGCGGCGCGCGTATCGTGCGCCCGGCCGCCGAAACGCGCTTTAGCGGTGCCTTGCCCTTCGCTGCCGCATCGGTGGACCTGGTGCCGGAATTCTTGTTCGCCATGTCGCCCCCGACTCTCGCGGATTTATTTCACTCAAGGTGAACATATTCGGTGGCGATACAAGAGCGCAACCGCGACAGCAAGCCGCTGGCGGTTGCAGGGCGCGCCTGCTTCAACGTGACGCCGCCGCCTTTGTGCGCAAAAACCGTTTCACGCAAACGCCGCCGCCGCAGATGTTTGTTGACAGCACCAAAGACCCAATTACTGTCACTGTCAGTGAAATTTGTTTCGTGGGAGCAATTCCAGGAAAAGTGTCGAACGGTTTTCCGCCCGGAATTGCGTCAAGAAAAAAGTCGAAATCAAAAGGAGGAGGCCCGCAATGAAATCTCGTGTCGCCGTCATCGGAGCCGGACCGTCAGGCCTGGCCCAGCTAAGGGCCTTCAAGTCGGCCGCCGACAAGGGCGCCGAGATCCCGGAAATCGTCTGCTTCGAGAAGCAGAGCGACTGGGGAGGCCTATGGAACTACACCTGGCGCACCGGCCTCGACGAGCATGGCGACCCGGTGCACGGCTCGATGTACCGCTATCTCTGGTCGAACGGCCCAAAGGAATGCCTCGAATTCGCCGACTACACCTTCGAGGAACATTTTGGCCGGCCGATCGCTTCCTATCCGCCGCGGGCCGTGCTGTGGGACTACATCAAGGGCCGCGTCGAGAAATCCGGCCTGCGCGAATGGGTGCGCTTCAACAGCCCGGTGCGCATGGTGACCTATTCCGACGAGACCGAGAAGTTCACCGTCACCGCACATGATCGCACCAACGACGTGACCTACTCGGAGGAATTCGACAACGTCGTGGTCGCTTCAGGCCATTTCTCGGTGCCCAACGTGCCGTTCTTCGAAGGTTTTCCCACCTTCAACGGCCGCATCCTGCACAGCCACGATTTCCGCGACGCCATGGAATTCAAGGGCAAGGACATCTTGATCATCGGGCGTTCCTATTCGGCCGAGGATATCGGTTCGCAATGCTACAAATACGGCGCCAAATCGATCACCTCCAGCTACCGCTCCAAGCCGATGGGTTTCAAATGGCCGGAGAACTGGAAGGAGGTGCCGCTGCTGCAGAAGGTCGTCGGCAAGACGGCGCATTTCAAGGACGGCACGACCAAGGACGTCGATGCCATCATCCTGTGCACCGGCTATCTGCATTCCTTCCCCTTCCTCACCGACGACCTCAAGCTCAAGACCGCCAACCGGATGTGGCCGCTCGATCTCTATGAAGGCGTCGTCTGGGAGAAGAACCCGAAGCTTTTCTACATCGGCATGCAGGACCAGTTCTACACCTTCAACATGTTCGACGCGCAGGCCTGGTACGCGCGCGACGTGATGCTTGGCCGCATCAAGCTGCCCTCCGCCGAGGCGATGGCCGAGCACAGCGCCAAGTGGCGTGCCCGGGAAGAGACCCTCGAAGACGCCGAGCAGATGATCTGGTTCCAGGGCGACTACACCAAGGAGCTGATGGACCAGACCGACTATCCGGGCTTCGACGTCGAGGCGGTCAACCGCACCTTCATGGAGTGGGAGCACCACAAGATGGAAAACATCATGACCTTCCGCGACAACGCCTACCGCTCGCTGATGACCGGCACCATGTCGCCGCTCCATCATACGCCCTGGCTGCAGGCTCTGGACGATTCCATGGAAAGCTATCTCGAGGTGAAGGGCGTGGCGGCCGAGTAGCACGGCGCGCTGGCGCCAACGTTCTCAGACTCGACCCGCCTGATCTTCATCTTCAGCCGATCTCGAAGAACGGCTTACCGAGCAGGCCAGGGTCCACGTCGATGCCAAGGCCGGGTCCGTCGGGAACGCCCATATGGCTGCCGGTCACCGGCGGTGCGTTCCTGGCCGTACGCACTGTCACCCATTCGTGGAAGGCGATGGCGTGCAGCCGGCGCTCCTGCGGCGTCGACAGCGACAGATGCGCCATGGCCGCTGTGTCGATCTCGGCGCCGCCGGTGTCCTCGACCGTGATCATGAAGCCGAGATCGACCGCGACGTCGCGGATCAGGCGGGTCTGCGTTACGCCGCCCAGTCGCGAGATCTTCAGCGTCAGCCCGTCGGCGGCGCCGCGGCGGTGGATCTCCAGCATCTCGCCCAGCGAGGTGACGGATTCGTCCAGCACCATCGGCTTGTCGAGCATGCGGCGCACCGACATGTTCTCCTCGATCGTCGTGCATGGCTGCTCGAACGTGTAGTCGATGCCGCGCGTGGCGTCGGCGAACTGGCGCGCCTGGTAAGGCGTCCAGCCGGCATTGGCGTCGCAGAAGATCACCGTGCCCTTCGGCACGGCGGCGGCCACTGCCGAGACCCGCTCGATGTCGTCGCGCACATTGCCGCCGACCTTGACCTGCAGGCGCCGGCAGCCTTCGGCGATGATCCTTTTGGCAAGCGCCGCCATCTGATCGAGCGTGCCGTGGGTGACGACCCGGTAGGTCTCCGCCATGTCGCTCTCGCGGCCGCCAAGCATGGTCACCAGCGGCACGCCGGCGGCGCGGGCGGCAAGATCCCAGCACGCCATGTCGAGCGCCGACTTGATGTAGGGGTGGCCCTTGAATACCGTGTCCATCAGCCGGCCGATGCCGGCAAGGCCGCGTGGATCCTGGCCGATGAGATGCGGCGCGATCTCCGGCACGCCCGCGCGTGTGCCTGCGGGAAACGCGGCCGAGTAGAAATTGCCGAGCGGCGCCATCTCGCCCCAGCCGGTGTCGCCTCTGTCCGACGTGATGGCGACGATCACCGCGTCGAAGCAGTCGGCGATCCGCCCCTTGGACATGCGGTAGGGTCCGTCCACGAAGGGCTGCACGACATGACAGGCCTTGATGCTCTTGATCTTCACGTTTGTGTCCGTTGCAGGTCAGGTCATATTCCGGTGAACCGGCTGCAAGACAATCAGGTTGTCGACAATCCAACAAGGGACCGTCCGTAGAAGATTGTTCCTTTCGGCGTCGGAATTGCCTGACCCCAAATAGTAAACGGCGCCCTCGACGTGGGTATCGAGGGCGCCGTCGGACCGGAAACTGATGGGGGTTATCAGCTGGCCGGTTTCGGTTGCGGCAAGGGAGAAACCGGCATTCCGGGTCCGATCTTCTGCAAATTGCCCGTGATCACCTGGTCGGTCTCCGAGATGCCGGAGGTCACGGAAATCAGGTCGCCGTCGGTGGGCCCAAGCGACACCAGCTTCTGGTCGACGGTGTTGCCCTTGCCGATGACATAGAGGTATTTGCCGAGCTGGCTGGAACCCAGCGCCACCTGCGGCACCATCAGCGTGTTGGGCTGTTCCTTCACATGCAGCCGCACCCGTACATACTGTCCAGGCAACAGCGTGAACTTGGCGTTGCCGATGGTGGCGCGCGCCGTGATCGTGCCGGTCGAATGGTCGATCGTGTTGTCGATGAAGGTCAGCTCGCCCTTCTGGCTGGGCTGGGTCTCGCCGGGCAACAGCACGTCGACGGCGATCGGACCGGCGGCCTTCGCCTGCTCGATCTGCACCAGATCGCTCTCGCTCGGATTGAAGGTCACGTAGATTGGATCGAGCTGCACCAGCGTGTTGAGCACTGTGCCGGCGACACTGACCAGCGTGCCGACCGAAGCCTGGTTGCGGCCGATGCGGCCCGAGAAGGGCGCCTTGATCTCGGCATAGCCGAGATTGAGCTCGGCCGTCCGCACCGCCGCCTGGTCGACGGCAAGGGCGGCCTGGGCCGCGCGCAGATTGCTGGTGCGCTGGTCGAAGCTGTCCTTGTCGAGATAGCCGGCCTTGGCGAGGTCGGTGCCGCGGCCGAGATTGGATTTTGCATATTCGAGCGTCGCGCTATCGCGCTGCACCTGCGCCTTCGCCTGGTCGAGCGCGGCCTGATAGTCGTCGGGCGCGATACGGTAGAGCAGGTCGCCCTGCTTGACGTCGCTGCCGTCGGCAGCCGTCTGCTCCTGCAGATAGCCCGGCACACGCGCCTGCAGCGTGATACTGCGGATCGACTCCACCCGCGCGGCGTAGTCGAGATAGATCGGCAGCGTCTTCTTCACGACATTCACCACCGGCACCGGCATCACGAAGGCCGCCGGCGCTGGCGCAGCACCCGCTGCGCCGCCGCTCAAATTGCCCATGTCGAGAAAGTGCACGCTGGCCACCGAGATCGCGCCCAGCGCGACGGCCGTTCCCAAAGCGATTTTCCATCTACGCATAATTGATCTCCAATCTTATTCGGCCGCCTGGGCGAGCGGCTGAAGCGCCGGCTCGGCGGTCGGTTCAATTTCGTCTTCCTGAGGCGCATCGTCGTGCGCCTTGGCAGGTTCCCTTTCGCCACGTTCGCGCAACTGCTCGATCACGGCGTAGAAGACAGGCACGAAGACCAGCGACAGGATCGTCGCCGCCACCATGCCGCCGAAGACGGTGGTGCCGATCGATTGCCGGCTGGCTGCACCGGCGCCCGTCGCGAACATCAGCGGCAGCACGCCGAGGATGAAGGCGAAGGCGGTCATCAGGATCGGCCGCAGCCTCAGCCGTGCCGCCTCCATCGCCGCCTCGACGATGGTCAAGCCTTCCTCGCGCCGGCGTCTGGCGAACTCGACGATCAGGATCGCGTTCTTCGCCGCCAGGCCGATCAGCATGACGAAGCCGATTTGCGAGTAGACGTCGATCTGCATGCCGCGCAGCAACAGCACGACGAAGGCACCGAACAAAGCGAGCGGCACGGCCAGCAGCACCATGAAGGGCATCGCCCAGCTTTCATACTGCGCCGCCAGGATGAGGAAGACGAAGACGATCGCCAGCCCGAAGACGACCGAAGCGATCGATCCGGCCTTGAGCTCCTGGAAAGTGATGCCGGTCCATTCGTAGCCGAAGTCGCGCGGCAGCACATTTGCCGCCGCCCGCTCCATGGCCGCGACCGCCTGTCCGGACGAGAAGCCGGGGGCAGCACCGCCATTGATAAGGGCAGACGCGTTGTTGTTGTAATGCGGCACGGTCTCCGGCCCGACGATCGGCACCAGCCTGCCCAGCGTGCTCAGCGGCACCATGCCGCCCGACGCGTTGCGCACATAGAGCCGCGAGATGTCGGTGGCGTCGCCGCGCGCGTCCTTGTCGGCCTGGATGGTCACGCGGAAGGTGCGGCCAAACAGGTTGAAGTCGTTGACGTAGAGCGAGCCGAGATAGATCTGCAGCGTGTTGAAGACGTCCGGCAGGTTGAGGCCGAGCAGCTTCGCCTTGCTGCGGTCGAGGTCGTAGTTGAACTGCGGCGTCGAGGTCGAGAAGGATGAGAACAGCTGCTGCGGGTTGAGCTCCGGCTGCTTGCGCGCCTCGGCGAGCAGCGCCTGCGTGACGTCATTCAGCGCCGCACTGCCGCGCCCGGACAAATCCTCGACCTGGAACTCGAAGCCGCCTGTGGTGCCGATGCCCGGGATCGAAGGCGGATCGAAGGAGAGCGCGAACGCATCCGGCATCTGCAGAAGCTTGCCGCGCACCTGCTCGACCAGTTTCGAGGCGCTCTGGTCAGGACCGCGTTCGTCCCATGGTTTCAGGATCGCGAACTCCACCGCCGAATTCGACTGCGCGGCGCTGGTTAGGAAGTTCAGGCCGCTGATCGAGCCGACGATGTCGACGCCGGGCGTCGATTGCAGGATGTCGCGCGCCCTTTGCGCCACTGCGTCGGTACGCTCCAGGGAAGCGCCGTCCGGCAGCTGGATGACGACGAAGAAATAGCCCTGGTCTTCCACGGGAAGGAAGGTCGAAGGCAGTTTCTGCCAGACGAAATAGGTGGCGACGAGGCCGGCCGCGAACAGGCCAAGCATGGCCCAGCGCAGCTTGATCAGAATGCGCACCCCATGCGCATAGGCATGCGACAGCCAGTCGAAGCCGGCGTTGAACCAGCGGAACAGCACGAACTGGGTTTCGCCGCGATGGCGCAGGAAGGCAGCGCTCAGCGCCGGCGAGAGCGTCAGCGAGTTGAAGGCGGAGATGCCGACGGAGATCGCCACGGTCAGCGCGAACTGGTTGTAGAGCCGACCCGAGACGCCCGGAATGAAAGCAACGGGAACGAACACCGCCATCAGCACCGCCGTGGTGGCGATGATCGGACCGGTCACCTCGGCCATCGCCGCGCGCGTAGCGGCCAGCGGCTTGAGTCCTGCCTCGAGCTGACGTTCGACATTCTCGACCACGACGATCGCGTCGTCGACGACGAGGCCGATCGCCAGTACCATGCCGAGCAGCGAGAGCATGTTGAGCGAAAAGCCCAGCATGTACATCACCGCCAGCGTCGCGATCAGCGAGACGGGAATGGCGATGGTCGGGATGATGGTGGTGCGCCAGCTCTGGAGGAAGATGAACACCACCGCGACCACCAGCACCAGCGCTTCGCCGAGCGTGATCAGCACGTCGTGCATCGAGGCCGACACGAAACGCGTCGTGTCGTAATGCATGGCGTAGCTGACGCCCTTCGGGAAGCGCTTCGACAGCTCCTGCATCTTGTCCTTGACCCGCTGCTGCAGGTCGAGGGCGTTGGAGCCCGGCATCTGGTAGACGGCCAAAACCACGGTCGGGTCCTTGCCGAAGAAGGCGGAGGAAGAATATTGCAGCGCGCCGAGCTCGATGCGGGCGACGTCGCGCAGCCGCACAAGCGAGCCGTTCTGCGAATTGGCGCGCACGACGATGTCGCCGAATTCCTTCGGGTCGCTAAGGCGGCCTACCGCATTGACCTGCATCTCGAAGGCGGTGCCGGCGGGCGCCGGCGACTGGCCGATCTTGCCGGCCGCCACCTGCACGTTCTGTTCGGCGATGGCGTTCTGCACGTCGACAGCGGTGATGCCAAGATTGGCAAGCTTGTCCGGATCGAGCCAGACGCGCATCGAATAGCGGCGCTCGCCGAAGATCTGCACGTCGCCGACGCCCGGCAGGCGCTTCAGCGGGTCGACCACCTGCAGATAGGCGAGGTTGCTCAGCGCCACCGGATCGACCGAGCCGTCCGGCGAGGTCAGGTCGACGATCAGCACGAAATTGGGATTCTGCTTCTTGATCGTCACGCCGCCCTGGTTGACGATGGCCGGCAGGGAGGATGCCGCTTGGCTGACGCGGTTCTGCACGTCGACCGCCGCCGTGCTCAGCGGATAGCCGACGTCGAAGGTGATGGTGATGGTCGAAGAGCCGTCATTCGAGCTCGTCGACGACATGTAGGTCATGCCTTGCACGCCGTTGATCTGCTGCTCGAGCGGGGTGGTGACCGTATCGGCCACGACCTGGGCGCTGGCGCCCGGATAGTGCGCGCTGACCACGACCTGCGGGGGCGTGATGTCGGGAAACTGCGAGACGGGCAAGAGGAAATAGGCGATCGCACCGGCGAGCACCATGATGATGGCGATCGCCGACGCGAAGATCGGGCGGTGGATGAAGAAGTTCACCATGATGCGGACGCCTCGCCGAACGGGTTTGCGAAATGGCGCAGGCGCCGGGCCCGGCCCGAGCCGGAATCCTGCAGGAAGGATGGCGGGATGTTGCCCGGCGCCTGGTCAGCCGCGCGCTGGCGCAGCATCCGTTCGAAGGCTTTGGGGTCGATCCCGTCCGCCTTCATCACCAGCCGGATCATCGGATCCCGGATGGCTTCGTCGATCGTCAGGTCTTTGCGCTTTTGCATAGGAGTGGCTCCTTGCTCGGTCCGCATCGCTTGATCACGAACCGCTTTTTCTCGTTCTTCACCGGCCAAAGCCGCATGACAGGCAGGTTTTGCGTCCTATCTCACTCTGGCAGGGCTATCGGAGGGCCTTGTCGTTTGACGGCGAGTGATATAGGTGTTACCAGTAAGTAACATGCTGGAAGTTACAGACCGGTAACACCCTAGTCAAGAGGTGGCGACGGTTTTTTTGGAAACGACGAAAGGAGAGCATGATGACTGACGGCGTTGCGGAGCGTTCCCGTCCCCGGGACCGAATCCTGGAGACGGCGCAGGACATGTTCCACAAGCACGGCATCAAGGGTGTGGGCGTCGACGCCATCACCGAGGCTGCCGGCACCAACAAGATGACGCTTTATCGTCACTTCGAGTCCAAGGACGAATTGATCGTCGAATGCCTGCGCGCAACGGCGGCGAAGGCTTCGAGGATCTGGGAGGAATTCGAGGCCAAGCATCCCGGCGACAAGCTCGCCCAGTTGCATGCTTGGGTGCAAAAGGCTTCGGAACTGCTGAGCGCCGACAGCCGCGGCTGCGATATGGCCAATGCCGCCGTCGAGCTCACCGAGACCGATCACCCGGCAAGGCGCGTCATCAAGGAACTGAAGGAGGCCCAGCGCGAAAAGCTGGTCGCGCTTTGCCGCGATGCCGGCATCGGCCAGGCCGAGCTTCTCGCCGACACGCTGTCGCTGCTGCTCGAAGGCGCGCGCGTCTCGATGCAGAGCGTCGGCGCCGAAGGTCCGAGCGCGCAATTCGTGCGCATGGCCGAAAGCCTGATCGCCTCGTTCCGGGCGCGCTGATCTCTTCGCCTTGTCCTGATTCTGTTATGCTGTTCCGGAAACGGCGCTAGACGATGGGTCAGGCAAGTTTTCCGGAGATGTATGAGCGCTGGCTCGTGGGTCCTCTCTTCCGCCCCTGGGCCGAAGTGACCTTCGAAGACCTGAAGCTGTCTCCAGGCCATCGTGTGTTGGACATCGCCTGCGGCACGGGAATAGTTGCCCGGGTTGCCAGGGAACGGCTCGGTGCCGCCGGATATGTCCTCGGCATCGACATCAACGCAGATATGCTTGCTGTCGCGCGCACCGTGGCGCCAGACATCGATTGGCGCGTAGGCAATGCCGGTGCACTGCCCCTCCATGACGGAGAGCAGTTCGATTTGATCGTCTGTCAACAAGGGCTGCAGTTCTTTCCCGATAAGTCCGCTGCGGCGGCGGAGATGCGGCGAGCACTGGCGCAGGGCGGCCGGCTGGCCGTTGCCACGTGGCGCCCCGATGAGGAAATCCCCTTCTTTCGGGATCTCCGCCGCGTCGCCGAGCGCCTCCTCGGCCCAGTGGTGGACCTGCGCCACAGCTTTGGGAATGCGGCGCAGATCGAGGTGCTGCTCCGGGACGCCGGCTTCCACGACGTCTGATCAAGGACAATATCGCGCAGGATACGCTTTGAGGACGGGGCGCCTCTCCTGCGGTTGAACACGATGGCCCTGGTCGGCATGAGCGCCGCCGGCAAGACAATGGCCGATCAGGAACGCAAGCACGTCGTGGAGGACATCATGAGCGGGAGCGCGCCCGTGCTGCAGTCTTATGCGGATGGATCGGGAGTCGCTTTCGAACTCAGCTCCAATCTGGTGACGGCGAAAGGCTAGGCGCGTATCTGGTCAGCATTAGGTAGCTTCGCCTCCGCCTTTGGCACGCAAAGAAAAAGCCCGCTGCCGGGAGGAGGTGGCAGCGGGCTCGATTTCGAATACGGCACGGGAGGAGGTGTACCGCACTCAGCGTCGGCATCACATCTGGGAGGAGGAGACGGCCGACACCCAGATAAATACGAGGTGCCTAACGATTCGGCAATTGCGAAACCTGCATAGCTGCTGTGCAGAATTGCGGGATCAATCGTCAGACAAATAAGCGAGCGGCGCGCTCCGCGCTACTGCGCCGGGACGTTTTCCTTGAAGATCAGCCGCGGCTCGATGAATTTCTTCGTCAGGTATGGCGCCGACGAGGCAATGGAGCCGAGCAGACGGATCACCGACTGCTCCGCGATCAGCCGCGCATTCTGGTCGATGACGACGTCGGCAAGATCGTCGACGAGATAGCGGCGCGTTTCCCTGGTCAGGTCGTGGCAGATGAAGACCGGCTTCAAACGCGGCTTGACCTCGAGCAACGCCTTGGCCACGCCGGAGCGTCCGGCGCCGACGCAATAGATGCCGAGCAGATCCGTTTCGTCGTGCAGCGCCTTGACGGTCGCGCGGTAGCTGGCGTCCGGCTCGTCGTTGCTTTCGGCCGCGCTTGAGACCGTGAGGTCGGGAAATTCTTCGGCGAGCACCGAACGAAAGCCCATCTCGCGCTCCTCGTGGCCGCGATAGGAGCGCGAGCCGACCACCATCGCCAGATGTCCCCTACGGCCGCCGAGGAAGCGGCCCATCAGCAGCGCCGCCGTGCGGCCCGCCACCCGGTTGTCGATGCCGACATAGGCCGAGCGCGGTGCCGCCGGCACATCCGAGATCAGCGTGACCAGCCTGATCCCGGCATCGACCAGCTCGCGCAGAATGTTGCGTGTGCGCGGATGGTCGACGGCGATCACGCCGACGCCATTGGCCTTGAGCGACAGGTTCTCCACGGCACTCTGCAGCGCGCCCGGCGAAATGCCGGCAAGGTTATGGATGCGGCAGGAGGCGACCAGCGGCAGCCGCGCTGCATAGTCCTCGATGTGATGGGCGAGATCGGCCATGAAGGCGTTGGATCCGATCGGCAGGAAGAATTCGAGATGCGCCGGCTTCGACGGCAGCACGACCTGGTCGAGCGTCGGCAGATAACCGAGCTGCTTGGCCGCCTCCAGCACGCGCTGCCGGTTGGCAGCGCTTGCACCCGGGCGGTTGTTGAGCACCCGGTCGACGGTCGCGGTCGACAGGCCGCAGCTCCGGGCGATATCGGCTACGGTGGCTTTCATGGGTCCAGTCATAGGCGCTGATGCAATTCTGTGCCAGCGGCGGGCGTGAAGCGGCTGCCGGCCGCCGATCGGCCTGCCGGTCAGCTCTCAGCCATGCTGCTGCGGACCGTCGGAAATCGCGTCACGGATTTCCTTGTCCGACATGCCGGTGATGACGCGCTCGACCTCGGCGACCGTTGTCTTTTTCGGGTCGATGTCGTCGGCCACCACCTTGCCCCGGCGCATCACCACGATGCGGTCGACCACCTGGAAGACGTGGTGGATGTTATGCGCGATAAAGATGCAGGAATGGCCGGAATCGCGCGCGCTGCGCACGAAGCTCAAGACCCCTTGCGTCTCGGCGACGCCGAGATTGTTGGTCGGCTCGTCGAGGATGATGAGATCGCTGTCGAAATGCATGGCGCGCGCGATCGCCACGGCCTGCCGCTCGCCGCCCGACAGCGAGCCGATCGGTGTCGTCGGCGGGATGTTCTTGGTGATGCCGACTTGCTTGAGCAGGTCGCGCGCTACCGTGTTCATTGCGTCCTGGTCCATGCGGTTCAGGAAGCGCGGCGCCTTGATCGGCTCGCGCCCGAGGAACAGGTTGCGCGCGATCGACAGCTGCGTGACCAGCGCCGAATCCTGGTAGATCGTCTCGATGCCGTGGGCAATGGCATCGCTGGTGCTGCGCAGCGTGACCTTCTTACCGCGGATGAAGATGTCGCCGCTGGTCAGCGGCACGGCGCCTGACAGCACCTTGATCAGCGTCGACTTGCCGGCGCCGTTGTCGCCGAGCAGGCCGACGATCTCCTTTTCATTGACGTGGAAATTGGCGTCCACCAGCGCCTGCACGCGCCCGTAGGACTTGCGGATGTTTGTCATGCGGATTAGAGGCTCGGCCATCGTCTTAAGTCCCCGCCTGGTGCCGGCGTTCGAGCCATGAATGCAGCGCCATCATGCCGAGGATGATCGCGCCGATGAAAATGTTGTAGGCGAGCCCCGGCACGCCGATCAGCACGATGCCGTTGCGCATCACGCGCAGGATCAGGATGCCGAGCACCGTGCCGATGATGGTGCCGCGTCCGCCGGTCAGCGCCGTGCCGCCGATCACCACCATGGCGATGACCTCGAGCTCGTAGCCCGTGCCGCTGTTGGGATTGGCCGCGGAGGTGCGCAGCGAGGAGATGACGCCGGCGAGCGAGGCCATCACCGCTGACAGGATGAACAGGCCGACCTTGACGCGGCTGACGTTGACGCCGCGCGCGCGGGCCGCGTTTGGATTGCCGCCGGCGGCCTGGATCCAGTTGCCGGTGCGGCTCTGCGTCAGCACATAGCCCAGCACCACCGCGGCGCCGATGAACCAGAACAGCGAGGCGTAGATGCGGAAGGATCCGACATAGAAGTCGCCGACCAGGATGTTCGCCAGCCAACTGCCTTCCGCGCTCCAGGTGCGCTGCGGAAAGCCGTCGGTGATGAACAGCGCCGAGCCGCGCACGACAAGCAGCATGCCGAGCGTCACCAGGAAGGACGGGATCTTGAGCTGCGTGACGAACCAGCCATTCACCAGCCCGATCAGGGCAGCGACGATCAGCGCGATCAGCAGGCCCATTTCCAGCGAAGTGACGCCGCTGTTGAAGAGCGTCCACATCAGCACCGGCGAGAAGCCGAACAGCGAGCCGACCGAAAGATCGAACTCGCCTGATGTCATCAAGAGCGTCATCGCCAGCGCGATCAGGCCGAGCTCGACGGTGAAGGCCAGGATGTTGGAGATATTCTGCGGCGACAGGAAGTCGGGATTGATGCCCCAGAAGACGACGAGCTCGACGATAAGCAGCACCAGCGGACCGAATTCCGCTCGCGCGATGAAACTTTGAATGAAGGAACGGTTTTCCATTGAGCCCGCGGCGCGAATGATTGGCTGAAGCCCGCTCCGATCAGGCAGGGCTCGACGGTACAGGAAAGCGGCCGCGGCCCGAAAGCCGCGACCGTTGATGTCAGGGATCATTTGCCGGACAGGATCTTGTCGTAGACGCCGGCGGTGTCCTTCTCATAGAGCGCGCCGGTGATGACGTTGAAGCCCGGAGGAATGCCGCTGGCGGCCATGTTGGCCAGCGAAAGCGCCACATAGCTGGTCGCTTGCGGATCCTGCCACTGCCCGGCATTGACGTAGCCGTTCAGCACTTCCTGCGTGGTGTCGAGCGAGTTGCCCCAGCCGACGACCGGGATTTCGCCGGGCTTGACGCCGGCCTGGTCGAAGACGCGCTTGATCGAGCCGGTGACGAGGTCGCCGAGGCCGATGATCGCCTTCACCTTGCCTTTGTGGGCGGTGAGATAGTCGACCATGCGGTTGATCACTTCGGCCTGGTCGAGCGTCGCTTCGGTCACCTCATAGGTGATGCCGGCGGGTCCGAACACGCTCTTGATGCCTTCCTCTTCCTGTACGCCATAGGTGGCTCCGGGGACCTCGACCGGCATCCAGACGAAGTCGCCCTTCTTTACCAGGCCCTTGTCGACCAGATATTGCGCCCAGTGCTTGCCGAAGGTGACGTTGTCGCCGCCGACATAGGCGTTGAAGTTGGCCTTCGGATCGGGCGTGTTGAAGTTGATGATCGGGATGTTGGCCGCGCGCGCTTCCTTGACGATCTCGACAAGGCTGCCCGGATCCGGGCTGGTGGTGACGATGCCGTCTGCCTTGGCCGAGATGGCGGCACGGACGGCCTCCTGCTGCGAGGCGACATCGCCATTGTGGAACGAGGTGTTCACCTTGTTGCCGGTGTCGCTCGCCCATTGCTTGGCGCCGGCCAGGAAGTAGGTCCAGACCGGATCGGCCGGGCCGCCATGCGAAATCCAGTAGAACGTCTTGGCCTCGGCCATCGCCGGAATGGCGATAGCCGCGATCAAGCCAAGCACGAGCAGTCTTAGCCGCGAAAGCATTCGATTTCCTCCCATGTTGAACTCTCCTCCTGGATCGGTGCGACGCGACCTTGGCCGCATCTCCTGCCCGCGCCGACCGGAACGTCTAGAGCATTCTCTTTTTCAGGCAGTGGCAAGCCTCCATCGCCAATGGATGTTGGCACAGGTGCGCGCGCCATCAGCAATCCCATCAGATTGCATCAGCTGCGGTGATATTCATTGGGCAAGCGGCGCCATAGACCATCCGCTGCACGGATTGGCCTCCAAGCAACCGCCCTTCGGTGCGGGGTTAGATCAGCCCCGCCTTGGCCAGGTCGCGCATCAGATGGCTGGCGCCGTAGGTCCAGTGCGGGCAGTCCGGCGACAGCCGCACGCGGTTGGTGAGCGCGCCGAGCTTTTCCGATGAGATGGTGACGATGTCGCCGATCTTGTGCGTAAAACCCTTGCCCTTCTCGCCGCGATCCTTCGAAGGCACGAACATGGTGCCGAGATAGAGCGCCAGTCCGTCGGGATATTGGTGGTGCGGTCCCATTGCCGCCTTGACCAGTTCCTCCGGCGAACGGCTGATCTCGGCCATCGAGCTCGCGCCCTCCAGCGAGAAGCCGTCCTCGCCATCGACGTTGAGCCGCACCGTGGCGCGCTTCACGTCGGCGATGGAGAAGGTTTCGTCGAAAAGGCGGATGAACGGCCCGAGCGAGGCGGAAGCATTGTTGTCCTTGGCCTTGCCGAGGAGCAGCGCCGAGCGTCCTTCGACATCGCGCAGATTGACGTCGTTGCCGAGCGTGGCGCCGACGATGCGGCCCGAGCTGTCGGCGATCATGGCGATCTCCGGCTCGGGATTGTTCCAGGTGGAGACGGGGTGCAGCCCGACATCGGCGCCGAAGCCGACGGAAGCCATCGGCTGGCATTTGGTGAAGATCTCGGCGTCCGGGCCGATGCCCACTTCGAGATATTGCGACCAGGCGCCGCGCGAGATCAGCTTGGCCTTGATCTCCATCGCTTCCGGCGAGCCGGGCTTGAGCTTCGAGAGATCGTGGCCGATCAGTCCGGCGATGTCGGCGCGGATGGCGTCGGCCTTTTCGGCCGAACCGCGCGCCTGCTCCTCGATGACGCGCTCAAGCAGGCTGACGACGAAGGTGACACCGGAGGCCTTCACCGCCTGCAGGTCGACGGGCGACAGCAGGATGGGCTTCCCGGCGTCACGTTTGGCCTCGAAGCTGTTCGCCGCGATTTCTTCCAGCGCGCCGATAGCCTTGCCCTTGGCCGAGCGCAGATAGTCAGCCGGATCCTTCAACTCGCAAAGATCGCGCACCGTAGGCGCGGCGCTCGAGGTGATGTCGATCACCTCGCCGTCCCGCACCGTAACCACCAGCGGATGGGAAGCGGCGCTGGTCTTGGCGCGGCCGACGAAAATTCCATCGGCGGGCAGGCGGGTCGGATCGGTCATGGCATCATTCCTCTCAACTTTTCGCGCGCGGCACTTTTCCCCGATTTCGCGGAAACGTCTATCCCGCCAGCCGCAACATTTGTGACCATGCATGTGCTGTCACACAGCCACGGCCGAACTGGCCCATCGAAGCGCCCTTTCAAATCCATGAAATCGGCAATAGGATTTTCACCAAGCTCCAGCGCGTGGGTGATCCTCTTGGCCGAAGCCTTTTCCGATCCGATCTGGCGAAAGCCCCAGGCGGCCACGGCGTTTCAGTCTGAGCTTTCGGCCGACGGCACGCTGGACGCGGTCGTCGTCGGCGGCGGCATTATGGGGCTGTCGACCGCGCTGCATGCGGCGCGCGCGGGCCTTTCCGTCCAGGTGCTGGATGCCGGCGCGATCGGGCAGGGCGCTTCGGGCCTCAATGGCGGCCAGGTCATCCCCGGCCTCAAATACGATCCGGAATGGCTGATCGAACACTTCGGCAAGGAGCGCGGCGAAGCCCTGGTCGCGTTCGCCGCCTCGACGGCCGATGCCGTGTTCGACGTGATCCGCGACGAGAAGCTGGCGGTGCCGTTCACGCGCAATGGCTGGATCCAGGCCGCGCACACCAAGACCGCGCTGAAGGCAGCGGCGAACCGGGATCGCCAATGGCGCTCGCGGGGTGCCGACGTCAAATTGCTCGACCAGGCCGAGATCGCGGCGATGACCGGCGCTAAGGGCTATCTCGGCGGCTGGCTCGATCGCCGCGCCGGCGTCGTCGATCCGCTGTCCTACACGCTCGAGCTCGCCCGCGTCGCCGTGGCCGCCGGCGCCAGGATCGCCGAGCAGCAGCGGGTGGTGAAGCTCGCCAAAGAGGCCGGCGCCTGGCGAGTCTCGACGCAAGGCGGCGCCGAGTTGCGCGCCAAGGCGGTCGTGCTCGCCACCAACGCCTATACGGACGGCCTTCTGCCGGGCCTCGCTCAAACAATCGTGCCGCTGCATTCCTTCCAGATCGCTACCGCGCCGCTTCCGGCCGAGCTCGCCGCAAGCATCCTGCCGGGCGGCCAGGCAGTTTCGGATTCCCGGCGCATCCTCGTCTATTACCGACGGAGTCCCGATGGTCGGATGGTGCTGGGCGGGCGTGGCCGCATGACGCTGCCTTCAAGCGCCGCCGACTGGGCGCATTGCGAACGCGCGCTCACCCGCCTCTATCCGGCGCTTGCCGGCATCGCCATCGAAAAACGCTGGTTCGGCCGCGTGGCGCTGACGCCGGACCACCTGCCGCATCTGCATGAGCCGGAAAAGGGCCTGCTCGCGGTCGTCGGCTGCCAAGGCAGGGGCGTTGGGTTGATGAGCGCGCTCGGCAAGCGCCTGGCGGATTATCTCGCGAGCGGAGACGTCAACCAATTGCCTTTCCCGCTGTCGCCGATCCGGCCGATCCCATTCCACGCCTTCCGCCAAGTCGGCGTCGCCGCGGCAATCACCTTGTACCGCATGCTCGACGCGTTCGAACGCTGACGCCGAATGCGTGCAGCGCACAAGCGAATCTGCTTGACAGTTTCATGAATATGAAAAAACATCAGGCGATTTCAAAAATCCGATGGAGCCAACAGGCACTTCGATGTCGACCATCGCCGCAACACGGCCCTTGCCGGAAAACCGCATCTCGCCGGTCTTCCGTTTCGCCATGCTGCTGCCGGGTGGGCTGGTCACCTTCTTTCTGATCCTGTTCGCGCTTGGCCTGGTGGTCTTTCTCGCCTTCAGGGGCAATGACGGCTCGCTGCTCGGGGTTGGCCTGACGGTCGAAAATTTCGTCACCGTCGCCACCGATCCGCTCTATTGGACGGTGACGCTGCGCTCGCTGGTCATCGCCGGCTTGGTGACGCTGGCGACCGTCGTCACCGCCTATCCGGTCGCCTATTATCTCGCCTTTCATGCCGGCCGCCGCCGCAACCTGCTGCTCTTCCTGGTCACGCTGCCGTTCTGGACCAGCTACCTTTTGCGCGTCTTCGCCTGGAAGATCGTGCTTGCCTATAATGGCGTTCTGAACTCGGCCTTCATCGAGACAGGCCTTTGGAAGGAGCCGACGCTCGCCTTCCTCAACACGCCGGCCGCGGTCGTGGTGACACTCGCCCACGCCTATGCGCCTTTCGCCATCCTGCCGATCTACGTGGCGCTGGACACGATCCCCAAATCGCTGCTCGAAGCAGCCTCCGATCTTGGCGCGCGGCCCTTCACCAGCTTCCGCCGCGTGGTGCTCCCAAATTCCATGCCGGGCGTTCTGGCGGCGGCGCTGGTCGTCTTCGTGCCGACGGTCGGCGACTATGTCACGCCGGCCATGGTCGGCGGTCCGGCCAGCACCATGATCGGCACGCTGATCCAGTCGCAATTCGGCAAGGCCAATGATTGGCCGTTCGGTGCCGCGCTCTCGGTCTGTGTCATGCTGGTCATCCTCTGCGTGGTGCTGGTCGCGCGCGGCGCCGACCGCCGGTTCGGCAGCCGCACATGAGCGCCCGGGCAGATATCAATAGCGACGGCCGCTGGCTCGGCGTCTACGTGCTTGGCTATCTCGTCTTCCTCTATCTGCCGGTGCTCTTGATCCCGCTGTTTTCTTTCAACAACTCGATCCAGGCGGCGTTTCCGTTGCAGGGTTTCACGCTCGAATGGTACCGGACGCTCTATGGCAATCCGGCGCTGTCCGGCGCCCTGGCCAATAGCCTGGTCATAGGCGTCATCGCCGCCTTCGGCGCGACGCTCTGCGGCATCACCGTTTCCTACATGGACCTCTACGGCCGTTCGCCGATCGCCGCCACCATCAGCGCCATCGCTCGCCTGCCGATCCTGATCCCCGGCGTCATCGTCGGCATCTCGCTTTTGATCCTGGTCAATCTGATCGGCCTCGGCCCGTCGCGCGTTTCGATCGTGCTCGGCCACATCCTCGTCGCGCTGCCGACGACGGTCGTGGTGATGCGCAGCCGCTTCGCCGCAATCCCGAAGACGATCCGCGAGGCGGCGCTCGATCTCGGCGCTTCCGACTGGACGACGTTCCGGCGCGTGATGCTGCCGCTGAGTGCGCCCGCCATACTGTCGGCCTTCATGCTCTCTTTCCTGATTTCCTTCGACGAGTTCATCGTCGTCTTTTTCCTCGCCGGCACCGAGCCGACGCTGCCGCTCTACATCTGGAGCCAGCTGCGCTTCCCGCGCTCGCTGCCGACCGTGATGGCGCTCGGCACGGTGATCCTCGCGGTGTCCTTCATCATCGCCGGCACAGCCGAAATCCTTCGCCACCGCGGTCTTGGAACTGCGCGCCGCAATCCAGCCTGAACCACAACAAAGAAGAGGAGAACGAAAATGACGGTCCATCTGAAATCGCTCTCCGGACACAAAGTCCGGGCCGGCCTTGCCGCACTGGCGCTCGCGCTGTCGTCGACGGTCGCTCTTGCCGCCGACAAGCTGCAATATTTCACTTGGTCGGGCTACGAATTGCCCGACTTCAACAAGAGCTTCCTTGCCGCGCATCCCGATGGCGTTGAGGCGACGATCTTCGGCGATGATGACGACGCCTTCACCAAGGTCAAGGCTGGCTTCAGGCCTGACATCGCGCATCCCTGCTACGACAAGGTGGCGCGCTGGAACAAGGAAGGCCTGCTGCAGCCGATCGACACCAAGCGTATCAAGAACTGGGATTCGATCTTCCCGGTGTTCAAGAACCTGCCCGACTTGCAGGCCGGCGACGGCAAGGTGTGGATGGTGCCGTGGGATTGGGGCAACACCTCGATTCTCTACCGCACCGACCTGGTGAAGAACCCCGAGGCGAGCTGGAACCTTCTGTGGGACAAGCAATATGCCGGCCGCATGGCGACCATCGACGCCGTGCACGACACGCCGATCGTCGCGGCGTTGCTGGCGGGCGTGAACCCCTTCGACATGACGCCCGACCAGATGGACAAGGTGGCCGAAAAGCTGCGCGAGCAGCGGCCGCTGCTGTCGAGCTACACCACCGACATGACCTCGGTCGAGCAGGCGCTGGCCAGCGGCCAATTGGTCGCCGCCATGACCTGGAATGCGTCCGCCACCTCGCTCAAGAAGCAGGGCGTGCCGGTCGAATTCATGAAGCCGAAGGAAGGCATGCTGACCTGGGCCTGCGGTTTCGTCATGCTCAAGGACGCCAAGAACGTCGATCTCGCCTATGACTTCATCAACAGCCGCCTCGACGCCGACTCGGGGAAATTCCTGATCCAGTCCTATGGCTACGGCAGCTCGCTCTCGACCGCGTTCGCCGGCGTGTCGAAGGAGGAGTTAGAGAAACTGCAGCTGCCGGCAGATCCGGACGTGATGCTGAAGAGCACCATCTTCACCGGCCCGATGAAGCAGAATGACGATATGGCGAAGATGTTCGAGAAGGTGAAGGCCGGGGGATGACTAGCTCCCCCTTCTCCCCTTGTGGGAGAAGGTGGCCGCGAAGCGGCCGGATGAGGGGTGCTCCAGGGAACACAGACGTCTCACTTCGCTGGAACACCCCTCATCCGTCTCGGCGCTGTCGCGCCGATCCACCTTCTCCCACAGGGGGAGAAGGGGGAGCCTGGCGGCGCTGCATCACACCGGGGAAAGACAACAAGGACCAACGCATGGACATTCTTGACGAAGCGGCGGCAAAGCCGAAAGACGATGCCGATATCCGCGTCGGCCGGCGCGTGCGGGCGCTCAGGCTCGAGCGCAAGCTGTCGCTGGCCGAGCTCGCGGCCAAGGCCGGCATCTCCATCGGTGCGCTCAGCCAGATCGAGCGCGGCATGTCCTCGCTGCGCGTCAAGGTGATCTGGCCGCTCGCCGCCGCGCTCGACATCGAGCCGTCGGCGCTGATCGCCGACGGCAGCGAAGCGGTCAATGATCTCTATTGCGTGCGCGCCGACAAGCGACGGCAGATTCCGGTGAAATCCGAAGGCATCGCCAAGGCGCTGCTCTCGCCGCCCGCCGCGACGCTCACCGGCATGCTGGTCACCGTGGAGCCCGGCGGCGGCACGGCGGAAGCCTACGCCCATGCCGGCCACGAATTCGGCTTCGTCATGGCTGGCGAGGTCGAGCTGGTGGTGGACGCCAGCACCTATGTGCTCAAGGCCGGCGACAGCTTCGCCTTCAAGAGCACGCTGCTGCATGCCTTCCGCAATCCCGGCGCCGAGCGTTGCCAGATCCTCTGGGTCAACACGACAAAGCCGTCCGAGGTGCGCGATGGCGCCTGACGCGCTCGTACGGCTGCAGAAAATCTCAAAAGTTTTTCCTGGCGGCATTGTCGGGATCGATAATGTCGATCTCGACATCGCTCCCGGCGAGTTCTTGACTCTTCTCGGGCCGTCCGGCTGCGGCAAGACGACCAGCCTGCGCGTCATCGCCGGCTTCGAAAGCCCGTCACGCGGCAACGTCCTGCTCGACGGCCGCGACATCACCGGCCTGCGGCCCTTCGACCGGCCTGTCAACACGGTCTTCCAGGACTATGCACTGTTCCCGCATATGGATGTCGCGGCCAATGTCGGCTTCGGCCTGTCGCTGCGCAAACTCACCGGCGCCGAGCAGGCCAAACGGGTCCGCGAGGCGCTCGACATGGTCGGCCTCGCCGACAAGCTGCGTGCACGCGTCTCGGAACTATCCGGCGGCCAGCGCCAGCGCGTCGCCTTAGCCCGCGCCATCGTCTGCGAGCCGCGCGTGCTTCTGCTCGACGAGCCGCTGTCGGCGCTCGACGCGCATCTGCGCGAGCAGATGCAGGTCGAGCTGAAGCGGCTGCAGTCGCGGCTGGGCACCACTTTCGTCATGGTCACGCACGACCAGACCGAGGCGTTGTCGATCTCCGACCGCATCGTCGTCATGAATAAGGGCCGCATCGAGCAGATCGCGCCGCCGGCCACGCTCTACGATCGTCCGGCAACGCGTTTCGTCGCCTCTTTCATCGGCACGATGAACCTGTTGCAGTCGCGCTTTGTCCGCCGCGACGGCGAGCGCCTGCGCTTTGCCGCCGGCGACCTGCCGCTGGAAGCGATCTCAGACGGCGGCGAGACGCCGGCCGCCGGAGACACGCGAACCATCGGCGTGCGGCCGGAAGATCTCCTGGTTGTCGGTGAAGCCGGCGAAGGCACCGCGCCGGCACGGGTCAGCGGCGTCGTCTTCCATGGCCGCACGCTGCGCCTGCATGCCGAGCTCGGACAGGGGACTTCGATCGTCATTGATGCCCCACGCCGCGCCGACGGTACTCAATTCAGCGTCGGCGACGTGGCGCATGTCAGCCTGCGGCGCGGCGCCAACTGCCCCATGCTTTCCAACTGATGGAACGGGCCTAGGCTCAAGACGCCTTGGCGAAGAATCCCTGATAGTCGGACTTGGCCTGCAGCAGGCGCAGGATGTTCTCGCGCGAGCCGCGCACATGCGCGCGGGCGCGCTCGCCGGCCAGCGCGACGTCGCCGGCGCAGATCGCGTCGACGATGCCGGCATGTTCCTCGCGGGTGAGCTTCCACTCGTCCAGCCACAAAAGCTCGGTCCACACATATTGCTGGCATTTGTCGAGGATGCCGCAGAGCATGCCATAGAGCATCTCGTTGCCGCCGATTTCGGCGATCGCCCGGTGCAGGTCGATGCCGACCTGGAGTTCCTCGAATTTCTCCCTGGTGCTGCGATCCGGGATCGCCGCCAGCCGCTCGCATTCGGCGAGCATGTCGCGCAGCTTCGCCTTGTCGGCGGCGGTCGCGTTGGCCGCCGCCAGCTCGGTCGCGCGCCCGTCGAGCAGCTCGCGGATGTCGAAAGCCTCGCGGAACATGGTCAGGTTGAACTCGGCCACCACATAACCCTGGCGCGGCCGCCCGATCACCAGGCCGTCGCGCTCCAGCCGGTTGAAGGCCTCGCGCACCGGCGTGCGGCTCACCTTCAGCCGCTCGGCGATTTCGTTTTCCGTCACGCGGCCGCCCGGCGGAATCTGGCCGGTGATGATCAACGCCTTGAGCTTCTCGAACACCGAGTCGCGCAGCGTGTTCTTTCTCTCCTTCAAGCGTTCCGCCTCCAACGGTCAGTCTGGAATCACAGTTTAGTGCCTTTTAGCGCCTGCTTGAACAGACCGTTTCGGGGCGAGCCGCCGCTCCGAACCGTCCTGCTTTTCCACCACCAAAAACCCGATGTCCCATGTTGACATCGGCTTCCGGCGAATTACACTCAAAATTGTATACAAATTCGCATACCAAATCAACGATAACGGGAACACCGGTTGGAGAAGCGAAAATGACGAAGAGACTCTGTATTCAAGGCTTGGCCGTCGCCGGCCTGCTGGCCACGGTCGCCGTTCCGGCCTCGGCCGCCGACACCATCACCGTCGCCTCATGGGGCGGTACTTATCAGGAAGCGCAGACCAAGGCGTTCTTCGATCCGACGGCCAAGGAACTCGGCATCACCATCAAGCAGGATACCACCAACGGCCTCGACGACGTGCGGCTGCAGGTCACCGGCAATGCCGTCAAATGGGACATCACCGAACTCGGCGCCGACGAATGCGCGCGCGGCTCCAAGGAAGGCCTGTTCGAGAAGCTCGACTACAACGTCATCGACAAGAGCGGCATCAACCCGAAGCTTGTCCACGATGATTGGGTCGGCATTTCCTACACGTCGGTGGTTTTGATCTATCGCACCGATGTTTTCGGCGACAAGGGCCCCAAGACCTGGGCCGATTTCTGGAATGTCGAGAAATTCCCTGGACGCCGCGCGCTCTCCGGCAGCCAGGCAACGGAGACGCTGAGCGTCGCCGCGCTTGCCAAGAGCATTCCGATCGACAAAGTCTATCCGGTAGACATCGACGGCGCGCTGCAATCCGTCGATAAAATCAAGGGTCATATCGACGCCTGGTGGACCTCCGGCGCGCAGGCCATGCAACTCGTCAAGGATGGCGAGGTCGACATGGCGAGCATCTGGAACGGCCGCGCCGGCACCTTGAAGAAGGAAGGCGCGCCCGTGAGCTTCTCCTTCGACCAGGGTGTGCTCACCGCCGACTGCATGGTCATCCCGAAAGGTTCGAAGAACAAGGACATCGCCATGAAGGCGCTGGCCAGGTTCGTCAGCCCCGATCTCCAGGCCAACCTGCCGCTCTATGTCGACAACGGCCCGGCCAATGAGAAGGCGTTCGAGACCGGCAAGATCCCGCAGGACCGCATCAAGGACATCAATTCCGCGCCCGAGAACGTCAAGAAACAGGTGCTGCAGGACCCGGCCTTCTGGCGCGACACGCTCGTCGAGGCGACTGAGAAATTCAACAACCTGATCCAGCAATAGCGATCCTATCGGAGCGGTGCCCACGAGGCGCCGCTCCGCATCGTTCGCGAAACATGATCCGGAGTTGAAGGAGATGCTCTTGTCTCTTGCGCAATCCGCGCTTCCCATCGGCATCAGCGGCATCGACAAGCGCTTCGGTGCTGTCTCCATCCTCAGCGATCTCAGCCTCGATGTCTCGGCGGGCGAATTCCTGACGCTGCTCGGGCCATCCGGTTCCGGGAAGACGACGCTGTTGATGATCCTGGCCGGCTTCGTGCGGGCCAATGCCGGCTCCATCAAGGTCGGCGACGAGGAGATCATCACCATGCCGCCGCACAAGCGCAACATCGGCATGGTGTTCCAGAATTATGCGCTGTTCCCGCATATGAACGTCTTCCACAACATCGCCTTTCCGCTGAAGCAACGGCGCGTCCCGGCGGCTGAAACGGCGGAACGCGTCGAGCGGGCGCTGGACCTCGTGCAGCTGAAAGGTCTCGGCGAGCGCCGCGTCGACCAGCTCTCCGGCGGCCAGCGCCAGCGCGTGGCGTTGGCCCGCGCCATCGTCTTCGAGCCGCGCATCGTCCTGATGGATGAGCCGCTATCGGCGCTCGACAAGAGCCTGCGCGAGCACATGCAGATCGAATTGCGCAATTTACATCGAAGGCTCGGCATGACGACGGTTTACGTCACGCACGACCAGCGCGAGGCGATCACCATGTCGGACCGCATCGCCGTCATGAATGCCGGGCGCATCGAGCAGATCGACCAGCCCGAGGCACTTTATGCCAGGCCGAGGACGAAATTCGTCGCAGGATTCATCGGCGAGTCCAACTTCGTTCCTGTCGAGAGCCGCAACGGCAGCGTCTGGTACGAGGACAGGAAGCTTCGCATGACGTCGGCCGCGCCGACCGCCGGCCGGCATCTGATGGTGGTGCGGCCGGAGAAGCTGCGCCTGATCGCCGGTGAACCTGTAGGCGATGTCAACGCGCTGCCGGCGACCGTCGGCGACGTCATCTATCAGGGCGACAGCTTCCTCTGCTACGCGACGCTCAAGGACGGCCGGCAGCTGACGTTGCGCGACTATTGCCGTCCAGACGTCCTGGCGAAACTGCCGTCGCCGGGCGAGCCGATCACGCTCGGCATCGATGCGCAGGACGTCGTTCTGGTGGCCGACCAATGAGCATCGCGTCCGCCAGTCTCGATCGCGTCCCTCGACCTAATGGGGCGATCAACGCCGATGCCTTGCGCGCAGACGCGCGACGGGAAGCGCGCGGCCTGCTCGCACTTCTGTCGCCCGGGCTCTTCCTGGTCTTCGCCGTCATCATCGTGCCGATCGGCTGGCTGTTCTGTCTCTCGCTGTTCGACGAGAACGGCCAGCTCAGCGCTTCGAACTATGCGCGCTTCTTCGAGCAGGCCTCCTACATCAAGACCTTCGTCACCACCTTCAAGGTGGCCTTCACCGTCACCGGCGCCTGCGTGCTCTTCGGCTACCCGCTGGCCTATATGCTGTCGCAGCTGCCGCGCCGCGCAGCCTCCATCTGCCTGATCTTCGTCATCCTGCCGTTCTGGACCTCGGTGCTGGTGCGCACCTATGCCTGGCTCGTCATCCTGCAGCGCAAGGGGCTGGTGAACACATGGCTGATGGATCTCGGCGTCATTGGCCAGCCGCTGCCGCTCGCCAACAATTTCGCCGGCGTCGTCATCGGCATGACCCACATCATGCTGCCCTTCCTGGTGCTGCCGCTCTACGCCTCGATGAAGACCATCGACGTCGACTGCTTGCGCGCCGGCATGAATCTCGGCGCCAGCCCGGCCGCCACCTTCTGGCAGGTCTTCTTCCCGCTGTCGCTGCCCGGCCTGGCCTCGGGCGTGGTCATCGTCTTCGTGCTGTGCCTCGGCTTCTTCGTCACCCCGGCGCTGATGGGCGGCGGCAAGGTCATCATGTGGGCGATGCGCATGGAGCAGACCACCAGCCTCTATTCCAATTGGGGCGCGGGCGCCGCCCTCGGCGTCGTGCTGCTCGCCGTCACGCTGGCGCTGCTTGGCCTCTTCCACTGGCTGCTCGGCACCCGCGCCACCGGTGTGTGGAGCGAGCGATGAGTATGGAAAATGCCCTGCCCATCTCGCATCGGCAACGCCTGTGGCTCTACGCGCTCGGCGGCCTTGTCATGCTGTTCCTGATCGCCCCGTCGGTGATCATCGTCATCATGTCCTTTTCCGGCTCGTCGCTCTTAGAGTTCCCGCCGCAGGAATGGTCGCTGCGCTGGTATGAAAGCTATTTCGGCTCGGTCGAATGGCGCGACGCCACCGTCGTATCGGTCAAGGTTGCCGTGATGACGGCGATCGTCGCAACGCTGCTCGGCACCGCCGCCGCCTACGCCATCAACGCCCGCACACTGCGGCTGACCGGCGCGATCAACGCGCTGCTCACGGCATCGCTGATCATCCCTGTCATCCTGATCGGCATCGGCACCTTTTTCCTCTATGCCCGCATCGGCCTCAACAACACACTGACCGGCTTGGTCATCGCGCACACAGTGCAGGCGCTGCCGCTGGTCGTGCTGACAGTCCTTTCGGGGCTGCGCTCCTACGACATGAACCAGGAGATGGTGGCGCGCAGCCTCGGGGCCGGCCGCTTCTCGGCCTTCTTCCAGGTGACGATGCCTCAGATACGCTTCTCGATCGTCTCCGGCGCGCTGTTTGCCTTTATCACCTCCTTCGACGAGGTGGTGGTGTCGCTGTTCATCTCCGGCGGCGAGACCACGACGCTGACGCGGCGCATGTTCAATGCGCTGCGCGATCAGATTGATCCGACGATTGCCGCCATTTCGACTTGCCTGATCGTGCTATCGATCGTCTTGTTGTCCGCTGCCCAGCTTTTCGGCCGCGGACGTTGATACAGGGATACCTTGAACAGCATGCGTGACTTCCAGTTCCCCGGCCGCTCCCCGGTCCGCGCCACCGAGGCGATGGCCGCGACCTCGCATCCGCTCGCTACGCTTGCGGCCATCGACATGCTGCGCTCCGGCGGCAACGCCATGGACGCCGCGGTTTGCGCGGCCGCGGTGCAGGCCGTGGTCGAGCCGCAGTCGACCGGCATCGGCGGCGACTGTTTTGTCCTCTATTGCCCGAAGGGCGACGGGAACGTGCTTGCCTTCAACGGCTCGGGCCGTGCGCCAAAGGCCGCGACGGTCGACTGGTATCTGGACAAGGGGTTCAGCGAGCTTCCGAAGCAGGGTCCGCACGCGGTCACCATCCCAGGCGCCGTCGACGCCTGGTGTCGGCTGCTTGAGGATCATGGCCGCAAGGGTTTGGCCGACGCGCTCGCTCCGGCCATCCGTTATGCGGAAGAAGGCTATGTCGTGCACGACCGCGTCGCCTTCGACTGGGAGGATCCCGAGACCGACCTGACGGCCGACGAGGTGGCGATGCGCATCTTTTTGCCGGGCGGCAAGCCGCCGAAGGCCGGCGATGTTCATCGCCAGCCGGAGCTGGCGGAGACGCTGCGCATCATCGCCAGGAAAGGTCGCGCCGGTTTCTATGAAGGCGAGGTCGCGGACGATCTGGTCGGGCGGCTTCGCGCGCTCGGCGGCCTGCATACGCTCGACGATTTCGCCGCCACCAAGGGCGATTACCGGACCGCGATCAGCACCTCTTATCGCGGCTATGACATCCACCAGATGCCGCCCAACAACCAGGGCCTGACCGCGCTTCTGATGCTGAACGTGCTCTCGGGCTTCGAGCTGGGCAAGCTCGATCCGGACGGCGCCGCGCGCCTGCACCTCGAGATTGAGGCCGGCCGGCTCGCCTATCAGGATCGCGATGCATTTTTCGCCGATCAGGATCATGTCGATGTCCCGGTCCAGGCGCTGCTTTCCGGCCCCTATGCCGACAGCTTGCGCGCCGCGATCGATCCCGAGCGCGCCATGACCGATCTGCCGCGTCTCGATCTTCCCGGCAGCGACACGGTCTATATCAGCGTCGTCGACGGCGACCGCAACGCGGTGAGCTTCATCAACTCCACCTATTATTCGTTCGGCAGCGGCGTTGTCGGCCCGAAGACCGGAGTCGTGCTGCAGAACCGCGGCTCGAGCTTCCGCCTCGATCCGAAGCACCCGAACGCCATCGCGCCTGGCAAGCGGCCGATGCACACGATCATGCCGGGCATGATGACGAAGGATGGCCGCGCCCTCATGCCTTTCGGCGTCATGGGTGGCGGCTATCAGCCCTTCGGCCATGTGCATCTTTTGACCAACATGATCGACTTCGGCATGGACCCGCAGCAGGCGATCGATGCGGCGCGCGTTTTCTACAACCATGACGTCGTCGAGGCCGAGCGAAGAGTGCATCCCGAGGCCATCGAAGGCCTGCGCCGGCGTGGACATCGCATTGTGGAGCCCGACCATCCGCTGGGCGGTGGGCAGGCGGTGCTGATCGATTGGGAAAAGGGCACGCTGACCGGCGCATCCGATCCGCGCAAGGACGGCCTGGCGCTCGGATATTGAGCAGGCCTTTGCTGGACATAAGCCGATCGTTCGAAACATAGTCTGGAACCATGACAAACAGCGAAAACGCCACCGATCTCGCCCATCGTCTTGCCCCCGGCGCCGACGACGCGCCGGCCATCGCCGCGCCCGAACGGACGGCACTCTCGCATGGCGGGCTGCGCCGCCTAATCCGCGATACCGTGGCGCGCTTGAACGCGCTCGGCATCGGCCGCGGCGACCGCGTCGCCATCGTGCTGCCGAACGGCCCGGAAATGGCCACATCCTTCATCGCGGTGGCGGCGGCTGCGTCCACCGCCCCGCTCAACCCGGCCTACCGGGCCGACGAGCTCGATTTTTATCTCAGCGATATCGGCGTCAAGGCGATCCTTGTCGGCAAGGACGAGCAGGGCCCTTCGGTCGAAGTCGCCGAGCGCCTTGGCATTCCGGTGCTACGGCTCGTGGTGCCGGAAGGCGCGCCCTCCGGTGTCTTCGCGATCGAGGGCGATCCCGTCGGACCACCAGTCGCATCAGGTCTGGCCGCCGATGGCGATGTCGCGCTTCTCCTCCACACCTCAGGCACCACGTCGCGCCCAAAACTCGTGCCGCTCAGCCACGCCAATCTCGCCGCTTCGGCCGCGCATATCGGCGCGACGCTCGGCCTGACGCCGGTCGACCGTTGCCTCAACATCATGCCGCTGTTCCATATCCACGGCCTGATCGCGGCGGTGCTCTCCTCGCTCGCCGCCGGCGGCAGCGTCTTCTGCACGCCCGGCTTCAATGCGCTGCGTTTCTTCACGTGGCTCTCCGAGGCCAGGCCCAGCTGGTATACCGCCGTGCCCACCATGCACCAGGCGATCCTGCCGCGCGCCGCCCGCAATCCCGAGCAGCTCGCCGAGGCGAAGCTGCGCTTCATCCGCTCTTCCTCGGCGTCATTGCCGGCGCAGGTCATGGCCGAGTTGGAGAAGACCTTCGGCTGCCCGGTGATCGAAGCCTATGGCATGACCGAGGCCGCGCATCAGATGGCGTCCAATCGGCTGCCGCCTGGATTGCGTAAGCCGGGCAGCGTCGGCGCGTCGGCCGGGCCGGAAGTCGCCGTCATGGCGCCGGACGGGCGGCTGCTCAAAGCCGGCGAGATCGGCGAGATCGTCATTCGCGGCCCCAACGTCACCGCAGGCTACGAGAAGAACCCCGACGCCAATGCCAGCGCCTTCGCGCATGGCTGGTTCCACACCGGCGACCAGGGCGTGCTCGACGAGGACAACTACCTGCGCGTCACCGGCCGGCTGAAGGAGATCATCAACCGCGGCGGTGAGAAGATCTCGCCGCTCGAGGTCGACGGCGTCTTGATGGATCACCCGGCCGTGGCGCAGGTCGTCACCTTCGCCATGCCGCATGACAAGCTCGGCGAGGAGGTGGCGGCGGCCGTCGTGCTGCGCGAAGGCAAGAGCGCCAGCGAGGCCGATATCCGTGGCTTTGCATCGACCCGGCTCGCCGATTTCAAGGTGCCGCGCAAGGTGGTGATCCTCGACGAGATTCCGAAGGGTGCCACCGGCAAGCTGCAGCGCATCGGGCTGGCGGCCAAGCTCGGACTCGGCTGATGCGCGTTACAGTCTTTGGCGCCGGCGCCATTGGCGGCTATCTCGCCGCCAAGCTCGCGATCGCCGGCTCGGTCGATCTGTCGATCGTGGCGCGCGGCGCGCATCTGGAAGCGATCAAGGCCGGCGGCCTGCGCCTGATCGAGGACGGCAAGGAAACCGTGGCGCAGGTGAGGGCGGCGGCACGCGCCGAGGAACTCGGCGTGCAGGACTATGTCGTGCTGGCGCTGAAGGCGCATTCGCTGGCCCCGGCGCTGGACGAGATTGCGCCGCTCTTGGGCGAGGGGACAGTCGTCGTCACCATGCAGAACGGCGTGCCGTGGTGGTACTTCTACAAGGCGGGCGGCGCGCTCGAAGGCACACGGCTCGACGCGGTCGATCCAGGTGGCGCGATCTGGCAGCGCATCGGACCGGAGCGCGTCATCGGCTCGGTCGTCTATCCAGCCGTCGAGGTCGATGCTCCAGGCCTGATCCGTCATGTCGAAGGAACGCGCTTCTCGCTGGGCGAGCCGTCGGGGAAGAAGAGCGAGCGAGCCGCCGCGCTTGCGCGCGAAATGGTCAAGGCCGGGCTGCAGGCGCCGGTGCGCGAGGACATCCGCTCGGAGATCTGGGTGAAGCTTTGGGGTAACCTCTCCTTCAACCCCATCTCGGCGCTGACCGGCGCCACGCTTGCGGCAATCGTCGGCGATGAAGCCACGCGCGCCGTCGCCCGCGCCATGATGCTGGAAGCGCAGGCGATCGGTGAGCGCCTCGGCGTGCGCTTCCTCATCCCCGTCGACCGGCGCATCAAGGGCGCCGGCGACGTCGGCGAGCACAAGACCTCGATGCTGCAGGATCTCGAGCGCGGCCGTCCGATGGAGATCGACGCGCTGGTCACCGCCGTGCAGGAACTCGGCCGCCTGACCGGCCAGCCGACGCCGACAATCGACAGCGTGCTGGCGCTGGTGCGGCGGCTTGCGATCGAACGCGGGTGTTATTCGCCCTTGTAGTTTGTTCCCTGTTTGTTCTAGGCTATCCTTTGGACGATATCCGAAAGGGATTAGCCATGAACAGAGAACCGCGGTATGGGATCGACAAAAAGGGGCAAGCCTTTTTCAGCTTTGGAGATCCGTTCCCGGAAGGGCGGGGGGCGAACGGACCGCACCTGTTTTATGGAGCTCTGGTTGAAAAACCGATCAATGAGCTGCTAGCGCATCAAGGTAAGATCTACCGTAGGGAGTATAGGCTGCTCCGAGCGTGGCTGACGCCAGCCGAACAGATGCACATAACTTTGATCGCTCTTGGCGATGGAAAATCCGACGAGGCGGTAGATATCGCCTGCCGCATCGGCGGCCTGATACAGGCAAAACCGTTCGACGTTTCCTTCGACCGATTGTCGGCTTTCGGCGGAGGAGCGCTGGTGCTTCGCAGCGGCGATCATTCGCCAGCATTGCAAGATTTCTGGCGCAAACTTTCAGCCATGGTTCACGACAGCCCATTGCAGCCTTTCGTAACCAATTCCCTGGAGCCCCATGTGACCTTGCTTCGCGACAGAGGCAGCGTGCCAGGGATCCAAGAACGGCTCGTCGAGCCCGTCACATGGACCATTCGGAGTTTCGCGCTGATCCGCAGTTTTGAAGGAAAATATGAACTCCCCGGCACTTGGCAGGTGGACGGCCAGGACGACGCGCATGCTGTCATGTGAGCATCTTAAAGTAGCCGTATCATCCACGCACAGGGCACCGCGTCATCCTGACACGAATTGTCACCTGCGGAGGGCCGCACCGCTGGCAGGCGAACGATCAGTCCCTACCTGATGTCTTGTCCAAACCGGGAGGAAATCATGACCACTGCCGAAATTGCCAAGGACTTCACCGAACTCCTCAAGCGGGGCGACAGCCACGGCGCTGCCGCGAAGTACAATGCCGATGACATCGTCAGCTACGAGGCGATGGAAGGGCCGATGGCCGTCTGCAACGGCAAGCAGGCCGTCAAGGAAAAGGGCGCCTGGTGGGAAGCCAACCACGAGGTTCACGGCGGCACGATCGAAGGGCCATATGTCAATGGCGACCAGTTCGCCTTGCGCTTCAGCTTCGACGTGACGCCCAAATCGACCGGCGAGCGCGTCAAAATGGACGAGGTCGGCCTCTACACGGTCAAGAACGGCAAGATCAGCGAAGAACGGTTCTATTATTGAGGCTTGCCGGCATTCGGCTGCGCACGCCTTTCGCAGCATGATTTAAAAGATCAGGCATGGCGGCCTTGGATGATTTCCAGGCCGGCATGTCTGCTTCGCAAATCGTCAGATAGTCCACAAGCTGGTCGGCAACCGTTCCCCGCAAAATCGCACCGGCGCAAAGCGCTGGCAAAGCCTATAGGGCCGGCCTAGGCTTCTGCCGGATTCGAAAATCTCATCTGACAGAGGCCCGCCTTGACCATCACTATGTACGGCATCACCACCTGCGACACGATCAAGAAGGCGCGCGTCTGGCTAGAAAGCCATGACGTGCCGTATCGCTTTCATGACTACCGGGCAGAGGGGATCGAGGCCGACAGGCTCAGCGGTTGGATCGGCAAGGTCGGCTGGCAAAAGCTGCTCAACAAGGGCAGCACGACCTTTCGCGAGCTTCCGGAGAAGGACAAGACCGGGCTGGACGAGAAGAAGGCGAAGCAGCTGATGCTCGCCAGGCCGACGATGATCAAGCGGCCGGTGCTGGAGGTGGGGGATCGGGTGTTTGTGGGATTCAAGCCGGAGGTTTATGAAGAGGTGGTGAAATAGTGCGCGATCGCGAAGCTGCCAATCTCCCCTTGTGGGCTACGGCATGCATGACAGCTTGGCGTATGCATCGTCTAATGTAGCGCTGGTCGACCCCCACTCCGTCTCGGCTTCGCCGAGCCACCTCTCCCCCGATCGATGGGGGAGAGGAAAGGCGCCAAGCTTTTTGCCGTCAACGCTCGTCCGCAAGGCTCCCTTCCTTTCCCTCCGGAGGGGGGAAAGGTGGCGCTGCGAAGCAGCGACGGATTGGGGGAACCACGTGGCAATCAAGCCTCGGCCTGATCCGTTACGCCTGTCACACAAGACGTGTGCATAGTCTAGCCATTTCATGGGGAGATGTCAGGCAGGACAGAGAGGGGGCGAAGGAACGCTACGTCTCGATAATTATGCGTGGGCTTCCAAATACCCCGCCAGCGCCACCGCATTGTTGTTCGTTTCGTCATGCGCGCCGTAGAGCAGCGTCACCTTGCCCT
Organism: Mesorhizobium sp. CA5; assembly: GCF_020165105.1. Classification (NCBI taxonomy): domain Bacteria; kingdom Pseudomonadati; phylum Pseudomonadota; class Alphaproteobacteria; order Hyphomicrobiales; family Phyllobacteriaceae; genus Mesorhizobium; species Mesorhizobium sp. CA5. Next base: position 85,670 of record NZ_JAIUHJ010000006.1, on the reverse strand, counting down.
CACGCAGCAGGCCACGCAGCTGAGCTACCGCGTCGCTATTGGCGTCGAGCTCGGCCCGATATCGCTTCTGGAATTCCGGCCAGCGCTCCGGCTCGTGCCCGAACCATTTGCGCAGCGCGTCGCTCGGCGCGATCTCCTTCAGCCAAAGCGTCAGTTCGGCGTCCTTCTTGCTGACGCCGCGCGGCCAGATGCGGTCGACCAGCACCCGCTGGCCGTCGGCTTTCGCCGGCGGCTCATAGACACGCTTCACCGCAATGTCGAAGGCCACTTATGCCTCCTTTGCCAAGCCCCGGCAAAGTGTGCAGCGGTTGGGCTCGGCGACTTCGCCGTGGCCGTCCGTTCGGAATTGCGCCAACAAAGCACCGTTACGCCCACTCGCCCTTGCGCATCACCGGCACGCGGCCGCCATCCTTGGCGACGCCGTCGATGTCGATCTTGTCCGAGCCGATCATCCAGTCGATATGGATGAAGCTCTTGTTGCCGCCGCGCGTCGATATCTCGTCCTGGCTGAGCGAGGCGCCGTCGACGAAGCATTTCGAATAACACTGCCCGAGCGCGATGTGGCAGGCGGCGTTCTCGTCGAACAGCGTGTTGAAGAATAACAGCCCGCTCTTCGAGATCGGTGAGGAATGGGGCACCAGCGCCACTTCGCCGAGGCGGCGCGCGCCCTCGTCGGTGTCGAGCACCTTCTTCAAGACGTCCTCGCCCTTCGACGCCTTGGCCTCGACGATCCGTCCGCCTTCGAAGCGCACCGAGATCTGGTCGATCAGCGTACCCTGATAGGAGAGCGGCTTGGTCGAGGAGACATGGCCCTCGACGCGCCTTGCATGCGGCGTGGTGAAGACCTCCTCGGTCGGGATGTTCGGATTGCAGGTGATGCCGTTCTTCGCCGTCGAAGCGCCGCCCATCCATTCATGGCCGTCCGCCAGCCCAACGGTCAGGTCGGTGCCCGGTCCGGTGAAATGCAGCGCGTGGAAACTGTGCTGGTTGAGCCATTTCGTGCGCTCGGCCAAGGCGGCGTTATGCGCCTTCCAGTTGCCGATCGGGTCCTCGACGTCGACCCGCGAGGCCGAGAAGATCGCGTCGGCGAGCTTGACGACCGCGACGTCGTCCGACTCACCCGGAAACACCTGTTTTGCCCAGGCAAGGTCGGGATAGGCGACGATGTTCCAGTTGATGTCGAAGCCGGTGATCTTCTCCAGCGCCGGCTGGTAGGCCATCGAGTTGGCCTTGTTGGCGCGCGCCACCTTGGCCGGATCCTGCGACGACAGCAGCGACGGATCCTCGCCGCGCACGGCGAGCCGCGCCGCATTGTTGGAGAACGCCTTCGCCATGCCTTCATAGAGCCAGCCGGCGGCGCGGTCGAAGCCGGCGTCTGCCCCATAGCGGAAGCGCGCCAGCGTGATCTCGTCGTCGTTGAAGATCGGCGTCACCAGCCCGCCGCCGGCCTTATAGGCGTGCTCGACGATGCGGCGGGTCAGCGGCAGCGCTGCGATCGAGGAGGTCAGCACCAGGTCCTGTCCGGGCTGCAATTGCAGTCCGACCTTGACGGCGACTTCCGCCAGTCGGTCGAGCTTCACCGGGTCGATGCTTGCCGAAACGCCGCGCGAATGTGTGGTCATGATCCTGCTGCCGTTATGTTGGGGTTCTCATCCTTACATAGACCGCTGCGATTGACCTTTCCACCGCGATCGACTGGGCCTGCTCTCAAGCAGGACGAACCGCGGCATTGAAAGTGCGGAGCGGTTAGGCGGCGCTGTCGAGCGCCCGGAACTGCGCCACGGTCGCCTCGATCTCCTCGCGGATCCAGGCCTTGAAGTCGCGCACCTTGCGGCTTTCGCTCTTGGTGGCCGAGGTCACCAGCCAGTAACCCAGCCCGCTCTCGGCCCTGATTCCGAAGGGCGCGACCAGCCGGCCGTCGGCCAGCGCGTCGGCGGTGAGCAGCTGCCAGGCGAGCATCACGCCATGGCCGGCGATCGCCGATTCCAGGCAAAGCATCGGATCGGTGAAACGCGCACCCTTCTGGAAGGTGACCGGCTCGACGCCCGCCGCCTCGAACCAGCCGTCCCAGCTGAACATCGCCCGCTCGTCGGTGATGGCGCAGGTCTGCGCCAGATCGCCGATCGACTTCAGCCTGGCCGCGATCGAGGGCGCGCAGACTGGAAATACCTCCTGGGCAAGCAGAAGCTCGGCGCGCCCGCCCGGCCATTTGCCGTCGCCAAGCCGGATGGCGATATCGACATCGGAGCGGTCGAGATTGGCGATCCTGGCCGAAGCGTCGATGCGCAAAAGCACATTCGGATGGCGCGCGAAATGCCGCGACAGCCGGGGCAGCAGCCATTTCGAGGCGAAAGCCGGCGCCACCGAGACGACCAGCGTGCACTCGTTGGCCTCGTCGGCCAGCGCTACGGCTTGCGCGAGCTCGCGGAAGCCGGCGCTGAGTCGCGTCGTGAAGGCGGCGCCAAATTCGGTCGGCACGAGCCCGCCCGGCGTCCGTTCGAACAGCGCCTGGCCCAGCTGCTTTTCCGTGCGCTTGACCTGCTGGCTGACGGCACTGACCGAGACGTTCAACTCGGCCGCCGCGCCCGCCAACGATCCCAGCCGGGCGACGGTTTCCACGGCGCGCAGGCCGTTGAGATGGACGCGGTTCAGCATAGCCATCCAGTTTTTCTAAAGCGACCGGACCGAAATCTCAATTGAAACCGGACAGGAAAGCGCAGAATTTAGCCGAAACAACCTTGAACCATGAGGTGGCCCCATGAAGATTTTATCTTTGCTGAAAGGGCTTTGCGGCACCGAGGCGAGGCCGCCCGAGGACGGCGAGATCGCGCGCTGGATCATCGATCCGCTGTCGCATCCGGTGCTCGACACCATGTCGGAGCGCGAGCTCGGCGACATGCCCTTCCGGCTGACGGCCCGCCGCACAGCTTACGAGATGACGGGTGCCGCTGGCCGCTAAGTTGCCGCGAAGTTATTGATCTTTTTCGGCGATGCTCCCCCTCATCCGGCCGCTTCGCGGCCACCTTCTCCCCAAGGCGAGAAGAGGTGGCGCCGGCAGCGACAGGCTCCTCTCCCCACCACCGGGGAGAGGTCAGCCGAGCGAAGCGGAGGCTGGGTGAGGGGACGTGCACCTGGCCCAACGCAAGCGCATTGTTTCACCTGCACATGCAATTATTGTGCGCCGCAATGAACGCCACGCCATCTCCCTTGCGGCTTGCTCTCGCCGGCATGGTCGCGCTCGCGGTCGCCATGGGCATCGGCCGCTTCGTCTACACGCCGATCCTGCCGGGCATGATGGAGGGACTTGGCCTGACGCCGGCCGCTGCCGGCTGGATCGCTTCCGCCAATTATGTCGGCTACCTCATCGGCGCGCTTGCCGCGGCCGGCGGCTGGGCGCATGGCCGCGAGCGCATGCTGATGTTCGCCGGCCTCGCCGCCAGCGCCGTGCTCGCGGCCCTCATGGGGTTCAGCGAGACGATGGCCGCCTTCCTCGCCATCCGCTTCCTGGCCGGCCTCGCCAGTGCCTTCGTCATGGTGTTCATGGCCTCGATCGTCTTCAGCCATCTGGCTGAGGCTGGCTGCGGCGATTTGCAGGCGCTGCATTTCGGCGGCGTGGGCCTCGGCATTGCCGCGTCCTCGGCGCTGCTGGCGATCCTCGTCTCCGAACATGCGGGTTGGGCCGCGGGCTGGCTCTGGTCGGGAGCGCTTTCGACCGTCGGCCTGCTCGTCGTCGCGCTGCTCGCCGGCTCGACCACGCCGGCCAATGTCACCGACGGGCGCGAGCCGGCGCTGCCGAAGGACGGGTCCCTGGTGAAGTTGATCGTCGCCTATGGGCTGTTCGGCTTCGGCTATGTGGTGACCGCCACTTTCCTGGTCGCCATCGTCCGCCAGGGCGGCGGCGGGCGCGTCTTCGAGGCGACTGTCTGGATGGTCGCCGGCCTGGCTGGCTTTCCCTCGATTTGGGCGTGGCAGAAGCTCGCCGGCCGCATCGGGCTCTATGCCACTTATGCCGCGAGTTGCCTGGTCGAGGTGGTCGGCGTCACCGCCAGCGTCGTCGTCAAGGGCGTCGCCGGACCGCTGATCGCCGGCGTCCTGCTCGGCGGCACCTTCATCGCTGTCACGGCGCTGGGCCTACAGATGGGCAGGCAGCTCGCGCCGCGGGCGCCGCGCCGCATCTTCGCGGTGATGACGGCGGCCTTCGGCCTTGGCCAGATCGTCGGCCCGATCGCCGCCGGCCTGCTCGCCCAGGCTTCGGGCAATTACGTGCTTGCTTCGATCATGGCAGCGTCGGCGCTGCTCGCCTCCGGCGTCATTGCTTGGTCGGCTGCGCCAAAATCGCCATGATTTGCGGTTTGTTCGATGCCGGGCGTCGGGCACGGGCATTTTCTTTCCCCCTAATGTGTGACTTTATGCCCGCCGAACTGCAACGCCGCTGATTTGCGGTCAGACCGAGGAAACCCGCCACAGTGTTCGTATCCTTCTTCCCGCAGCCGAAGCTTTTCTTCACCTCGGCCGCCGTCTGGAGCCTTGCCGCGATCCTGTTCTGGTTCTTCGGCGGCGAGCAGTTGGGCGCCGTCTTCGGCCTGCCGCCCGTGGCGGCCGGTTCGCCGCCGATCATCGGCATCGCGGTGCTGTGGTCGAAGCCGTTTCTGTGGTTCTACATGTACTTCGTGGCCTGCGTGGCGATCTTCTACGCCTTCTGGAGCTGGTACGCCCCGCACCCGTGGCAGAACTGGTCGATCCTGATGACTGCGGTCATCCTGTTCTTCATCTACTTCAACGTTCAGGTCTCGGTTGCGGTCAACAACTGGTATGGCCCGTTCTTCGATTATGTTCAGGGCTTGATGTCGGGAACGACGGCCTCGACCGACATCGAATTCTACAAGGGGTTGGCCGATTTCTCCTGGCTCGCGCTGGTCGGCATGAACGTGCAGGTGGTCAACGCCTTCATCGTCAGCCATTGGATCTTCCGCTGGCGCACCGCGATGAACGATTACTTCATGGCCAACTGGGGCCGGCTGCGCCACATCGAGGGCGCCTCGCAGCGTATCCAGGAAGACACGATGCGCTTCTCGCAGATCATGGAAGATCTCGGCTCGACTTTCGTTCAGTCGATCATGACATTGATCGCCTTTCTGCCGGTCTTGATTCAACTGCAGGCCCACATCACCGAATTGCCGATCATCGGCACGGTCCCGCAGCCGCTGGTCGTTGCCGCATTGGGCTGGTGTCTGTTCGGAACGATTTCCGTCATGGTGGCGGGTCTCAAGCTGCCGGGCCTGCAGTTCCGCAACCAGCGTGTCGAGGCAGCCTATCGCAAGGAACTTGTCTACGGCGAGGATCATCCCGATCGGGCGCAGCCGGCGACGACGACACAATTATTCGCCAATGTCCGCCGCAATTATTTCAAGCTCTATTTCCACTACATCTATTTCAACGTCGTTCGTTACACCTACCTGCAGGCCGACAACATTTTTTCGTTGCTCATCCTTGGGCCCTCGCTGGTTGCGCATAAGATCACGTTCGGCGCCCTGAATCAGATATCGAACGCATTCGGCAAGGTGACGAATTCGCTTCAATTCCTACTGAATTCGTGGTCGACGATTGTTGAACTGCAGTCGGTGCACAAACGTTTGCGAGCCTTCGAAGCGACGCTGCAGGGCGAGCAACTGCCGATTATCGATCAGCACTATCTAGAGCGCGAGCAAGCTGGCATGCGTCCCGAAGATCAGCCGGCAGGCTAAAGCGCGGCCGGTCCAGTTAGCCGCCCACGGTCGCCTGTGCCTGCCCGGGCCGCTGGCGCGCGAGATAGTCGCGGAAACTGATGCACTCTACATCCGCTTTCACACAGACCTCGCCGGCGAAGCGCTCCAGCGCGTTCCAGTACGCGCCGTTATTCATCAGGGTGAAGTGGAAGCCGAGCTCCAGCGGCAGGCGCTTGCCGTTGTACTGAGCCTCGAAAGCGGCGCGGAACGCGTGGTAGGCGCGCTCGGTGAATGCGTCCGCCTCGGCCGGCTTTTCGGTGCCGCCCGAGTGGCGGACATAAAGATTGTAATCCATGGCGACGACCGGCTTCGCCTTCGGTCCCTCCGGGACAAGCGGCAGGGCGAAGCGGGTTGTGCCATTCAGGGTTGGCGGCACGACCGGGCCGCTCGAGACGCCGCTCGCGTCGTATTCAAAGCCGGCCTCGGGCAGCGCTTCGTAAAGCGCCTTGCCGGTGGACAGATAGGGCGCGCGAAAACCGGTTACGGTATGGCGGGCGAAATCGCGCCAGCCGGCTGGCTCCTGCATGCCGTTGATCGCATAGGCGTTCTCGAAAATGCGCCGCGCGGAGGTGAATTCGGCCAGCCAGTCGGCCTTGCTCCAGGCCTTGCCGTCGAAATGGCCGCAGGCATGGCTGCCGATGTCGTGGCCCTCGGCCGCGGCCAGCCGGACCTGCTCAAGCCGGTCGGCCACATCCTGCTTTGAGGCGCCGAAGCCGACATTGGATTTGCCGGCGGCCTTGCCGGGGCCGGCATAGTGCAGCCGCGTCTCGGGAGAGAGCAGGAAGACGCAGGACAGGAAATAGGTGAAATGCGCGCCCGTGCGCTTTGCCAGCGCCCGGCTGCGCTGCCATTGCGAGATATCGCGGGCGGCGTCGAAAGAGATCAGCACGACCTGCTTGGCCGGCGAAACGGTTGGCGATTTCGGCGGATCGGCGAAGGCGGCATTGGCTGAGGCGAGCGAGGCAAGACTGATCGCAAGGACGCGGTACGAACGAAGCATTGACAACCTTCTGGCGGGGACGTCTCCGGCCGATCGGAAGCCGGCTATCGCGCAAATGTGGCGCGGTTGCGTTCAGGTATGGACTGTGGGCGCCCGGCATTCTCAGCCGATTTTCCGGTCCGCCCCCTTCCATGCCGACGAAATTTCGCTAAAACGCGGGCTCAAGAAGCGCCCCGTCCTGGGGCCGCAATGGTTTTGATTGATGTCGGACGACAGTTTTATCCGCGAAGTCAACGAAGAGATTCGTCGCGAGCAGGCGCAGAAGCTATGGGACCGTTTCGGCCCGGCCATTCTCGGTCTTGCCATCCTGATCGTGCTCGGCACCGCCGCTGTCGTCGGCTACCGCTATTGGGACGAAACCCGCGCCAACCGCTCGGGCGACGCCTTCTCGGCGGCCCTCAAGCTCGCCAATGATGGCAAGAACGACGAGGCGATCGCCGCGCTCGACCAGCTGGAGAAGGACGGCTACGGCGCCTATCCGCTGCTCGCCCGCATGCGCGCCGCGACGGTCAAGGCCAACAAGGGCGACGTCGACGGCGCGGTCAAGGATTTCGACGAGGTCGCCGCCGACAGCGCCATTCCCGCCGGCATTCGCGATATCGCGCGGCTGAGGGCGGCGCTCCTGCTCGTCGACCACGGCTCCTACGCCGATGTCTCCAGCCGCATCGAGGCGCTTACCGCCGACACCAATCCGCTGCGCCATTCGGCGCGCGAGGCGCTCGGCCTTGCCGCCTGGAAGGACGGCAAGTCGGCGGACGCGCTCAAACTGTTCGACCAGATCTCTTCGGATGAAGCCGCCCCGCGCAATGTGCGCCAGCGCGCGCAGCTGATGTCCGAGTTGATCCGCGGGTCGGGCAACGTGTCGTGATCCTGGATGGGCTTCAAAGTCGCCATCATCGGCCGGCCTAACGTCGGCAAATCGACTCTTTTCAATCGGCTGGTCGGAAAGAAGCTGGCGCTTGTCGACGACACGCCTGGTGTAACGCGCGACCGCCGCGTCCATGCGGCAAAACTCTACGATCTTCATTTCGATGTCATCGACACCGCCGGCTTCGAGGACGCGGCGGCTTCGACGCTGCCCGGCCGCATGCGCCAGCAGACCGAGATCGCCATTCGAGAGGCCGACCTCATCTTCTTCACCGTCGATGCCAAGTCGGGCCTGATGCCCGACGACCGCACCTTCGCTGAGGTGGTGCGCAAATCGGGCAAGCCGGTGGTGCTCGTCGCCAACAAGGCAGAGGCGCGTGGCGCTCAAGGCGGCATGCTGGAAGCCTGGGAACTCGGCCTCGGCGAGCCGATCCCGATCTCGGCCGAGCACGGCCAGGGCATGCCGGATCTGCGCGATGCGGTGATTGAAGCGCTCGGCCAGGAACGCGCTTTCGGCGAGGATGAGGAAGACGAAGCCGGCGAGATCGCCGCCAGCGAGGTTCTGATCGGCCAGGACATCGCCGACCCGGATGCTGAAGCGCCCTATGACGACACCAAGCCGCTGCGCATCGCCGTCGTCGGCCGCCCGAACGCCGGCAAGTCGACGCTGATCAATGCGCTGATCGGCGAGGAGCGGCTGCTCACCGGTCCGGAAGCCGGCATTACCCGCGATTCGATCTCGGTCGACTGGGACTGGCGTGGCCGCAGGATAAAGCTGTTCGACACGGCCGGCATGCGCCGCAAATCCAGGATCCATGAAAAGCTGGAAGTGCTCTCGGTGCAGGATGGCCTGCGCGCCATCCGCTTCGCCGAGATCGTCGTCATCATGCTCGACGCCACCATCCCGTTCGAGAAGCAGGATCTACAAATCGCCGACCTCATCATCCGCGAGGGCAGGGCGCCGGTGATCGCCTTCAACAAATGGGACCTGATCGACAATCCGCAGGAGCTGCTGGCCGAGCTGCGCGAAAAGACCGAGCGGCTCCTGCCGCAGGTGCGCGGCATCCAGGCGGTGACGGTCTCGGCCGAGACCGGGCGCGGCCTCGACCGGCTGATGGAAAGCGTCATCAAGACGCACAAGGTCTGGAACAGCCGTGTCTCCACCGGCAAGCTCAACCGCTGGCTGGAAGGCATCCTCGCGCATCACCCGCCGCCCGCCGTCGCCGGCCGCCGGCTGAAGATCAAATACGTCACGCAGGCAAAAACCCGCCCGCCGGGCTTCGTCGTCTCCTGCTCGCGCCCGGACGCCATGCCGCAATCCTACGTCCGCTATTTGACCAACAGCCTGCGCGAGGCCTTCGACATGCCAGGCGTGCCGATCCGCATGGCGCTGCGCACCTCGGACAATCCGTTTGCGGGCAGGGCGAAGAAGCGGTGACTTCTGGGAAAGCGCCGACGCTGATCCCTCGTCATCCACGGGCGAAGCAAGGAGCGAAGCGACGCGCATAGACCCGAGGATCCATTCCGTGACTTAGAAGCGCCGCGACGGTTCAGAATTCTGCTCCGCTGCATTCCTCGCGCGAAGTAACGGAATGGATTCTAGGGTCTGCGCTGCGTCGCTCCGCTCCTTGCTTCGCCCTAGAATGACGATGTCGAAAGGCGTCGGCTAAGACGCTAAGCGACCTCCCGCAGTCCATCGCCGGTTCGCGCTCCCTCAGGCAGCGTCTCCAGCGCCGCCTGCAAAAGAATCTCCGCCAGCCGCGTCGCCACGGGGTCGAGCTCGGCGTCCTTCCGGTGCAGGTGCAGCGCCATTGTCGGCAGGGCAGGCAGCCCGAGCACGCCCGGCGCGATTGCCCTGACATTGGCCGGCAGGCCGATATCGGTGCGGATCGTCAGGCCGAGGCCTGCCGCCACCGCCGCCCAGATGCCGCCGAGGGAAGGACTCGAGAAGGACATGCGCCAGGGCATGCCCGCGCGATCGAGTGTCTCGGTCGCCACGGTTCTGAGCAGGCACGGCGCCTCGAACACCACCAGCGGCAGCGGCTCGCCATTGCGCGGACCAGCCTCGATCGGCTTGGCCGGGCCGATCCAGCGCGCCGGCACGTCGGCGACATGGCGGCTATAGGGCAGGGCCATGCCGTCATGCCAGGCAAGCGCGATGTCGAGATTACCTGACAGGACACGCTCGGCAAGGTCGTGGCTGCGGCCGATCCGTGCTTCGATGCGGACCTTGGGATGAGTGCGGGCGAAGCGGCCGAGCACGTCGGGCAGCACGGCCTCGCCGAAATCCTCCTGCAGGCCGAGCCGTACCCAGCCTTCCAGCTCGACGTCGCGGATAGCGGAGGCCGCCTCGTCGTTGAGCTCGATCAGCCGCCGCGCATAGCCGAGCATCGTCTCGCCGGCTTCGGTGAGCGCCAGGCCGCGCCCTGCCTTGCGGAAGACCGGCGTGTCCGCCTGCTCCTCCAGTTTCTTCAGTTGCGCGCTGACCGCGGATGTCGAGCGGCCAAGCCGTTCGGCCGCCTTGGCGAAGCTGCCCAGCTCCATGCCGGTGACGAAGGTTCTGAGGACATCGAGGTCGAACGTGACGCGGCGCATCGGGATAGTCCTGGTTTTCAGGATTGTTGGTGAAAAACTTCCTGATTTTATGGATGAAGCTATGGCGCTACATCCGGTCCGTCAAGCCGTCAGCCGGCCATCACAGGAATGGAGCCATGTCCGCCATCGTCACACGAAATGTCTGCCAGCCGCCCGCGGGAGACATTGCCAGCGCCTCAGCCCGCCGCGCCTTCGGCCCCAACCATCGCTGGAAGGTGCTGGGCATCGGCGTCGCCGCCAATGCCGGCTTCTCCGCCACCTTCTCCGGCATTCCGGCAACCGCGGTGGTGATGCGCCAGGGCTACCACCTCGACAATGCCTCGCTGGGCTTGGCATTGGGTCTACTCGGTCTGGGCGTGGCGCTGAGCGAGCTGCCCTGGGGCGTGCTCACCGACCGCTGGGGCGACCGCCGCGTGCTCCTGACCGGGCTCGGGGCGACGGCCGCATGGCTTTTCATCATGGCGCTGCTTGTCGTGCCGACGAAAATGGCCGTTCCCGGCGTCGCGCTGCTGTCGGCAAGCCTGCTCGTCGTCGGCCTGCTCGGCGGCAGCGTCAACGGTTCCAGCGGCCGCGCCATCATGGGCTGGTTCGGCGAGGGCGAGCGCGGCTTCGCCATGAGCATCAGGCAGACGGCGGTGCCGCTTGGCGGCGGGCTGGGCGCGCTTGTCCTGCCGTCGCTTGCGTTGAGTTTGGACTTCACGGCGGTCTTCGGCCTGCTTGCGGTCGTCTCCGCGCTCTCGGCCTGGTTTACCTGGCGCTGGCTGCACGAGCCGCCAGTGGAAAGCGGCCCTCACCCCGCCACGGCGACACTTGGACCGGCGCCGTTGCGCAACATCGAGGTATGGCGCATCTCGACCGCCATCGGCCTGCTCTGCTTCCCGCAGGTCGCGGTGCTGACCTTCGCCTCGGTCTTCCTGCATGACTTCGCCGGCATGGGCACCTTTGTGACCAGCGCCAGCCTCGCTGCGGTGCAGACCGGCGCAATGGCGATGCGTGTCTGGAGCGGGCGCTTCACCGACCGCCACCGCAACCGTCGCCCGTTCCTGAAACTCTGCAGCGCGCTGAGCGCATTTGCCTTCCTGGCGCTGTGGCTGCTGGTGATCGGCGCTGCCGACGCGCCGTCGTTGCTGCCGTTGCTTCCGCTGATGGTCGTCGTTGCCGGCATATCCGTTTCTGCCTGGCACGGCGTCGCCTATACCGAGCTTGCCACGCTTGCCGGCGCCGGCCATGTCGGCACGGCACTCAGCCTTGCCAACAGTTTTGTGTTCATCGGCTTCTGTCTGGTGCCCATCGCCATTCCATGGCTGCTGGTGGTCTTCGCATGGCCCGGCGTGTGGCTCGCGGCCGCGATCTGCGCGGCGCTCGCGTGGCCGATCTTCCTGCGCCAGGCCTGATTCAGCCGAAGCCGATGCACCCGCCCAGAGCCTGATTCTTCATCGGCCCCGCCGTGAAAATTGCACGCTGGCTTTCCTCAAACATGAAAAGAACATGATCGATGCCGTTAACCCCGCATCAAGGTTAATGCTTCATTTTGACTCTCCGGGGTCAGTAGCGTTCTGGAGAGTTCCGTGCATCGACGCGTTTCATTGCGGCTTGCCGCCGCCGCCGTTGCGAAAAAACGTTCCTTTCTTCCTCCTTTGGTGCTTGGGCTCGGTATTTGGATCGGCTTTCCGTCGGCCGTCGCCTACCAGGATATGGCAAGCCTGATCTCCGGCCTGGAATCGTCCGACACCCGCTGGAACGCCTATATCGAGAAATCCGCCGCCGGCTCGGTGCATGCCGCCGAAATGCCGTTTGTCGATTCCGTCACCACCGGCTCGCTGTCCGGTTCCGGCGTGAATTTGCCGGGGGTTGGCACCGTCGCCTTCCGCGGCAAGGGCAGCGCCGTGGGCGCGACGCCCGATGAGGATCGTGTCGTGCGCGCCGACAAGAAGGGCCGCATCGTCAAGGTGTCGCCAGTCGCGCCGCCCAAGAATTTCAGCGCCGGCTCGATTTTCGAGCGCACCTCCTCGCTGCTGCGTCCCGCGATGGACAGCGGCCTGAAGCTCACCTTCGCCAAGCCGGGCATCAAGGGCAAGGAAGTCCAGATCGCCCAGGCCTTCCATCTTCGCGAGGACAAGAGGCCTGATCCGGCGCTGCCGGCGGCACTTGTCGCTCTCGTCAACAACGACAAGCCGGACATCCTTGCCACGGCCTATGCCCAGTCCGCGCCCGACTACGCCAAGGCTTCGCCCTTCGAGGCGCTGCTGCAGGACGATCCCAACGATGGCCGCTTCATTCCGCCGATGGGCAAGGGCGACCATGCCTGGCTGCAGACCCCCCTGCCGGCAAGTGTCTTTTCCAAGCCCGAGCAGGCCTGCCTTGCCAAGGGCATCTATTTCGAGGCGCGCAGCGAGCCGGTCCGCGGCCAGGCGGCGGTGGCGCAGGTGATCCTCAACCGCGTCCGCAATCCGACCTATCCGAAGACGATCTGCGGCGTCGTCTACCAGAACGACAACTGGTTCAACCGCTGCCAGTTCTCCTTTGCCTGCGACGGCAGGAAGAAGACAATCACCGACCTGGCCTCCTACAAGACCGCCCAGGAGGTTGCCATGGCGGTGACCGCCGGCAAGATATTCATTCCCGAGGTCGGTTCTTCGACGCATTACTACGCCAATTACGTCCATCCGGGCTGGGCGCGGGCCATGCACAAGATGACCAGGATCGGCCTGCATATCTTCTACCGCACCTATGGCGGCGGCTGGAGCTGAGCCGCTAAAGCATGTCTCCCGAAAGTGGTAAGCGGTTTCGGGAAGACACGCGCGAAATCAAAAACTGAAGCGCGTGGAGCGAATCTGAAGGATCGCGACGCGCTTAGGCGGCTCAAGCTGAGCCGCCCAAACACCGCCCCGGCTATCCCTTCCTCCGACGCCCGGCAATGCCTCGGCGGACGCGCCTTGTCGCGCGGATTCGCGCCGTTACCTCACGCAGGCGTGAAGGGCACGATGTCGCACCTCGATAAACCATTGATTTAACTGCTAAAAATACATCGCTCGGAAGTTCGGCCCGTGGCTTGACGGGGGCGGACCCTCTAACTATGTTGCCGGCGACTTTAGAAGCGGACGGACGGCAATCGTCTGCCCGGGCAGGGGGGTTGCGATGGCCGACAAAACCGGGCCAGACGGAACCGGAGAAACCGGCCGCGGCAGGCAGCCAGAAGCCACCATCCGCGACGACGAACTTGAGCGCCGCCGGCGCGACCTCGAAGCATCGCTTGCGACGAGACGCACGGACCGGTCCGAGGGGAAAGACGAAGCGAAAGCTGCGACCGGTTACGGTCAGGCGCTGAAGCTGTCCAGCGAGTTCATCGCCGGAGTGGTGGTCGGTGTCGGCTTGGGCTGGATCATCGACCGTCTGGCGGGAATAGCGCCCTGGGGTCTGATCGTCGGCCTGTTGCTGGGCTTTGGCGCAGGCATACTCAATGTCCTGCGCTCGGCGGGACTGGCATCGGAATTCGGCCAGGGCGGCAAGCCGCGCGAGCCGAGAGAATGAAGTGAGGCGCCGCAGGGCGCTAAAGTGAATTAAAAAGCCGTTTGTGGCTTTGACGGGGATTTAAAGTGGCTGCTGACAAGGTCGATCCGATCCACCAGTTCCAGATCCATCCGATCATCCCGCTGCATATCGGCGGCTACGACGTATCTTTCACCAACTCCTCTTTGTTCATGGTCGTGACGATCGTCCTGGCGTCCGCCTTTCTCTATATGAGCACCGCCAGCCGGGCCTTGATTCCCGGTCGCCTGCAGTCGGTGTCCGAAATGGCCTACGAATTCGTCGGCAACATGCTGCGCGATGCCGCGGGCAAGCAGGGCATGCAGTTCTTCCCGCTGGTGTTCTCGCTGTTCATGTTCGTGCTGGTCGCCAACCTGATCGGCCTGTTCCCTTATTTCTTCACCGTCACCAGCCACATCATCGTCACCTTCACGCTGGCGATCCTGGTCATCGGCACGGTCCTCGTCTACGGCTTCGCCAAGCACGGCTTCGGCTTCCTCAAGCTGTTCGTGCCGCATGGCGTGCCGGGCTATCTTCTGCCGCTGGTGGTGGCGATCGAAATCATCTCCTTCGTCTCGAGGCCTGTCAGCCTCTCGGTTCGTCTTTTCGCCAACATGCTGGCCGGCCACATCACGCTGAAAGTGTTCTCGGGCTTCGTCGTCAGCCTGAGCGCGTTTGGCGCCGTCGGTATCGCCGGCTCGGTGCTGCCGCTTGCCATGGCGGTCGCGCTCTCGGCGCTCGAGCTGCTGGTCGCCTTCCTGCAGGCCTATGTGTTCGCGGTGCTGACCTGCATGTATCTGAACGACGCCCTGCACCCGAGCCACTGATTTTCACCGGCGCCCCGGCGCCAGCTTACCCAACGTACCAACTTCAACGAACAGAGAAACCACAGGAGTTTTGAAATGGACGCAACTGCAGCAGCTGCTATCGGCGCTGGTATCGCCTGCATCGGCATGGGCGGCGCGGGCATCGGCCTCGGCAACATCTTCGGCAGCTACCTCTCGGGTGCGCTCCGCAACCCGTCGGCTGCCGACGGCCAGTTCGGCCGCCTGATCTTCGGCTTCGCCGTGACCGAAGCTCTGGGCATCTTCTCGCTCCTGATCGCTCTGCTCCTGGTCTTCAAATAAGAGCCGGCGCTGACGAAAGGGGCCGCATGGTGCGGCCCGTTCTAGGGACAGGGGAATGAGATGTTCGTGACATCTGCCTATGCGCAAGAAGCAGCGCCGGCCGCGGCCGAGGGGGATACGCATGCCGGCACTGCCGTGCCTGCCGCGGAGCATGAAGCGTTCCCGCCGTTCGATGCCAAAACCTTCCCGTCGCAGATCCTGTGGCTGGTCATCACCTTCGGGCTCTTTTACCTGTTCCTGAAGCGGGTTGTGATGCCGCGTCTTGGCGGCATCATCGATGTCCGCAACGACCGCATCACCCAGGACCTCGACCATGCCGCAAGGCTGAAGGGCGAGGCGGACGCCGCGGTTGCTGCCTATGAGCAGGAATTGGCGGAAGCCAAGGTCAACGCCAACAAGATCGGCCAGCAGGCGAACGACGCCGCCAAGGCGCAAGCCGAGGGCACGCGCAAGAAGCTCGAGGCCGAGCTTGAGAAGAAACTTGGCGAGGCCGAGGCGAGCATCGCCTCGATCAAGGCCAAGGCGATGAAGGAAGTCGGCACTATCGCCGAGGACACGACCTCGGCCATCGTCGAGGCGCTTGTCGGCGGCAAGGCCGACAAGGCCGAAATCGCGGCCGCGGTCAAATCCGCGAGCCGGTGAGGAGCGGGATCATGGACGCCACATCACTCGCCACGCTCTGGGCCACCATCGCCCTGATCATCTTCCTCGGCGCCGTCGTCTATCTGAGGGTGCCGGGCATGCTTGCCAAGTCGCTCGACGCCCGCGCGGCCAAGATCAGCAGCGAGCTCGAAGAGGCACGGCGCCTGCGCGAGGAGGCCCAGCAGCTGCTGCGCCAGTATCAGCAGAAGCGCAAGGAAGCCGAGAAGGAGGCCGCCGACATCGTCGCTGCCGCCAAACGCGAGGCTGACTTGCTTGCCTCCGAGGCGGCCAAGAAGACCGAGGACTATGTCGCCCGGCGCACCGCGCTTGCCGAGCAGAAGATCAGCCAGGCCGAGCGCGAGGCGGTCAGCGAAGTGCGCGCCACCGCCGTCGACATCGCCGTCGAAGCCGCCCGCACGCTGCTCGCCGCCAAGGTCGACGTCAAGACCGGCGCGGATCTGTTCAAGTCGGCGCTCAATGATGTGAAGGCCAAGCTGAACTGAGCTGACTTCGAAACTTCGAACTCAAAAGCTGCCTGGGCAACCCGGCGGCTTTTTTGTTGTTTGAAAAGGGAGCGCGGCGCCTGAACTGCTGATCTCCCCCCTTGTGGGGGAGATGCCCGGCAGGGCAGAGAGGGGCGCGAAGGATCGCGGCGTCTCATTCTGTGCGCTGGGTCGAGTGCAACTTTGCGAGAAGTTCGTGCTACTGGCTGACAGGCTGGCGGGACAGCGCCCCCCTCTGTCCTGCCGGACATCTCCCCCACGAGGGGAGATCAGCTAACTACTCCAGCCCGGCGAGGCTCTCTTCCTCTTCCGCCATCTCAACCCCACCCAACCGGAACGGCGCGAACGAGGCCCGGTGGAGCCGTGCCACCGGCCCATGCGCCTCGATCGCGGTGCGGTGGCGGACCGTCGCGTAACCCATATGCACTTCGAAGCCGTAGTGCTCGTGATGTCCGCCGCAGCCGCACATCATGCGGTCGCGCATCACCTTGGCGACGATCGAGGCGGCGGCGATCGATTGCGAGCGCTGGTCGCCCTTGATGAGTGCGCGGCCTTCGCAGGCGAGACCTGGCGGTATGTCGCGGCCGTCGGCCATGGCGAGCTTCGGCCGCAAGGACAGGCCGGCGGCGGCTCGGCGCATCGCTTCGAGGCTGGCCTTCAGGATGTTGCTTTTGTCGATGCCTTCGGCGCTGATCGAAGCCATCGAGATGCTGAGCGCCGAGCCGAGAATTTTGAGAAACAGCGCCTCGCGCTGCAAATGGGTGAGTCGCTTGGAATCGTCGAGGCCTTCGGGAATATTGGCGGGGTTGAGCACCACCGCGGCGGCCACCACCGGACCGGCGAGCGGACCGCGGCCGGCCTCGTCCATGCCGGCGACCGGCCACAGCCCGTCGGCTATCGCTTTCGTCTCGATCGAGAAGTCGGGCTTCTCGACCATTTCAAAGAGAAGCGGAGAATCGGAACGCGCGCGAGCCATGGTGCGGCGAGGTTCGCATCGGCTCCGATTCTCCGCAAGTCCTTCCGGGTCGGATGGGGCGTCGGACCGGGAAGGCACCGTCTCACAGCCGGGGGACAGGGGCCGGACGGAATTTCGAAACGAATGGCAATTCCAGACCGAAAATCGCTTTGCCTGGAAGTGCTTAGCGCCGGCCGCCATGGCCGGTGCTGGCGTCAAAGCAGCATCAGCTGCTCGCCGGCACTGGCGCCTGCGACGAATTGGTCGGTGCGAAGCTGCCGTCGCTCGACATTGAGGCCGAGCCGCTTGGCGGCGATCTCGAAGCGCCGGCCGATCTGCCAGGCATAGGGACCGGCGCCCTTCATGCGCTTGCCCCATTCGGAATCGTAATCCTTGCCGTCGCGCATCGAGCGGATAAGCGACATCACATGCCGGTAACGGTCGGGATAATGGCGCAACAGCCAGTCCTTGAAGATCGGCGCCACTTCGAGCGGCAGGCGCAGGATGACGTAGCCGGCCTCCCGCGCGCCGGCGGCTCTAGCCGAATCGAGGATGCGCTCCATCTCCGGATCGGTAAGCCCCGGAATAATCGGCGCCACCATCACCGACGCCGGGATGCCGGCGTCCGAAAGCTGCCTGATCGCCTCCAGCCGCTTCGTCGGCGTCGAGGCGCGTGGCTCCATCGTTCTCGCCAGCATGCGGTCGAGCGTCGTCACCGACAGCGCCACCTTGGCAAGGCCGCGCTCGGCCATGCGCGACAGGATGTCGATGTCGCGTGTCACCAGCGCCGACTTGGTGACGATGCCGACCGGATGGCCGCGCGCTTCCAGCACTTCCAGGATCTCGCGCATGATGCGGTATTGCTTCTCGATCGGCTGGTAGGGATCGGTGTTGGTGCCGATGGCGATCGTGCGCGGCTGGTAGCCCGGTTTCGACAATTCCCTGTCCAGCATGCGCGCGGCATCCGGCTTGGCGAACAGCTTCGATTCGAAATCGAGCCCCGGCGACAGGCCCATGAAGGCATGCGTCGGCCTGGCGAAGCAGTAGACGCAGCCATGCTCGCAGCCGCGATAGGGGTTGATCGAACGGTCGAAGGAGATGTCAGGCGACTCGTTGCGCGTGATGATGGTGCGCGGCTTTTCGACCTGCACTTCCGTCTTGAACGGCGGCAGTTCCTCCAGCGAGTTCCAGCCGTCGTCGAACACATGCCGGCTGATCGGCTCGAACCGGCCGGACGGATTGATCCCGGCCGAGCGGCCGCGATTGCGATCGGGCCGCACGCGCAAGCCGCTCTGCTCGATCATCGCGTTCGCCATCTCGGCTCGGCCTGCTCCGAAAGCGGCAATGTCGGCGCGCACGATCTGTTCCATTTTCGCCCTCTCCCAGGGACTGTCGGCAGGCTGTCGAATCGCTCTGTTCATGAAACTATTCCTATTTCGCCGAAGAGAACAAAGCAAGAACTTTTTCGCTTGAAGCGCGCAACTGGCGCATCGCCGCACTTTCCGCTATTCGGCTAAAATGCTCAGCGTCCTTATCGAAACCCGCAACGACGAAGAGGGGCTTGCCCGTACGCTCGCCTCGCTGGTCGGCGGCGCGGTCGAAGGCGTCGTGCGCGACGTGATCGTCTGCGATCAAGGCTCGACCGATCAGACGCACCGGGTGGCCGAGCATGCCGGCTGCCACTATGCGACCGGCGGGATCGGCGCCGGTATCGGCCAGGCCAAGGGCGACTGGCTGCTCCTGCTCGAGCCGGGGGCGCGGCTCGCCGAGGGCTGGATCGACGAAGTCGTGGCGCACACCGCGAAACAGACCATGCCGGCGCGCTTTTCACGCGCCCGCGCCAACCGTGCGCCTTTCCTGGCCAGGGTGTTCTCGAGCAATCGTGCGCTGGCCGAGGGGCTTGTCATCAGCAAGCGTCAGGCCTCGGCTCTGGCAAAGAGCGCGCGCAGCGCCGAAGCCCTGGCGCGCGGCCTGGCGACCAGAAGGCTGAACGCCGAAATCTGGATCGCGCCGCCGAAATGATGCCCCGCCGTGCCGGCCGGGCGCCTTAACTGAGCTTTACGAGGTGGGCTTGCCGCCGCGCCTGAGATGCTCGTCCAGCCGCGGCATGATCTCGACGAAGTTGCAGGGCATGTGCCGGTAGTCGAGCTGCGCCTTGATGATGCCGTCCCAGGCGTCCTTGCAGGCGCCGGGCGAGCCCGGCAGCACGAAGACGAAGGTGGCGTTGACGACGCCGCCTGTTGCCCGGCTCTGGATCGTCGAGGTTCCGATCTTGTCGTAGGAGATGCGGTGGAAGACTTCCGAAAAGCCGTCCATGCGCTTTTCGAAGATCGGCTCCAGCGCCTCCGGCGTCACGTCGCGGCCGGTGAAGCCGGTGCCGCCGGTGGTGATCACGACATCGATGTTTTCGTCCTTCGACCAGCCAAGCACCTTGTCGCGGATCTTGTCGCGGTCGTCGGTCACGATATCGCGCGCGGCAAGGCTGTGGCCGGCTTCCGCGATGCGGTCGGCCAGCGTCTGTCCGGATTTGTCGTCGGCGAGGCCGCGCGTGTCGGAGACGGTAAGCACGGCGATGCGCACCGGAATGAAGGGCCGGCTTTCGTCAAGCTTCGCCATTGCTCACCTCCATGCTGCGCGTCGCGGCAACGAACCAGTCGGGGTGGCGGGCGCGGATCTCGATCGCCGCGCGTTTTGCAACATTGCCGGTCTCGAACAGGCCGAAACAGGTGGCGCCCGAGCCGGACATGCGCGCGAAGGCGGCGTCGGCTTTTTTCAGTGCCTTGAGCGCCTCGCCGATCGCAGGTTCGATCGAACGCGCGGCAGGCTCAAGATCGTTGCGCGTCGTCTCCAACCAGTTGCGGATCGTGTGGAAGTCGAAGCGCTTCGGCAGCGGCGGCAGCGCCTCGCTGTCGCGGCTGGAGAGCGCCTTGAACACGTCCGGCGTCGAGACCGCGATGCCCGGATTGACCAGCACCAGGCCAAGCGCAGGAAAGGCGGATAGCGGCGAGACTTCATCGCCGATACCGCGTGCGATCAGCGGCTTTGATTTGAGGCACATCGGCAGGTCGGCACCGAGCGAAAGCCCGATCCGGGCCAGCGAATTGTCGTCGATATCGAGCTTCCAGAGCCGCGCCAGAGCGTTAAGCGCGGCCGCCGCGTCGCTCGAGCCGCCGCCGACTCCGGAGGCGATGGGCAGGTTCTTCTCCAGCCGGATGGCGACCGGCGATCCCTGTTGCATGCCGGCTTCCCGGCGCAAGGCATCGCGCGCCTTCACCACCAGATTGTCGCCGTCGAGCGGCAGCCCGGCGGCATAACGGCCGGATACCGAGAATTCATCCTGCTCGGCCCGCTCGATCTCGAGCCGGTCGCCGAAGCGGGTGAAGACGGCAAGGCTGTCGATGAGATGGTAGCCGTCGGCGCGCTGTCCGATGACATGCAGCGCCAGGTTGATCTTGGCAGGCGCAAGCCACGTCCGGACCTCTGTGCCGGGCTCCAGGATGTCGGCTGCTGGCGAGATGGGATCAGTCCTTGGCGAGACGATATTCGCCGGTCTTGGGGTCCTTGACCAGCGTGCCCGTCGTGCCGTTCGCCGCCTGTCTTTCGGTACGCCGGATCTTGGCCGTCACGCGTTCGGCCTCGCGCACGAAAGCGCGGTAGCCAAAGTAAGCGGCGGCGCCGACAACGGCGAAGAAAATGATCTGCGGCATCTCTAAAACTCCTCCCGCGTCCTCGCGGCAAGGCCGGCCGGACAGGCTCGGTCAAGCGGCCATGCTAGCCGCATTCATGGCTTTTTCAAAGCCCGAAGCGCGCCCACAGCGCGCGCTCTTCCGCCGCATCGAGGACGCCGCTGGCGGCGGCCGCCGCGATATCCGGCGCCGAAACGCGCGAGCCGAACAGGCCGAAACGGCCGAACAGACCGCGCGGCGCGGTGATCAGCTTGAGCTGCGTCTTTTCGCCGAAACGGGTCTTGAGCACGCTGCGCATATCGCCCAGCGCATCGACAAGGCCGAGCTCGAGACCGCGCTTGGCGGTCCAGAACAGGCCGGTGAACAGGTCCGGGTCGTCCTTGAGCTTGCTGCCGCGCCGTTCCTTGACGAGGTCGATGAAGGTTTCGTGCACTTCGAGCTGCAGCGCCTTCAGCCGTTCGACGTCCTCCTCCTTCTCGGGCTTGAACGGATCGAGCACGGCCTTGTTCTGGCCGGCGGTGTGGACGCGCCGCTCGACGCCGATCTTCTTCATCAGCTCCGGGAAGCCGAACGAGGCCGAGACCACGCCGATCGAGCCGACGATCGAGGACGGGTCGGCGAAGATCTCGTCGCCGGCAACCGCGATCATGTAGCCGCCCGAGGCCGCCACGTCCTCGACGAAGACCAGCACCTTCTTGTTCTTTTCCGCCGCCAGGTCGCGGATGCGCTTGAAGATCAGCCGCGACTGCACCGCTGAGCCGCCCGGCGAATTGATCGAGATGGCGACCGCCGGCGCGTCGAAGCCGAACGCCTTTTCGATCAGGCCGGCCGTCGAGGCGAGCGACAGGCTCGGCCGGAACTGGCCTCCGCCGGCCATGATGGGGCCTTGCAGCCGGATGACCGGAATGGTGACGACTGTCGAGCGCCAGGATTTCGGCAGCAGGCGGTTGAAAAGGCGTTTCACGAACGATTGTCTCCGGACAAAAGGCAAAGGAGCAAGATGAGATCAGGTCGGTTGGTCTGTTTCACGGGCGCAGCGTCATCCTGCTTGGGCATGTAAGAAACTCGCCGGCCAACGGCAATGCCGCATCGCCGGCCAGTGCATGTCGCGCAAAAGTGTGCAGCGGTTTTGCGAAAAAGACATGCATAAAACAAAAACTTGAAGCGCGTCGCTAGAATCCATTTCAACGCGACGCGCTTCAAGGATCAATCGCCGAACAGCGATGCCAGGCCGTTATTGATCATTTCCGTCCGCTCCGCCGGCCCGTTGCCGGACGGCCCGTGCAAGATGAGCGGCGGGCGGATCGACAATTTTCCGCGCGCGCCGAGCACCGCCCTGACGACGATGCGGATCGCCGCCGCATCCGGCCGCGGATGCACGCACAGCAACTCGGCATCGCCGAAGCGTCCTTCGATCGCGTTCAGGACGGCAACCAACTGCTCGGGCCGCGCGATGACGGCCAGCCCGCCGCGCGGCCTGGCGACGGCGGCGGCGCTCCTGATCCAGCGCTCGAACAGGCCGTCCTCGGCCACATGCGCCTCTCTGCGCAACGCGTCGGGCGTCGAGCGATCCTCGGCCGCGTTGAACGGCGGGTTCATGATGACGAAGTCGAAGGAGTTGTCGGCAAGCCCGGCCTCGGTCCGCGCTCGACCGGTCAGCGTCACGTCGGCGGTCAGCACCGAGGCGCGGTCGCCGAGATGGCCATTGCCGGGATGCGAAAGCGTGGCAGTGGCGAACCCGGCCATTTCGGCGGAGCGCTCGACGAGCACGGCCTGCGCCGCCGGACAGCGCGACAGCACGGCAAGAGCGGCGGCGCCGGCGCCCGCGCCGAAATCGGCGAGCCGGCCGGAAAAGCCGGACGGCACGGCGGCCGCCAGCATCATGGCGTCCATGCCGGCGCGATGACCGCCGCGGCTCGGCTGCACCAGCCAGAAGCGCCCGCGATGGAAGGCATCGATCGTGTGCGCCGGCGTATCCGGGACGGGGGCGGTGCTGGCTCCCATTATTTTTTGCGGATCTCGTTCTCGATGCCGGCATCCTTGAGGATGCGCCGTGCGGCATCCACCTTTTCGGCATCGACCATCACGCGCCGCGGCAGGATGCCGAGCGAACCGTCGAGCACGCTCATATTCTGGTCGGCGACGAAACAGGCGATGCCGGCATCGCGCATCAGCGATTCGACAAAGGAGATGACGACGGCGTCGTTGGTGCGGACAAGCTCGATCATGAAACGAAAATCGCAGGTTGTGGCGTTCGTGTAAACGTGCGCGTGGACACTCCGTCGGCGGAGCCGCGCTAATTCGCCTCTTGCCGTGCCCGGTTGCGCCGCCCTAGAGTCAGCGAGGGACCAAGGGTGCGTCAGATTGACGGGAGTTGTCGTGGTGGGTGTCGTTCTCAACATCGAAGGCAAGCGGGAACCCGCTTCCATCAAGGATTTGATCGATCTGACAGCCGCCGATATGGGGCGGGTCAACGAGCTGATCCTGTCCAAGGCCGGCTCCGACGTCGAGATGATCCCGGAGATCGCCAATCATCTGATCTCCTCCGGCGGCAAGCGGCTCAGGCCCATGCTCACGCTCGCCGCCGCGCAGATGTTCGGCTATTCCGGTGAAGGCCATGTCAAGCTCGCCACGGCGGTCGAGTTCATGCACACGGCGACGCTGCTGCATGACGACGTGGTCGACGAGAGCGCGCTACGCCGCGGCAAGAAGACGGCGCGCATGATCTGGGGCAACCAGGCGAGCGTGCTCGTCGGCGATTTCCTGCTCGGCCAGGCCTTCCGCATGATGGTCGAGGTCGGCTCGCTGGAAGCGCTGGACATCCTGTCGGCCGCAGCCTCCATCATCGCCGAGGGCGAGGTGATGCAGCTTGCCGCCGCCAAGAACCTCGAGACCACCGAGGACGAGCATTTCGCCGTCATCAAGGCCAAGACGGCGGCGCTGTTCTCGGCCGCCGCCGAAGTCGGGCCGGTCATCGCCCAGGCCTCGCGCACCGATCGCGCGGCGCTTCGCTCCTACGGCATGAATCTCGGCCTTGCCTTCCAGCTCATCGACGACGCGCTGGACTATGGCGGCTCGAGCAAGGATCTCGGCAAGAATGTCGGCGACGATTTCCGCGAGGGCAAGGTGACGCTGCCGGTGATCCTCGCCTACCGGCGCGGCACCAAGGCCGAGCGCACCTTCTGGAAGCGCGCCATCGAGGACAACGTCGCCGACGATGCCGGGCTTGAAAAGGCTATCGGACTGATGGCCCGCCACGGCGCCATCGCCGATACGATCGGCCGCGCCCGCCATTTCGGCGAGATCGCCCGCGACGCGCTGGCGCCGCTGGAGGCGACGCCGCAGAAGTCGGCTTTGATCGACGTGATCGATTTCTGCATCAGCCGCGTCAACTGAGCCCGCGGATCCGGCACATTTGCGTCCGCCGGGAAGGGCGCCTGTGAATCCCGCGCCGGCCGTCTCGACAAACGGCGGTCCGGCAAATTATCTATAAAATATGGCCAGCAAAGAAGACACGATCGCCGTCCGCATCAGCAAGGAACTGGCGGATCGCATCATTTCGGGTGCGATCGAGCCCGGATCGCGGCTGCGCCAGGACCATGTCGCCGAGGAATTCAACACCAGCCATGTCCCGGTGCGCGAGGCCTTCCGGCGTTTGGAGGCGCAAGGGTTGGCGATCGGCGAGCCGCGCCGCGGCGTGCGTGTCGCCTCTTTCGATCTCGGCGAGGTCAGGGAGGTGGCCGAGATGCGGGCGGCGCTCGAAGTGCTGGCGCTGCGCCATGCCGTGCCGCATCTGACGGCGTCGATTCTCGACCAGGCCGAGGAGGCGACCAAGGCCGGCGACAAATCCCGCGACGTGCGCTCCTGGGAAGAGGCCAATCGCACCTTCCATCGGCTGATCCTGGCGCCCTGCAACATGCCGCGCCTGCTCTCCACCATCGACGACCTGCATGCCGCGAGCGCGCGCTTCCTGTTCGCGGCCTGGCGCTCGGAATGGGAAATCCGCACCGACCAGGATCACCGGGCGATCCTGAGCGCCCTGAGACAAGGCAATACCGAATCGGCCGCCGCGACACTCGGGCGGCACGTGCAATGGATCGGCCAGAAGCCGGTCAAGACCGCTTCCGGCAAGACCCGCGACGCCTTCGCCATCGTGGGGTAGGTTTGGCGATTGGCGATTGGCCGAGGCTTCTCAGCCTCGTCATTCTAGGGTCTGCGCCAGTCGCTTCGCTCCTCCCTGGAATGACGAATTCGAGGGCAGGCGCTTGCCATTCGTTTCAAAATATGGATTCGATAATAGATGAAGTCGAAAAATTATCTATAATTCACACGAGCCAAGGAAGACACCGTGACAAACGCAGCCATTTCGACCCAAAACCCCTCCTTCAGCCCATTGCGGCTGCACAGCCGTTCGCTCGCCTGGCAGATCGGCGCCGTGATCCTTGGTTCGCTGTTCCTGGCGCTGTCGTCCTATATCGAGGTGCCGATGGTGCCGGTTCCGGTCACCATGCAGACCTTCGCCGTCACACTGGTCGGCGCGCTTTATGGCTGGCGCTTCGGTGCGCTGACCATCGCCGCCTGGCTCGTCGAGGGCGCCGCCGGTTTCCCGGTTCTTGCAGGCGGCGCCGCTGGCATACAGCATTTCGTTGGCCCGACCGGCGGCTATCTTTTCGCCTTTCCGGTCGTCGGCGCTGTCGTGGGCTGGCTGGCCGAACGCGGCTGGAACGGGAACCGCGTCATGCTTGCCTTCGCTGCCATGCTCATCGGCAACCTGCTCTGCCTGGTTCTGGGCACCGCCTGGCTTGCGGTCATGATCGGCGCTGAAAAGGCCATCACCTTCGGCTTCGTGCCTTTCATCGTCGGCGGCCTGCTCAAGTCGGCGCTGGGGGCGGCGACGCTGAAGCTCTTTTCCACCTATCGTGCAGAGCAAGGCGACCGCTCGTCCGGGACGCGATGACCGTCAAGCTGCGCGCCCATCATCTGCTCTGCCTGCTGACCTATGTCGGCAAGGGCTACTCGCCGGCCTTCACCGCCAATTACGACAAGGTGGTGAAGCGGCTGGGCGAGAGCGAGGCGGTGGTGATCGTTGCCGGTCCGGACGACGTCTGCGCCCCGCTGCTCGGTGAGCCGGAGCCGCATTGCCTGCGCGAGAGCGCCGCCGAGCGGGACCGGATGGCCGCGCGCGATGTGAGCGAACTGCTGGGCAGGCCGATCCAGGCCGGAGACCGATTGGCGCTGGACGCCTCCAAACTGGCGGAGATGCGCAAGGCCTTTTCCGCCGGCCTGACGCGCCAGGCGTGCTCCGGCTGCGAATGGTCCGGCCTGTGCGATACGGTTGCCGCCAGCGGATTCAGCGATACCTATCTGTAGGCAATCCGATGCCGCATATGGGCGTCCCGGGCCTGCGCGCGGGATTTTCGCTGGCGCGGCATCGTTTTTTAAGCCGGATGATTGCATTGTGATTCGCCCGGCAATTGAAGCCTGACCCCAAAAAGGCCATGCTTTGACCGGAAAAGAGCGAGTCTGTGGGCGGTCCGCCAAGGGCGGGATCGCATCTGGCTGAAAGGGATACGATGCGGCAAGGACGTGCGCGCTGGCTGACGAGGCTGGCATTTTTGACCGGTGTGGCGCTTTGGGTGCTGCCGGTCCAGGCCAAGGAAGAGGCCCGACCGCTCCAGATCACGTCTTTCTCGGGCGCCTATCTCGCGGCTCATATCGCCGAAAGCGACAACGATCTCGACGATGCGATCGCCTATTACAAGCAGGCGCTGGCCTTTGCGCCGAACGACAAGGAATTGCAGCAGAGCCTGATGCTGGCTCTGGTCGCGCAAGGCCGCTTCGAGGAATCGCTGGTCTATGCCGATAAGCTGAAGGAAGTGCCGGACGTCGAGCGCTTCTCGCGCCTGGCTCTGGCCATCGATTCCTTCCACAAGAAGGACTACGCCAAGGCGCAGTACTGGCTGAAGCTCTCGCTGGAATCCGATCTCGACCGGCTGCTCTCGGGCGTCATGGACGGCTGGGCCAAGGAAGGTGCCGGCAACGCGTCCGAGGCCATGGACTCCATCGACAAGCTCAAGGGCCCGGACTGGTTCGGCCTGTTCAAATCATTCCACCGCGCGCTGATCGCCGACGCCGCCGGCCTGAACGACAAGGCCGAGGAACTCTACGCCGCCACCATGGCCGATACCGCGGCCGGCGGCTCCGCGCCCGAAACCTGGATGCGCAACGCCCAGGCCTATGCCTCGTTCCTGGTCCGCAAGGGCGACAAGTCGAAGGCGCAGGCGGTGTTGAACCAGGCCGAAGCCTTCGCGCCGGGCAAGCTCGAAATCACCACGCTGCGCGACCGCATCAGCAAGGGCGACAAGATCGAGCCGCTCGTCACCGGTCCGGCCGACGGCGCATCCGAAATCCTGCTTGACCTTGCCACCGCGCTCAACCGCGGCGGCGGCGAGCCTTTCGTGCGGCTCTATCTGCAATATGCCCTGGCGCTGAAGCCGGACAGCGACGCAGCCCTTGTGCAGCTTGCCGCCGTGGCCGAGCAGTTGAAGGACGGCGAAGGCGCCGTCTCGCTCTACCGCCGCATTCCGGCATCCTCGCCGCTGAAGGAGCTCTCCGACCTGCAGATCGGCCTCAACCTTGCCGATCTCGACAAGCATGACGAGGCGATTTCGCATCTCAAGGCCTATCTCGACAGACATCCGGACGACATGCGCGCCTATCTGGCGCTTGGCGGCGTCTATGGCTCGAAGGAAGATTTCCGCTCGGCCGCCAGTCTCTACGACAAGGCTGTCGAGCAGCTGAAGACGCCAACCGCCGCCAACTGGAACATCTTCTACCAGCGCGGCATCGCCTATGAGCGGCTGAAGGAATGGCCGAAGGCGGAACCCAATTTCCGCAAGGCGCTGGAGCTGCAGCCCGACCAGCCGCAGGTCATGAACTATCTCGGCTATTCCTGGGTCGACATGAACATGAACCTCAAGGAAGGCCTGGCGATGATCCAGAAGGCCGTGGATCTGCGGCCGAACGACGGCTACATCGTCGATTCGCTGGGCTGGGCCTATTTCCGCATGGGCCGCTTCGACGACGCCGTGCGCGAGATGGAGCGCGCCGTCTCGCTGAAGCCCGAGGATCCGGTCCTCAACGATCATCTCGGCGATGCCTACTGGCGCGTCGGCCGCAAGCTCGAGGCCACCTATCAGTGGACGCAGGCACGCGACCTGAAGCCCGATCCGGATGTGCTCGCCACTTTGCAGCAGAAGCTGCTCAAGGGCCTGCCGCCGATCGAATCCAACACCGCGCAGGAAACCCCCAAAGTGAAGCCGGAGCCGACGCCCGCGCCGAAAGGCTGAGCGCTTTTCGTCAACATTGAAGAATGCGGGGCTCATCGAGCCCCGTTTTCGTTTCGGCTCGGCGTCTGCCGAGCTCGGGCCTTGGCAGGTGGAGATTGGCCGAAACGGCCACCCCGTCGTCATCCACGGGCGGAGCAAGGAGCGAAGCGCCGCGCGCAGACCCGAGGATCCATTCCGTGACTTCCGAGCGCTGTCGCGGTGCAGAATTCTGCTCCGCTGCACTCCGCGGCTCAGGTCACGGAATGGATTCCAGGGTCTCCGCGACACCGCTTCGCAGCTGCTCCGCGCTGAAATAACGAGGTTGGAAGGCTTCAACCAATCTCAGCGGTTGTCGTGGAAATGACCGGTGACAATCTTGCGCCGACAAACAGCTGCCTTCCCTGTGTCGAGGAAACTAGAACATTTTTCTATAGACGACGAACCCCGACTTCTCGCCGATCTTGTCGTAGAGCTGCATCGCGGTGTGGTTCGTCTCATGCGTCAGCCAGTAGACGCGGTTCGCGCCCGCTTGCCTGGCGCGCTCATAGACGCCTTCGATCAGCGCCCGGCCGACGCCCTGGCCGCGCGCGGCCTGCGTGGTGAAGAGATCCTGCAGGTAGCAGCTCGGCGCGATCGACGTCGTCGAGCGATGATAGAGATAGTGGACAAGGCCGAGCAGATTGCCATCGCGCTCGGCCACCAGCGCATGCACCGGTTCATAGGCGTCGAAGAAACGCGACCATGTCATCTGCGTGATCTCGCCGGCAAGTGCCGTCGAGCCGGAGCGCCCGTAAAACGCGTTGTAGCCGTCCCAGAGCGGCAGCCACTGCTCGTAGTCCAGCCTTGTGACGGGTCGTATGGTGAGTTGACCGGACATAGCGAAACCTCTGTCGTTGAGCTGGAACGGAGCAAACGGCGGCCGCCGCTCGACGGCAATGGGCCAGCCCGCCGCAAAGCTTTCCGCCTTGCCGGGCGCGAGCCTCCCGCCTTGACGCTCGGCGGCCCGGCAACTAGGGAAGCGTCATCCCGCGCTTTCCGAGGCCGCCGTGACCATCGAAATTCCTGCCCATATACATCCCAGCCGCTCCTTCCAGGGGCTGATCCTGACCTTGCACAATTACTGGGCGGACTATGGTTGCGTCATCCTGCAGCCCTACGACATGGAGGTCGGCGCCGGCACCTTCCATCCGGCCACCACCTTGCGCGCGCTGGGCCCGCTGCGCTGGAACGCGGCCTATGTGCAGCCCTCGCGCCGCCCGAAGGATGGCCGCTACGGCGAGAACCCGAACCGCCTGCAGCATTATTACCAATACCAGGTGATCCTGAAGCCAAATCCGCCGAACCTGCAGGAACTCTATCTGGGCTCGCTGAAAGCAATCGGCGTCGATCCGCTGCTGCACGACATTCGCTTCGTCGAGGACGATTGGGAAAGCCCGACGCTGGGCGCCTGGGGGCTCGGCTGGGAGTGCTGGTGCGACGGCATGGAAGTCTCGCAGTTCACCTATTTCCAGCAGGTCTGCGGCATCGAATGCGCGCCGGTGGCCGGCGAGCTGACCTACGGCCTGGAGCGGCTCGCCATGTATGTGCAGGGCGTCGACAATGTCTACGATCTGAACTTCAATGGCCGCGAGGGCGCCGAGAAAGTCACTTACGGCGACGTCTTCCTGCAGGCCGAGCAGGAATATTCGCGCCACAATTTCGAATTCGCCAACACCGCGATGCTGCTGAGGCATTTCGAGGACGCCGAGGCCGAGTGCAAGGCGCTGCTCGATGCCGGCACGCCCAAGCCAAGCGACAATCTGGCGATGCATCGCATGGTCTTCCCGGCCTACGACCAGTGCATCAAGGCAAGCCATGTCTTCAACCTGCTCGACGCGCGCGGCGTCATCTCGGTCACCGAGCGGCAAAGCTACATCCTGCGCGTGCGCAATCTGGCCAAGGCCTGCGGCGAAGCGTTCCTCAAGACGCGGGCGGGCGGGCTGGCGGCGGCCTAAGCCGATACGGCTTTCGCGGCCGCGATGGCAGCGCCGGCCGGCAATACGATCTGCGCCGATGCGCCGTCGATCGTGCGCATGGCCTGCCTGATCCCCGGCATCGTGATCGTGCCATGCGCCTGGGCGGCGAAGCAGGCGCTGAGCGCCAGGATCTGCAGGGTTCTCGATGCCGTCTTCATCGCCGTTCAGCCAATAGCTCTCTGCCTGAGCGTTTGTCGCTTCAGCGCAGCGTTCGGTTCATGGGAAGTTCTGCCCCAAGGACGGGCAGCCCCGCGCCGTTCCGACAGCGGGCCGAAAAATTCCGCGAAATCGGTCGAAGAGGCGATCTGCTGGCGGGGTGACAGCGGGCGGCCGAGTTGCTATCTCCCGCCCATTCGTTTCGGCGCTTCGCGCCGACCCTCCCCATCAAGGGGAGGGTGGGGAGCTTAACAATGCCCGACCTGCTCTTGGAACTCCGCTCGGAAGAGATTCCCGCCCGCATGCAGCGCAAGGCGGCCGGCGACCTCAGGAAGATGCTGACCGACGGTCTGGTCGAGGCGGGTCTCACCTATGAGGCGGCGCGCGAATATTGGACGCCGCGGCGCCTGGCGCTCGACATCCGTGGCCTGACCGCGCGCTCGAAGGACATCCGCGAGGAGATCAAGGGTCCTTCGACCACGGCGCCCGAGCAGGCGGTGCAGGGTTTTCTTCGCAAGGCCGGCCTTTCGTCGATCGCCGAGGCGCATGTCCATTCCGACCCCAAGAAGGGCGACTTCTACGTCGCGCACATCTCCAAGCCGGGCAGGGCGGCCGAAGAGATCATCGCCGAGCTGGTGCCGGGCATCATCCGCGCCTTCCCTTGGCCGAAATCGATGCGCTGGGGGCCGGCCTCGGCGAAACCCGGCTCGCTGCGCTGGGTACGGCCGCTGCAGTCGATCGTCTGCACCTTCGGGCCGGAGACCGAGGAGCCGGTGATCGTCGATTTCGAGATCGACGGCATCCGCGCCGGCAATATCACCTATGGCCATCGCTTCCATGCGCCGGGCCCGATCACCGTGCGCCGCTTCGACGACTATGTGGCGAAGCTGGAGGCGGCCAAGGTCGTGCTCGATGCCGACCGGCGCAAGGAGATCATCCTGGCCGATGCCCGCAACATCGCCTTTGCCAACGGCCTCGACCTGGTCGAGGACGAGGGCCTGCTGGAGGAAGTGTCCGGCCTGGTCGAATGGCCGGCCGTGCTGATGGGTGAGTTCGAGCAGGATTTCCTCACCATTCCGGGCGAGGTCATCCGCCTCACTATCCGCGCCAACCAGAAGTGTTTCGTGACGTCGCGCCCGATCTCCCCCTCGCAGGGGGAGATGTCGGCGAAGCCGACAGAGGGGACTCAGCGCGAGGCCCCCCTCTCTGCCCTGCCGGGCATCTCCCCCTCTAGGGGGGAGATTGGCCAATCGCTTTCGAACCGCTTCGTGCTGGTCGCCAACATCGAGGCGAGCGACGGCGGCAAGGAGATCGCCTACGGCAACGGCAAGGTGGTGCGCGCGCGCCTGTCCGATGCGCTCTATTTCTGGCGGACCGATCAAGGCGATTTGCCCGACCTCGATCAACTCGCTGAGTCGGCGGCGAAGTTCGACCTGGATTTGAAGAAGCCGCTCGACCAGCGCATGGCGCGCCTCGATCATCTCAACGTGACTTTTCACGCGAAGCTGGGCACGCAAGGCGCGCGCGTTGAGCGTATCAAGCGGTTGGCTGAGGAACTGGCGCCGACGGTCGCCTCCGGCGACATCTCCCCCTCGAGGGGGGAGATTACCGCGCTCGCAAGCCGTGCCGCCGTGCTTGCCAAGGCGGACCTGCAAACCGAAGTGGTCGGCGAGTTCCCCGAGCTGCAAGGCGCCATGGGCCGCAAATATGCGCTGCTGCAGGGCGAGCATCCGTCGGTCGCCGCGGCCGCCGAGGAGCACTACAAACCGCAAGGCCCATCCGACCGCGTGCCGACCGATCCGGTCTCGGTTGCCGTCGCGCTCGCCGACAAGCTCGACACGCTCACCGGCTTCTGGGCGATCGATGAAAAGCCCACGGGCAGCAAGGATCCGTTCGCGCTGCGACGTGCGGCTCTTGGCGTGGTCAGGGTACTCGTCGAGAACCGGATTCGTCTGGCGCTGACGTCTGTTTTCGCCAAGGCCTTTGAAAACTTCAAAGGCGGCGCGGACCAGTCGTCCGACCTCCTCGCCTTCTTCCACGACCGTCTGAAAGTCTATCTGCGTGAAAGCGGTGCACGGCATGACTTGATCGATGCCGTGCTGTCAGCGGGCTCGCGCCCAATCTCCCCCACAAGGGGGGAGATCGGCCAATCGCCGAACGACGACCTGTTGCAGATCGTGCGCCGCGTCGAGGCGCTCGGCTCCTTGCTCGACACCGAGGAGGGCAAGAACCTGCTTGCCGGTACCAAGCGCGCCGCCAACATCCTGGCCGCCGAGGAGAAGAAGAAAACAGCAATCGCCCGGACCGTTGAGCCGGCGCTGTTCCGCGAGGAGGCGGAAAAGAAGCTTTTTGCCGCGGTGAATCAGGCCGAGAAGGAAGCCGGCCAAGCAATTCAAAACGAAGATTTTTCTGCCGCCATGCTGGCGCTTAGCGTGTTGCGCGAACCGGTTGATTCATTCTTTGAGCGTGTTCTCGTGAATGATGAGGACCAGGCCGTGCGCGCCAACCGTCTGGCGCTGCTCGCCCGCATCCGCGCCGCCACCGACCAGGTCGGGGATTTTTCAAAAATCGTCGGCTGACGGCTCGGAAAACCGCACATTCGAGCCTGCCCACATCGGCTAGGATGCCGGCAGGCTTGAACAATTCGGCGCCCGAAATTTAATGCGCCGGAGCCGGCTTACAGTCATATGACGATGACCTCCGCATGGGACAAAGGTGCATGTCGTCCAGAAGCGCTGAGCGGTCCTGGGGCAACGACATGCATCAACCAAAGACTTAAGGCGCGTTGCCCGAAATCGTTTCGCTGGGCACGCCGTAAGACATTCCCCAAACACGGAGGCATGCCATGAATTCCGTTGACGATATCGACCTGAATGAAGAGACCCCGGCCGCCGCCGAGGCGATCGAATCCGCTTCCGAAAACCTTCTCGACCACGCTGCCGCCGCGGCGGTCGAATCCGCCGATCCGTCCGAAGACGGCGACGAGGAAACCACTGCCTCGGCCGACGACGAGCCGGACGATGAAGATGAAGGCGACGAAGACGGCGACGAAGAAGCCAAAGCCTCGGGCGACGATGAGTCCGACGACGAGGATGAAGATGGCGACGATGATGAGGACGAAGCCGATGAGGATGAGTCCGACGATGACGACAAGGAAGAAGCGGCCTGAGCCGTCCCTCTGTCTGAAGTACGAGGGGCGGCGTCGCGCGTCGCCCTTTTTTCGTCGGTGCGGCTCTTGTCGGTCTTCCAGGAAGATTGACCCGTCAATCCTCCACTATGCTGACCCGCACGCTGTCCGGATAGACATCGACCTCGATCAACGGCTCGCCATTGACGATGGCGCGCCGGGTCGAGCTGCTCATGGCGCCGCCGCGTTCCAGCATGCGCTGCAGGTCGGCGCGCGAGCCGTCGCTGCGGAACCAGGCATCACCCTGGTCGTCGCTGTCGCGCCGGTGGAATTTATGCCAGTTGGCGCGGTCCTGCCGCACCATCTGCGCCGCGCTGCCGAGCGGGTAGCGGTCGCTGGCGCGGTGATCGCGGTCAGAAATCCGCGCGGTGTAAGAGCCAAGCATGTCGTCGGCCCGTGCCGTACCCGTGCCCAGTGTCGTCGCCGCCAACATTGCGGCAACGGTCATTGCTTTCGAAACAGTCATGAAACCCCCTTTTGAAATGCCGGCGCAATCGTGCCCGATCCGATCACGGGAATCGGACAGCTTAAGCGCCTAGCATACCAGGGCCGGATCCAGTGTGATCTACATCGCCTTGCCGACGCGCGGCACCGACGGGGCGCCTTGCGGCTGCGCGCCGCCGCCCGACGCATTGGCCGTCGCGGCCGGCTGTCCGCCGGTTCCGCTGTTGCCGTTCGAAGCGGACGCTGTGCCGTTCGCGGGCGTTGCCGGCGTGGTGCCGTTTGCCGGCGCGGCGGCGGTAGTGTTTGCCGGTGCTGTGGGCTTGGCCGCCGCGGGCGTTTCGAAAGCGCCGCCGACAATGCCGCCGCGAATGATCATCGGGGCCTGCTGGCGCCCGGACTTCGCGGGGATTGCCGCGACGTTTTCGTCGGTGACGGCGGGCACAGGCTCGCCAAGCGCTATCATCGACGGCGCCGAGGCCGCGGACAGCTTGGTCGGGTCGATCGCATTCAGCCTGATAACCGAAGGCGTCGAGGTCGAGGGTGCCACCACGACGATTGACGAGGCATGTGCCGCGCCGTTCATCGCCAGAAGGCTGATACCGAAAGCTCCGAGCAAACGCATTACAAACTCCCAAGCCGCAACCGCATTGAACCCGCACCCTAGGGCCGTCCGATTGAAGCCGGCTTGCACGGGAACTTAACATTTTAGGGATTGATAAATCGCCAATGCCCGCACTTGCCCGATGCAAGCGGCCGTATTACGGGACCGGCATGTTCAGGACTGGTGGCGGATTTGGCTGAGATACTGGCGGTCGGCGAGGCTATGGAGCAGGCATTGGCGCTGCTCGAAGGGGGCGACGTCGTCGCCATCCCGACAGAGACGGTTTACGGCCTGGCCGGCGATGCCACCAATGGCATTGCCGTGGCGCGCATCTTCGAGGCCAAGGGTCGGCCGCGCTTCAACCCGCTGATCGCCCATGTCGCCGATCGCGCGATGGCGGACCGTATCGCCGGCTTCGATCCGCTCTCGGCAAAACTGGCCGAAGCCTTCTGGCCGGGTCCGCTGACGCTGGTGCTCCCGCAGCGCGCCGGCAACGGCATCCACCCGCTCGTCACCGCGGGGCTGGACACCATCGCGCTGCGCATGCCGCGTGGGTTTGGCGGCGAGCTCATCGCCCGGCTCGGCAGGCCGCTCGCAGCCCCGAGCGCCAATTCCTCCGGGAAAATCAGCGGCACGACAGCGCAGGCGGTCGCCGCCGATCTCGGCGACAGGATCAGGCTGGTCGTTGATGGCGGCGCGACGCCGGTCGGCCTGGAATCGACTATTCTCAAGGTCGAGAACGGCAAGTTGCGGCTGCTGCGGCCCGGCGGCATCGGCGCCGAGGAGATCGAGGCGGTGGCCGGTGCGAAGCTGTCGCGCGGCGCCAGCGGCATCGAGGCGCCGGGCATGCTTGCCTCGCATTACGCGCCGGGCGCCGCGATGCGGCTCAATGTCGGAAAAATTGCCGAAGGCGAGGCGTTGCTTGCGTTCGGCCGCAACCGCGCCGAGGGCTGGGAACGGGCCGTTGCGCTGCGCAATCTCTCTGAAAGAGGCGACCTGCGCGAAGCGGCAAGCAACCTCTTTGCCTATATGCAGGCGCTCGACCGTGTCGGCGCCGCGACCATCGCCGTCGAGCCGATCCCGTTCGAGGGCCTGGGCGAGGCGATCAATGACCGGCTCGCCCGCGCCGCCGCGCCGCGTGATAAGCCGGCCTGAGTCTATCTCTTTGTTCTGACGCAATTCCGGACGGAAACCGCTTCGCACTTTTCCTGGAATTGCTCTAGTCTCGCCGCCCATGAACGATCAGCCCTTGGACCTCGATCCCGCCCTCATCGACCGCTTCGCGGCAATCGTCGGCGACAAATATGCATTGCGCGATCAGGCCGACATCGCGCCTTACATAACCGAGCGGCGCGGCCTTTGGCACGGCCGCACATCACTGGTGCTGAGACCCGGCAGCGTTGAGGAAGTGAGCCGCATCATGCGACTTGCGACCGAGACCGGAACGCCGATCGTGCCGCAAAGCGGCAATACAGGCCTGGTCGGCGCCCAGGTGCCGGATAAATCCGGTCGCGACATCGTGGTCTCGCTGTCGCGACTGAACCGCATCCGCGAGATCGATGTCCTGTCGAACACGGTGACCGCAGAGGCCGGCGTCATCCTGCAGACGCTGCAGGAAGCGGCCGACGCCGCCGACCGGCTGTTTCCGCTCTCGCTCGCTGCCCAGGGCTCCTGCCAGATCGGCGGCAATCTCTCCTCCAATGCCGGCGGCACCGGCGTGCTTGCCTACGGCAATGCGCGCGAGCTCTGCCTTGGCGTCGAAGTGGTGCTGCCCACCGGCGAGGTGTTTGACGATCTGCGCAAGCTGAAGAAGGACAACACCGGCTACGATCTGAAAGACCTCTTCATTGGCGCCGAAGGCACGCTCGGCATCATCACCGCCGCGGTGATGAAATTGTTCCCGAAGCCGAAGGGCAGGGAGGTGGCCTTTGCCGGCCTGCCATCGTCGCCGAAAGATGCGCTTTCGCTGTTCACCCTGGCGATGGATCGCGCCGGCGCATCGCTCACCGCTTTCGAGCTGATCGGCAAAAGGCCATACGATTTCACGCTCAAGCACGGGCACGGCATCACGCGGCCGCTGGCCGACGACTGGCCGTGGTATGTGCTGATGCAGGTCTCTTCCGGCCGCTCCGAGGAAGACGGCAGGGCGCTGATCGAAGAAGTCCTGGCCGAGGCTCTCGAGCAAGGTATCGTCGGCGACGCTGTGGTGTCGGCAAGCCTTGCCCAAGGCGACGCCTTCTGGAATTTCCGCGAGACGCTTCCCGAATGCCAGAAACCCGAAGGCGCTTCGATCAAGCACGACATTTCGGTGCCGATCGCCTCGATCCCGGAGTTCATTGAAAAGGCGGCCGGCGTGGTGGAGGGGGTCTGCCCCGGCGCGCGCGTCGTCTGCTTCGGCCACATGGGCGACGGCAACCTGCACTACAACATCTCGCGTCCCGTGGATTGGCAGGACGAGGCGTTCCTCGAACTCTACCACCCTATGAACCAGGCCGTGCACGATGTCGTGCGCTCCTTCCATGGCTCGATCTCGGCCGAGCACGGCATCGGCCAATTGAAACGCGACGAGCTGATCGCCACGGCGCCGCCGATGGCGATCGACCTGATGCGCCGCGTGAAGGCCGCCTTTGATCCGGCAGGCATCATGAATCCCGGTAAGGTTATCTGATCCTCACCTCATCCGGCGGTCGGTCGCATTCCGATAACCATTGGCTCAGATCAGCAAAATTTAACCGACTTTCTTAAGCGCGCCGGTAAGAAGCGAGCGCTAATGTTTCTTCCCATAACGAGGCCGGAAAAACCGGCCCTGAGAGAACCGGAAAAACGGCCCTCAGGACTAACAGGGAAGACATCGATGAACACTGGACTGAAGCCAGTCTGGGCCGGGCGCAACATGCGTCTCGACCCATTTCGCCTGCCGCAGATGGTGAGCTATGCCACCCGCGACGACTATGGCGATGTGACCTTCACCATCGACCAGCGCGGCGCCGTCATCCGCCGTGTGCTGGAGATGAGCGGCGTGCCGGCGATCATCGCGCTGCCCCCCAATGCGTTCCGCGGCGTCGCCGCGCGCGCCATGGAGGATCCCGACGGCAACGTGACCGTGACGCTCGAGCTCCTCCACAATGATCCGATGCTGTCTGTGCCGCTCCTGGTCGCCGACGACCTCGACGACGTCGCCGCCGACTGGCGCGCCTGGGCCGATGCCTATCGCCTGCCGATGCTGCTGATCGAGGCCGACGGCATTGCCCGCACCCTGGAAGAATCGCTCGGCGCCGCCATCAAGGCCCTGCCGCCGCAGGAGCGCCGCAAGGGCCGCGTCTCCACCACGCGCCGCCCGCGCTTCCTCGCCCGCCGCAAGGCCGGCAATCTGGGCTTGAGGCTCGTCATCGATGGCCAGGAGATTATCGCAAGGGAGTAGTGCGATTTTCCCTCCTCCCTTGTGGGAGAAGGTGGATCGGCGCACAGCGCCGAGACGGATGAGGGGTGTTCCAGCGGAGTGAGACGCTGGTGTCCTCTGGAGCACCCCTCATCCGTCGCCTTCGGCGACACCTTCCCCCACAAGGGGGGAAGGGGGAGCCCGCTACACCAGCGGCTTCAGCCAAATCCACACGGACCCGCCGATCAGGCCGAGGAAGATCAGCCAGCCCACCTGGTTGTTCGACTTGAACAGTTTCAGGCATTGGTCCGGATTGTTGATGTCGAGTCGGATGATCTGGCGCGCCATATGCGCGCCGGCGGCGATCAGCCCGGCCAGCGCCACGATCGGCACCTGGGCGGATGCAAAGGCGATGGCGAAGCAGACCAGCGCGCCGCCATAGAGTCCGGTGAGCCAGGTCTTGGTGTTGTCGCCGAACAGCCGCGCCGTCGAGCGCACACCGACGATGGCGTCGTCTTCCTTGTCCTGATGCGCGTAGATCGTATCGTAGCCGATCACCCACAGGATCGAGCCGATATAGAGCATGATCGCCGGATCATCGAGATCGCCGAATTCGACCGCCCAGCCCATCAGCGCGCCCCAGGAGAAGGCCAGCCCCAGCACCAATTGCGGCCAGTTAGTGATGCGCTTCATGAAAGGATAGACCGCGACGATCGCCAGCGAGGCGATGCCGAGCGGAATGGCGAAGCCGTTGAACTGCAACAGCACGGCCAAGCCCACCAGCGCCTGGATGATGACGAAAGCCCAGGCCTGGCGGCGTGTCACCTTGCCGGCGGGCAGCGGCCGCGAGCGCGTGCGCTCGACCTGGTTGTCAATGTCCTGGTCGGCGAGATCGTTATAGGTGCAGCCGGCGCCGCGCATGGCGACAGCGCCGATGAAGAACAGCAATAGATACCAAGGCGTCGGCAGCAGCGTCAGCAGCGGGTCGGTCGGGCGCGGATAGGCGCCCGCGGCAAGCGCTGCCGACCACCAGCAGGGCCATAAAAGCAGCTGCCAGCCGATCGGCCTGTCCCAGCGCGCAAGCTGCGCATAGGGCCAGAGCCAGCGCGGCAGCACGCGATAGACCCAATGACCGCTCGGCGCGTCGGCGACACGGCCCTGGATCGCTTTCGACTGGACGGTTTCCATCACGCTGGAGTGGCAGCAGCAAGCAGCGCCGTCAAGCGGCCGCGTTGTCGCTCAAGCGCTGAAAACCTAGGCGGTGAAAACATCGTGACCGGCAAACCAGGCCTTGGCGACCTCGATGAAGGCGACCGCTGCCTTCGACAGGCGCTGGCGCGTGTCGTGGGTCAGGATGATGCGCTGCATGGGCAGCGGATCGGAGAGCGGCTTGCAGACCAGTGGCAGGCCGTCATAGCTGCGGTCGCCATAGGGCCTCGTATAGCTGACCGCGACGCCGAAGCCGTTGGCCACCATGGAACGCTGCAGCTCGAACGAGCTGGTCGTCGCCCGGGCGACCGGTGAGAGGCCGCGGCTGAGGAAAAGGTCCAGCATGTGCTGCCAGCTATGCGGCTGGTCGGTGGTGATCAGCGGATGCTGCGCAAGCTCGGCCAGGCTGACGGCGTGCTTGTCCGCCAGCACATGGCCGGCCGACAAAAGCGCGTGCGGCCGCAATTCATGCAGCAGAATGCGCTTGAAATGGCCTGGAAGGCCGAGATCGTAGGTGAGGCCGAGATCGACGGCGCTGTCGGCCAGGCGCCGTCCCAGCGTGTCGAAGGTTTCATCGCCGATGACGACGGTGACAGCCGGGCAGCGCTCGGCGAAGGCGCGCATCAGCGCCGGCGCGAAATAGGGCGCCAGATCCTCGAAGCAGCCGAGCGCCAGCTCGCCGCCGACATCGGCGTCACGCGAACCGAGCGCCGCCAGCTCGTCCGCCTCGCCCAGCACCTGCCTTGCCTTGGCCACGGCCCTGCGGCCGAAGGATGTCAGCGAAACGCCGCTGCCGCGCTGGCGCACGAACAGTTTCTGGCCCAGCGCGTCCTCGACATTGTCGATCGCAACCGAGATGGACGGCTGCGACACGTTCAGCGTCTGGGCTGCCGCGGTCACGCTGCCATAGCGGGCCACGGCAACGACATAGCGCAATTGCGCGAGGGTCAGTCTCATAGGCTATAACTATAAACCAGATGGCAAGTTATTATTTTACCCGATGTCGGGCGCTTGCGATAGTCGCTTGCCAACTCAAGGAGAGCTCGCCATGGCCAGCCCGAAGATCGATGCCTCGACAATTGCCGATTATCAGCGCGATGGCGCGGTCTGCATCCGCGGCGCCTTCAAGGACTGGGTCGACGTGATCGCCGACGGCATCGAGCGTAATATGCGCAACCGCAGCGCCGCCGCTTCCGACATCGCCGGCAAGGGCAGCTTCTTCGACGACTATTGCAACTGGGAGCGCATCCCGGAATTCGTCAGGATCGTCAAGGAATCACCGGCCGCCGAGCTCGCGGCCGCGGTCATGCAGTCGCGCAGCGCCCAGTTCTTCCACGACCACGTCCTGGTCAAGGAGCCCGGCACGCAGAAGCCGACGCCGTGGCACCAGGACATTCCCTACTACTTCGTCGACGGCAGCCAGACGGTCAGCTTCTGGATCCCGATCGATCCGGTGAAGGAAGCGACGCTGAGGTTGATCGCCGGCTCGCACAAATGGGAAAAGATGGTGCTGCCGGTGCGATGGCTGAACGACGACAACTTCTACGCCGGCGAGGGCGACTACCTGCCTGTGCCCGACCCCGACAACGACCCGTCGATGAAGGTGCTCGAATGGGAGATGGAACCGGGCGACGCCATCCTGTTCGACTTCCGCACCGCGCACGGTGCGCGCGGCAACCTGACGGCGGCGCGGCGCCGGGCGCTGTCGCTGCGCTGGGTCGGCGACGACGCACATTATGTCGAACGTCCCGGCCGCACCTCGCCGCCCTATCCGGGTCACGACATGAAGCCCGGCCAGAAACTGCGCGAGGATTGGTTCCCCGTCATTTTCCAGAGCTGAGGCATTTTTTCAGACCAAGTTGGGGACACAGCAATTTCTGATGGGTCGGCTATATTTGCGCCGGCAATCGCATGTTGGGGTTGGCCGAACCGGCCCGCCCTCGTCATCCACGGGCGGAGCAAGGAGCGTAGCGACGCGCGCAGACCCGAGGATCCATGCCGTGATGCTGAGGCGTTGCAGGGGTGCAGAATTCTGCTCCGTCGCGGCCCTCGATCAATGTCACGGCATGGATCCTAGGGTCTCCGCGACGGAGCTGCGCTCCTGCTTCGCCCAAGGATGACGACGTTGATGAAACTTCAGCCAATCACCAACGCTTGCGCCGATTTCACGGAAATGAACGGCCAACATCTTGCTCGCCGATAAACGGCAACCTCCCAAATCCCTGTACCGGGGACTGGCCGGCGGCGGGACTTGTCTCATCGGCCTTGATGAGGCCCATGTTCCCATGCGCAATTGCCGCCAAAATGCCAAGATGCCTTGACCCGTCGCCTGCGTACCAATAGCGGGTTCAGGGAGACGATCAGCAAGAGGTGGCCATGAACGTTCTTCTTCTCGGTTCGGGCGGCCGCGAACATGCGCTGGCCTGGAAGATGTCCGCCTCGCCGCTGCTGACGAAGCTCTACGCCTCGCCCGGCAATCCGGGCATCGGCCGCATCGCCGAACAGGTCAAGCTCGACGTCGCCGACCATTCCACCGTCGCCGCCTTCTGCCAGGAGAAGAAGATCGACCTCGTCGTCGTCGGCCCGGAAGGTCCGCTGGTGGCCGGCATCGCCGACGATCTGCGCTCCTGGGGCATCCGCGTCTTCGGCCCCTCTAAAGCGGCGGCGCGGCTCGAAGGCTCGAAGGGCTTCACCAAGGATCTTTGCGCCAGGTTCAACATCCCGACCGCCGCCTATGGCCGCTTCAGCGACCTTGCCTCGGCAAAGGCCTATGTCGAGAAGACCGGCGCGCCGATCGTCATCAAGGCCGACGGGCTCGCCGCAGGCAAGGGTGTCACCATCGCCATGACGCTCGATGAGGCGAACGCCGCGCTTGAAGGCTGTTTCGACGGCGCCTTCGGGGCGGCCGGCGCCGAGGTCGTGGTCGAGGAATATCTGACCGGCGAGGAGGCAAGCTTCTTCTGCCTGTGCGACGGCGCCACCGCGCTGCCCTTCGGCACCGCGCAGGACCACAAGCGCGTCGGCGACGGCGATACCGGACCGAACACCGGCGGCATGGGCGCCTATTCGCCGGCGCCGGTGATGACGCCGGAAATGACCGAGCGCACCATGCGCGAGATCATCGAGCCGACCATGCGCGGCATGGCCAATCTCGGCGCGCCCTTCGCCGGCATCCTCTTCGCCGGCCTGATGATCACCGACCAGGGCCCCAAGCTGATCGAGTACAACACCCGCTTCGGCGATCCCGAATGCCAGGTGCTGATGATGCGGCTGAAGGACGATTTGCTCGTCCTGCTCAACGCCGCCGTCGACGGCCAGCTCGCGCATATGTCGGTCCGCTGGAGCGACGAGACGGCGTTGACCGTGGTGATGGCGGCCAGGGGTTATCCCGGCGCGCCGGAAAAGGGCTCCGTCATCCGCGGCCTCGACGAGGCGGAAGGCGAGGGCGTCCAGGTCTTCCATGCCGGCACCGCCATCAATGGCGGCGCGCTGGTCGCCAATGGCGGCCGTGTGCTCAATGTCACCGCGCTCGGCAAGACCGTCGGCGAGGCGCAGGCCAAGGCATATGCGGCGATCGACCAGATCGACTGGCCGCAAGGCTTTTACCGCCACGACATCGGCTGGCGCGCCGTCGAGCGCGAGAAGGCCGGGGCGTAATTCCGGAATTCAGGCGGCCGCGCTCTTGCGCCGGCCTCGCGCCCAGGCCGGCAGCCAGTCGCCATGCGCGGCAAGCAGGTCGTCGACCAGTGACCAGATCTGATCGAGGTCGAGCTCGGCCGCCGTATGCGGGTCCATCATCGCCGCGTGGTAGATGTGCTCGCGGTTCTCGCTCATCAGCGCCCGCACCGTCAGCTCCTGCACATTGATGTTGGTGCGGATCAGCGCCGTGAGCTGCGGCGGCAATTCGCCGATGTAGGTGGGCTGGATACCTGAAGCATCGACCAGGCACGGCACTTCCGCTGCGCAGTCGAAAGGCAGCGAGGTGATGCAGCCATTGTTGCGCACATTGCCGTAGATCACCGACGGCTCGCCGGTCCACACCGAATTCATGATCGAGGAAGCGTACTCCCTGGACTGCTCGACCTCGATCCGCTCGGCCGAGCGGTAGGCCTCCGCCTGGCCTTTCCAGCGCTCGATCTGCTCGATGCAGCGTTTCGGATATTCGTCGAGCGGAATACCGTATCTCTCGATCAGGTCGGGTCGGCCGTCCTTGATGAAATAAGGCGTGTATTCGGCGAAATGCTCCGAGCTTTCGGTGACGAAATAGCCGAGCCTGGTCAGCATCTCGTAGCGCACCTTGTTCGGGCAGCGCGGGTTCCACCCGGGTTTTGGCGCACGACCCTCGCGATAGGCGCGCACGAGGTCGGGATAGAGGTCGCGGTAGGTGCCGTCCGGCTGGCGATGCTCGAACTTCAAATAGAAGGCCATGTGGTTGATGCCGGCCGAGCGGTAGCGGATCTCCTCATAGGGAAGGTCGAGATCATGCGCCAGTTCCATCGCCGTGCCCTGCACCGAGTGGCAGAGCCCGACCTGCTTGATCGTGGGATATTTCTCGGCGATCGCCCAGGTGTTGATCGCCATCGGGTTGACATATTGCAGCATGATCGCCTCGGGGCAGACCGCGAGCATGTCCTCGCAGATCTTCCACAGATGCGGCACGGTCCTGAGGCCCCGCATGATGCCGCCGACGCCGAGCGTGTCGGCGATGGTCTGGCGCAGGCCGTATTTCTTCGGCACCTCGAAGTCGGTGACGGTGCAAGGCTCGTAGCCGCCGATCTGGAAGGCGACGACGACGAAGTCGGCGCCGGAAAGCGCCTTGCGCTGGTCGGAATAGGTCTCGGCCTTCGCCTTGACGCCGAGCGTCGCGATCAGCTTGTTGACGACGACGGCGCTTTCTTCCAGCCGCTGCGGGTTGATGTCCATGAGCGCGATGGTCGCGCCCGACAGCGCCGGCCGCTGCAGCACGTCGCCGACGATGTTCTTCATGAACACCGTCGAGCCTGCGCCGATGAATGTGATCCTGGGATTTCTTGCCACTGTAAAAACCTCCGGCACTTCTAAGCCACGTCGAAAGCGGCCCTGACGAGCCGTTCGGTGTAGGCGGTCTTGGGATTGGAAAGGACCTCGTCGACGGGTCCCTGCTCGACGATCTTGCCGTGCTGCATGACGATGACGCGGTGGCAGAGCGCCCGCACCACCTTGAGGTCGTGCGAGATGAACAGATAGCTCAGGCCGCGCTCGTCCTGCAGCTTGCGCAACAGGTCGATGATCTGCGCCTGCACCGAAAGGTCGAGCGCCGAGGTCGGCTCGTCGAGCAGGATGAATTCGGG
This sequence comes from Mesorhizobium sp. CA5, assembly GCF_020165105.1. Taxonomy (NCBI): domain Bacteria; kingdom Pseudomonadati; phylum Pseudomonadota; class Alphaproteobacteria; order Hyphomicrobiales; family Phyllobacteriaceae; genus Mesorhizobium; species Mesorhizobium sp. CA5. The sequence goes on along the minus strand of NZ_JAIUHJ010000006.1, from coordinate 41,353 downwards.
CTCCAGCGCGATGGCTCGCGCGATCGCGATGCGCTGTCGCTGGCCGCCGGAGAACTCGTGCGGGAAGCGCGACAGGATATTGCCGGGCATGCCGGCGCTGACCAGCGCCTCGCGCACCCGCGCGTTCCGCTCGCGCCGCGTCGCGCCCAGCCTGTTGACGACCAGGCCTTCCTCGATGATCTGGCCGATCGTCATGCGTGGGTTGAGCGAGGAGAACGGATCCTGGAAAACGACCTGCATGCGCGAGCGCAGCGGCCGCATGTCGGTGCGCGACAGCTTCTCGATCGGCTGGCCGTCGAAGCGGATCTCGCCGCGCTTGGCGTCGGCCAGCCTGATCAGTGCCTGGCCGAAGCTGGTCTTGCCGGAACCGGATTCGCCGACCAGTCCCAGCGTCTCGTGACGGCAAAGCTTCAGGTCAAGATCATCGACCGCGACCAGCTCGCGCCAGTCCGGCTTGAGGAAGGAGCCGTGGCGCAGCATGAAGCAGACGCGCACGCCGTTCGCCTCGAGGATGGTGCCGCTGCTCTCCGGCAGTGGCTGCGGGCGGCCGCGCGGCTCCGAGGCGAGCAGCCGCTGCGTGTAAGGGTGCCGCGGGTCGGCGAACAGCCGCTCGGTGACGTTGTGCTCGCGCATTTCGCCATGCTGCATGACATAGACATAGTCGGAGAACTTGCGCACCACGGTGAGATCGTGGGTGATCAGGATCACCGCCATCCGCAGTTCCTTCTGCAGGTTGCGGATCAGGTTCAGGATCTGCGCCTGCACCGTGACGTCGAGCGCCGTGGTCGGCTCGTCGGCGATCAGAACGTCGGGCTCGTTGGCCAAGGCCATCGCGATCATCACCCGCTGCCGCTGACCGCCCGACAGCTGATGCGGATACTGCTTGAGCCTTGCTTCCGGCTCGGGGATCTGGACATGCCGTAGGAGCTCGAGCGCGCGCGCCCAGGCTTGCCTGCGGCCCACCTTGCGGTGCACCCTGATCGCTTCGACGATCTGGCTGCCCACCGTGTAGATCGGGTTGAGCGAGCTCATCGGCTCCTGGAAGATCATCGAGATGCGGTTGCCGCGCAGCTTGCGCCGGGCGCTCTCGGGGAATTTCAGGATGTTCTGCCCGAGATATTCGACGCTCGATCGCGGCGAGACGGTTGCCCGCCTGGACAGCAGCCCCATGACGGTGCGCGCCGTCACCGACTTGCCGGAGCCGGACTCGCCCACGATCGCGATCGTCTCGCCGCGATAGATCTGGAAGGAGACGTCCTTGACCGCCTCGACGGTGCCGTGCTCGACCTTGAACGCGACCTCGATGTTGCGGGCGTCGATGACGGGTTGGTCATGGCGTCCGCCATGGTCGAACCGGACGGCCGGCGCGAGGGAGTCTGCGATTGCGATCGTCGTCATCCGGCCACCTCAATAAGGATCGACGGCATCGCGCAGGCCGTCGCCCAGCGCGTTGAAGGCAAAGACGGTGATCAGCACGAAGCCGACCGGCGACAGGATCCACGGATAGGTGCCGATGACCGAATAGGTCGCGGTGTCCTGCAGCATCAGGCCCCAGGAGATCAGCGGCGGCTTCACCGCGAAACCGAGGAAGCCAAGGAAGGATTCGAGCAGCACCACCGTCGGGATCGCCAGCGTCACGGCGACGATCACATGGCTCATCACATTGGGGAAGATGTGCTGCATGATGATGCGCCGGTCGGTGGCACCGACCGCCATGGCGGCGCGCACATAGTCGATCCGCGCCAGCGCCAGCGTCTTGCCGCGCACCTCGCGCGACATCTGCGCCCAGCCCAGCGCCGACATGACGATGATGACGAAGGCGAGGAAGACATTGGTCGGCGCGGTGACCGGGATCAGCGTCGTCAGCGCCAGATAAAGCGGCAATTGCGGGAAGGCGAGCACAAGCTCGACGAAGCGCTGCATCCAGACGTCGAACTTGCCGCCGAAATAGCCGGAGATCATGCCGACGCTGGTGCCGATGACCGTGATGATGAAGACCACCGTCAGCGCGATCATCAGCGACACGCGCGAGCCGTGGATGGCGCGCGACAGCACATCGCGGCCGAACTTGTCGGTGCCGAGGAAATGCACCGGCTGGCCGTCCATCGAGGCGAAGAAATGCCGGTTCGCCGGAATGAGGCCGAGAAGCTTGTAGGGCGCGCCTTCGACGAAGAAGCCGAGCAGCCTTGGATGGTCGTAGTCGGGGCCGACGATCGGCTGGAAGGTGACCGGATCGAGATCGGCCGAATCGGCCAGCGCATAGACCCGCGGCCGCGCGACGAAATTGCCGTCCTTGTCGTGGAAGGCGGGCAGTTGCGGCGGCGCGAAGGCGACGTCGGTCGCCTTGGGGTCCATCGGCGCCAGGAATTCGGCGAACACCGCCATGACAAGCAAGAGCGCGACCAGGCAAAGCCCGGCCATGCCGGTCCACGAACGCTTCAGCCGGCGCCAGACAAGCGCGATGTAGCTCTCATTGCCATGCGCGGCTTCGGCCACCGGAACGCTTTCGGCCGGCAAGGGCGTAAGGGATGGGGGCGGGGGTAAGGGATCGCGGGCCAGCATCTAGCGCTCCCCGAACTGGCGGATGCGCGGGTCGAGCAGGACCAGCAGCATGTCGGCGATGATGTTGCCGACGATCAGCGTCGCCGACAGCACCATCATGAAGGTCGCCGTGACATAGACGTCGCCAACCGCCATCGAGCCGACGATCGCCGGGCCGACAGTGGGCAGCGCGAAGATGATTGCCGTCTCGATCTCGCCGGTGAGCATATAGGGCAGCACCACGCCCTGATACATCACCAGCGGATGCAGCGCGTTGGGCACGGCGTGCCGCATGACGACGGCGCCGCCGGTCAGGCCCTTGGCCTTGGCCGTCTCGACATATTGCGCGTTGAGCGTGTCGAGCAGATTGCCGCGCATGACGCGCATATTGTAGGCGAGGCCGCCGAAGGTCGCGATCGCCACAACCGGCCAGACGTGTTTGACCAGGTCGACAAACTTCGCCCACGACCAGGGCGCGCCGCCATATTGCGGCGAGAAGAACGAGCCGATCTCGGAGACGTTGAACTGGAAGACCAAGAGGTAGACGATGATCAGCGCCATCAGGAAGCGCGGCACCGTCATGCCGAGGAACGAGATCGCCGAAAGTGTCGAATCTATCCAGCTGTACTGACGCGTTGCCGCCCATATGCCGAAGGTGATGCCAAGCACCGAGGCGAGCAGATGGCAGACCAGCGCCAGAAGCAAGGTGCGCGGCAGGCGCTCGCCCACCACATCGGCTACGGGCTTGTTGTAGTAGAGGCTGTAGCCGAAATCGCCGCGGGTGACGATGCCGCCGATCCAGTTGAGGTACTGGATGGGCAGCGGCCTATCGAGGCCATGCTCGACGCGGTAGGCCTGGGCTTGCGCTTCAGCCTCGGCGTAGGAAGCGCCGCCCTGGTTGATCAGCTGCGAGCGGATGTAATCCGCATAGTCGCCGGGCGGCGCCTGGATGATGGCGAAGGTGACGAGGCTCAAAATGGCGAGGACGGGAAGCGCCGACGCTATGCGCATAAGCAGGAATCGCAGCATGGGCGGTCAGCTTCCTTTCTGGCCGGTCGCTCCCTGAGGTGCGTTCGGAGGTTTCGTTGTCCGGCCGCGCCGCGGCGCGGCCGGACGTCTTTTCGTCAGGGGAGGTAAACCTTACATCGGACCCTTGTCACCCGGTTTGCCGGGAAGCTCCTCCGGATACAGTTCGTGCTTCGCCTGCTTGTCGGCGGCGACGAACACACGTTCGCGGATGATCGAATCCTCGGCCCAGTTGAACATGTAGATCGGCGTGCCTTGCGGAATGTTCGAGAAGCGCTTGTTGATGATGAGCGCGCCCGGATACTCGGTCAGCCCGACATTGTAGACATGCTCGGTCGATATCTTCTGGAACTTTCGCATCAGGTCGGCACGCTGGTCGTTGTCCTGCGTCGTCACGAACTTGTTGACGATGTCCACGAGGTCCTTCTCGAAGGGCATCAGGTCGACTTCGCCGCTTTCCGGCGCGCGGTGATTCCAGCTGGTCTTCGGGCCGACGGGAGCAAGTTGCTCGGTGTTTTGCACCACCGAGGTGAGCTCGGTCTCGTTGCGCCGGATCAGCCAATCGAAACGGCCGGAATATTGGATGGCGTCGCGCTGCGTTCCGTTGACCCCGTTGAGGACGACCCTCAGTCCGAGCTTTTCCATCTGCGCGACGACGCCTTCGGCGAGGCTCTTGTCGGTGGTGTAGTCGTTGTTGACCAGCATCACGATCTCGACATTCTTGCCGCCGGCGGTGCCGGCCGGGAAGTTCACGATGCCGTCGCCATCAGTGTCCTTCAGCCCGGCCTTGGCAAGCTCGGCCTTGGCGCCTTTGAGATCGAACGGATAGTAGACGGTCGACTTGCGGTCATAGAAGCTGGTGCCCGACGAGAAGCCGCCCGGATAGATGGCGGTAAACGGACCCTTGACCAGCGAGTCGCCCAGCGCCTTGCGGTCGAGCGCCATGGTCACCGCCTTGCGGAAGTCCTCGTTGCGGTTCAATTCGCGCAGCGCCTGGCCGCGTTCGTCCGGGTTGCCCCAGCCATTGGCGGAGAAATTCATGCGCAGATTGTAGCCGATGAGGCGCGGGCCGAAGGCAAGCCGGGCCGGCGCGTTCGGGTCGGCCGCGCGCTTCAGCGAGGCGACGAAATTCTCGGGCTGCTCAAGGTTCGAGAAGTCGCCGGAGCCCGCCACCGCCTGGACGTCGCGGTCGGCCCAGGTCGACAGCTTGTATTGCAGCTCGTTGAGATAGGGCAGCTGGTTGCCCTTTTCGTCGACCTTCCAATAGTAGGGGTTGCGCCGTAAGACGATGATATCGTCCGGCCGGTATTCGACCGGCACCCAGGCGCCCATCACCGGCATGTTCATATAATCCGGCGGGAAGGCGTTCTTGAACTGGTCGTAGGTATTCTTCGAATATTTCGGATGCTGCGGCTTCAGGATATGCGAAGGGCCGGGACAGAAGGTGCCGTAGGCCATCGCATAGAGATATTGCCGCGGGAACGCCTCCTTGAAGGTCCACTCGACGGTGTAGTCGTCGACCTTCTTCAGCGTCGTGCCGACGCCGAAAGTTTCGGGCGTGGCGCCGTTCAGCGGCGAGACATTGGGATCGACGACCTCGTCATCCCAGTAGAACATGACGTCGTCGGCGTTGAAGGGCGCGCCGTCCGACCATTTGGCGCCTTCGATCAGATGCATGGTGAGCTTGTGACCGTCACTCGACCAGTCCCAGCTCTTGGCGAGGTTCGGCAGCGGCTCGGTGTCCTTGGCCTCGACCTGGAACAGCGGCGCCGTGCGCGTCAGGCATTCGGACAAGCCGATATCGATGCCGCCCCAGCCTTGCGTCTGGCCGGCGCCGTAGTTCCAGCCTTCCGGCCTGCCGCCGATGACGTGGCGCATCGTGTCGCCATAGACGCCGATGCCGTCGGGCATGTTGCCGGTCTTGAAGACCAGCGGCTCCTTGGGCAGTCTGTCCTTGACCGGCGGCAACTTGCCGGTCTTGACGTATTTCTCCGTTACCCAGTCCGGCTCGTGATATTCGGGCAGCGCCTTGAACTCCAGGATGGAGTCGCGCGCCACATAGTGGATCTTGCCTTCGGCCGGGAATGTCGCCGGCTGCGGCGGCACGGTCGGTTCGGACGCGAAAGCGTTGAGTGCATGGACTGAAACGCTCAGCATCAGCCCGGCGGCGATACCAATTCTATGCAGGTTCCTCATAGTCTCCTCCCAGATGTTTGGATGTCTGCTGTTGCCCGCCTCTGCCTCCAGCAGGTCCGGCTGCTTGTCCCAGTCTCAGCCGGCCTGTTTCAGCGCCGCCTTCTCGGCGCGCAATTCCTCGATCGAGCGCACGCTGCGCCGCGCCGCGCCTGCCCATTCACGCGTCTTGACCTTGGATTTCGAAAGCCGCTCCTTTGCCGCCGGAACGGCATGCGCATATTGCGGCAGCCATTGAGCCTGCGCGACGACCATCTCGTCCACCATCTGCCAGACCTCTTCCGGCGTCGACACGGCTCCGACCAGCGGATCGTGCAGCACGGCGAGCTTCAACAGGTCGATGTCGCCGGCGATGGCGGCATGCACCGACATGCGCTGGACGTTGATCGAAGCCATGCAGGTGGCCGCGCAGGCTTCCGGCAAGGTGATGCCGGCCGCCATGTTGATGCCGAACCGGTCGACGAAGCCGGGCGATTCGATGATGGCATCCTGCGGCAGGTTGGTGATCACGCCGTTGTTCTTGACGTTGAAATGGCCGCGATAGACGCGATTGGTCTCAAGCGCCTCGAGGATGTGGCTGGCGTGTTCGTTCGAGCGTTTTGCCGAGTCGATCGGTTTCGAGGCCGCTTCGAGAAATTGCGGATATTCCGTCTCGAACCAGTTGCGGGTTTCGGTCGAGTAGCGCAGGTAGCCGCCCGTCTCGCCATGGATCCATTCCGACATGTCGATCCAGCGCGCGATCTCGTCGGGACGCTTGCGATACCAGGGCAGATATTCCGACAGGTGGCCGTTGCTTTCGGTCGAATAGACCCCAAAACGCTTCAGCACGTCGATGCGCAGCTTTTCCTGCTTCGAATAGACCGGATGCGCCTCGAAGGCGGAGATCAATTCGTCCTTGCCGATCGGCCGGCCGTTCAGCTTGAGCTCGATGAACCAGGTCTGGTGATTGATGCCGGAGCAGACATAGTCGAGCTCCTTGGGCGACTTTGCGCCGAGCACCTGGGCAATCTGCTCGGCGCCATGCTGAACGCCGTGGCAGAGGCCGACCGTGTCGACCTTGCCGTATTCGATCGCGGCCCAGGTGTTCATCGCCATCGGGTTGGCGTAGTTGAGGAACTTGGCGCCGGCGGCGGCGACCTCCCTTATATCCTTGCAGAAGTCGAGGATCACCGGAATGTTGCGTTGGCCGTAGAGAATGCCGCCGGCGCAGATCGTGTCGCCGACGCATTGGTCGATGCCGTATTTCAGCGGGATGCGGATGTCGTCGGCATAGGCTTCGAGCCCGCCGACGCGCACGCAGCTGATGATATAGCGCGCGCCCTCCAGCGCCTCGCGGCGGTTGGTGGTCGCCGTCACCTTGGTCGGCAACTTGTTCGCTTCCACGATCCTGTCGAGGATCGCCTTGATCATCGCCAGATTGTGCTCGCTGACATCGGTCAGCGCGAATTCGATATCCTCGAACTCCGGCACGCATAGGATGTCGGTGAACAGCTTCTTGGTGAAGCCGACGCTGCCGGCGCCGATAATAGCGATTTTGAAACTCATCACCTTCACCTCGATCCAATCGAATGCTAGGCAAGGAGCAAAGGAGAAGAACATGGCCGCGTGCAACAGCGCGCATGCCATCCAAAGCCGGAAATCCGGCTCTTTCTCCTCCCGCCCGCTCCTCGACCGCGGGTCTTTCGCGTTCTTGAGGGCCGGATTATGCGCTTATTCGCCGACGGGGCCAGAGAAGGATTATGCTTTCGAGGGTAATTTTGTGCTGCGGGACCTGATCGCCAACGGAAAGCTGATGCGCACGATCTCGCTGCCGCGCGGCCGCCAGCGCCTGCACGCCATGCCGACCAGCACGGGCTATGAACTGCGCGAGGACGAGGCATATGACTGGGACGGCAGGAAGCGCGGCCAGACCCCGTTCACGGTTCTCCAGCATACGATCAGCGGCACCGGCCAATTGCGCTACGAGAGCCGCAATTACCGCCTGCAGGCGAACGACACGCTGCTGGTTCTGGTGCCGCACAATCATCGCTACTGGTTGGCCAAGGGCGACCGCTGGGAATATTTCTGGATCTCGATGAACGGCGAGGAGGCGCTACGCATCCACAAGTCCATCCTCAGCGTCTCGGGCCCGGTGCTGCGGCTGCAGCCGGCCACCATCGATCACCTTGCCGATTGCAGCCTGCGGCTGATCAAGGGCGCCGCTTCGCCAGGCGCGGCCTCGGCGATCGCCTACGAGGCGGCAATGGCGCTTTATGACGACGTCTTCGGCTCGCACGCCTTCGCCGAGAAGCAAAGCGCCATGCAACCGGTCATCGACCACATCAACGCCAATCTCGACAAGCCGCTGCCGGTGGCGGAGCTGGTTCAGATCAGTGGCTTGAGCCGTGCCCATTTCTCGCGCTGCTTCGCCGAGAGCGAAGGATTGCCGCCGGCCGAATTCGTGCTGCAGCAGCGCCTGCAACGCGCGGCGAAACTCCTGACCAAGGCCGATTTCCTGCCGGTCAAGGAAGTCGCGGTGCTGTGCGGCTTCGAGGACGCGAACTACTTCTCCAAGGTCTTTCGCCGCTGTTACGGCATCAATCCGACGCAGTTTCGCACCACCGGCATGTATGCCAGCCTGGGCAGCCATCGTTGATGTCCTCGGCTCCTGGAAGAAGTCGGCTCTTGGAAGAAGTCAGCGCTTGGCGCTGTCGAGCGCCGTTGAGGCGGTGCTGACCGGATCGGCGGCAGCGGCAAAGGCCGCGTCGATCTGCTCGGGCGTGCGCTGTCCGGAGCGTTTCCAGGCGACATATTGCGCGATGCCGAAGCCGGCACGCCGCGGCACCGTCTTCACCACCGGCATGCGGAATCCGTCGCGGAATGTCTCCCAGCGCGCGCCGAGCACCGCCACCATCTCCTCGAAGGACGGCGGCGCCGCCACGTCGGCATAGGTGATCGTCACCTTGCCGGCCAGCGCCATCTCACGCGAAATCGGCACCGGGATCGAGGCGAGATAGTCGGCCGGCACGTCGAGCAGGCCGCCAAAGGCCCATTGCCGGCGCAATTCGTCGGCGCTCATCGGCGCGACGCTGACGTCGATGTCGTTGGGCGTGCCGGGCACGCGGTAGGGGCAACGGAAGCGGCCGCAATTGGTGTGCGCGGAGAATTGCCAGAGCGCATAGCCCTGCCAGTTGCCCATCGGGAAATGCACGTCGATATCCGGCTTGTAGCGCGCATACCAGAGCGGCAGCCGCGACAGGAGCCGATATTGGTAGCGGTTGTCGGCGATATACTGGGCGGTCTTGCCGTTGACATAGAGCACCGGGAAGCGGCCGAGGCGGCGATGCACCTGGCGCACGAATTCTTCCGCGTCCTCCAGCGACATCCATTGCGTTGCATCGATGCCTTCGATGTCGAGGGCCATCAGCTCGTCCGGCGCCGGCTCGGCGAAATCGATGAAGTTATTGGCCTGCTCGACCGGGTTGCCGGGCCGCGCCAGGTGATAGGCGCCCCATTTCAGGCCGAGCGCCTTGGCCACCACCTTGCGCGTCTGGAACAATTCGCGCGTCACCGCATAGCGCTTCCACTGCGCCTTGCAGAGTTTGACGTCGGCTTCGGCGCCGAAGCAGAAATAGGGCGGCGGCAGCCCGTCGGACGCCTTGTTGATGAAGCCGGCGACACGCTTGTCGGTGACCAGCTGCTGCCAGTCGATCGAATTGTATTCATAGGCGTCGATCACCAGCGGCCGGTCGGCATTCTTCCACGGCTCGGAAAAATCCGAGGCCTTTGCCGCCGTGCCCAGCGCAATCGCCGCCGCGAGAAGCGCCAGGCGGCGAAGAGGGCGCGCCGGCTTTTTCAATCAGGGTGTCCCCACTGACCAGAGAACGATCCTGAACCGCTATGGTTAAGGAAGTGCTTTCAAAACATCGGCTGCTTCGACCTGCTCCGAAACGTCAAAAAAGTATCGGTCGGGTGGACAAGCCGTGGTGGCAGGCGTTTCAATTGCCGCCTAAGCTTCAATCACGGCGGCCAGTGGGAATACACAGGCCTGCCTGACGAAGCGCAGCAACCGGTCCCAAGACCGGACCCGCGCGGGGAGGAAATGAAGATGAATCCGGACCTGGAAGTCGTCCAGATCAGACAGGGAGAGTCGTTCAAGGCCTGGGCCCACGGCTATCCTTTCCGCACCGTGCGCTGGCACTTCCATCCCGAATACGAGCTGCATCTGGTCGTCGCCACCACCGGCCGCTATTTCGTCGGCGACTTCATCGGCGAGTTCGAGCCGGGCAATCTGGTGCTCACCGGGCCCAATTTGCCGCACAACTGGGTCAGCGACGTGCCGCCGGGCGAGACCGTGCCGCTGCGTGGCCGCGTCGTCCAGTTCTCGGAAGAATTCATCGCCGGCGCCTCCGCCGCGCTGCCCGAACTTGCCGCCTGCGCCGGCATCCTCGAAACCAGCCGCCGCGGCGCGCTGTTCTCGCCGGCGACGGCTGAGCTCGTGGCGCCCCTGCTGGCCGAACTGACCGAGGCGCAGGGCGTGCGCCGCCTGTCGCTGTTCATGGCCGTGCTCGATATATTGAACCGCGCTGGCGACGTCCGCACGCTGGCCAGCGCGGGCTATCTGCCCGACCCCTCGGGCTTCATGTCGGCCGGCATCAACCAGGCGCTCGCTTACATCAACTGCCACCTGACCGAGCCGTTCAGCGAAGGCACTCTGGCCGAGATCGCCGGGCGCAGCCCGAGCGCCTTCTCGCGCAGCTTCCGCCGGCACACCGGAATGGCGCTGGTGCAGTATGTCAACCGCCTGCGCATCAACCTTGCCTGCCAGCTGCTGATGAGCGAGGACCAGATGTCGATCACCGAAATCTGCTACGCCGCCGGCTACAACAACATCTCGAATTTCAACCGTCAGTTCCTGGCGCAGAAAGGCATGTCGCCTTCGCGCTTCAGGGCCTTGTTGGCTGAGAATATCAACGCGGAGATAGCCGCCTAACAGGGAGGAAGCGGGAGGAGCCTAGAGCAATTGCGAAGCGGTTGAACGCGGCGAGCTTGCCGTAGCCTCCGTCCGCAATTGGTCAAACAACAAAAGATTCAGGGAAGGAAGGACGCGGGGTGCGGAGCACCCTGTGCTGGAGATCGTTTGTTTCGAATCCAGCACGTTCAGGAGGATGCTTGTAGAGTTTACCGGGATCGGATCGATCCTCGGCCGCTGACAATACTCCTCCCAACAGTTCGACATGCAGTCAAGGCCTGGCGCGTGGTCCACCGCGCAGGTCCTCGTGAAACCATTTCTCGAAACGGAGACATTCGAATGACCAGACATGCTTGGAAATCGCCGTTTGCCTTTAAATCGACGATCGCGGCCGTTTTCGCGGTCTCGCTGCTCGGCAGCACCGCGGCCTTCGCCGACACGGTAACCGATGCCACGGTTGCCTTCCTGATGCCCGACCAGGCGTCGACCCGCTACGAGCAGCACGACTATCCCGGCTTCGTCGCCGAGATGAAGAAGCTCTGCCCGGGCTGCAAGGTGATCTACCAGAACGCCGACGCCGATGCGGCGCGCCAGCAGCAGCAGTTCAATTCGGTGATCTCGCAGGGCGCCAAGGCCATCGTGCTCGACCCGGTCGATTCGACCGCCGCCGCCTCGCTGGTCAAGCTCGCCCAGAGCCAGGGCGTCAAGGTGATCGCCTATGACCGGCCCATCCCGACGGCGCCCGCCGATTTCTACGTCTCCTTCAACAATGAAGGCATCGGCAAGGCCATCGCCGACTCGCTGGTCGAGCACCTCAAGGCTCTGAAGGTCGACCCGGCCGGCGGCGGCCTGCTGCAGATCAACGGCTCGCCGACCGACGCCGCCGCCGGCCTGATCAAGAAGGGCATCCACGAAGGCCTCGACAACAGCGGCTATCCGATCCTGGCCGAGTTCGACACGCCGGAATGGGCGCCGCCGAAGGCGCAGCAATGGGCGAGCGGCCAGATCACCCGCTTCGGCACCAAGATCCTCGGCGTCGTCGCGGCCAATGACGGCACTGGCGGCGGCGCGATCGCCGCTTTCAAGGCAGCAGGCGTCGATCCGGTTCCACCGGTGACCGGCAATGACGCGACCATCGCGGCGCTGCAGCTGATCATCGCCGGCGACCAGTACAACACCATCTCCAAGCCGAGCGAGATCGTTGCGGCGGCCGCGGCCAACGTGGCCGTCAAGCTGTTGTCGGGCGAAAAGCCGAAGGCAGAGATGACGCTCTACGACACGCCCTCGCAGCTGTTCACGCCGGCGGTGGTGACGCAGGAGAACCTCAAGGCCGAGATCATCGACAAGAAGATCAACACGGCGGCCGAACTCTGCGTCGATCGCTATGCCGAGGGCTGCAAGAAGCTCGGCATCACGAAGTGATCCATATGGCATCCGGCCGCTCCTTGGCGGCCGGATGTCCAGCGAACGACAGTCAAGAAAGGCGGCGCATGAGTGAAAGTCCCGAAAGGTCGGCTTCCGTCGGCGAGCTGGTGCTCAGCCTGCGCGGCATATCGAAGAATTTCGGCGCCGTTTCGGCGCTGACCGATATCGATTTCGATGTCCATGCCGGCGAGGTCGTCGCGCTGGTCGGCGACAACGGCGCCGGCAAGTCGACGCTGGTCAAGATCCTCGCCGGCGTGCATCAGCCGAGCGCGGGAACGATCGATTTCCGTGGCAAGCCCGTCACGCTGCCAGACCCGCGCGCGGCGCTGACGCTCGGCATCGCCACAGTGTTCCAGGACCTGGCGCTCTGCGAAAACCTCGATGTGGTCGCCAACATTTTCCTGGGCAACGAGCTCAGTCCGCTGCGGCTGGACGAGGTGGCGATGGAGATGCGGGCCTGGACGCTGCTCAACGAATTGTCGGCGCGCATCCCGAGCGTGCGCGAGGCGGTCGCCTCGCTGTCCGGCGGCCAGCGCCAGACGGTCGCCATCGCGCGCTCGCTGCTGCTCGAGCCGAAACTCATCCTGCTCGACGAGCCGACCGCGGCGCTTGGCGTCGCCCAGACGGCGGAGGTGCTCAACCTTATCGACCGCGTCCGCGCGCGCGGCCTCGGCGTCGTGATGATCAGCCACAACATGGAAGATGTCCGCGCCGTCGCCGACCGCATCGTGGTGCTGCGGCTGGGGCGCAACAACGGCGTCTTCGAGCCCGACGCCTCGAACCAGGATCTGGTGAGCGCCATCACCGGCGCGTCCAACAACGCGGTGTCGCGCCGCGTCGAGCGCCTGCGCATGGAGCGCGATCACAGCGGCAGCGCGCAGGCGGGGGAGCAACGCCCATGACGGCAGAGAAAAGCACCTCCGCCCCGATGGCCCTCGACCGCGCCGATGCGCGAGTGAAGCATGAAGCCGGCTTCGGCGGCGCGCTCCGCGCCTTCCTCGACCGCGTGCGTAGCGGCGATCTCGGCTCCCTGCCGGTCATCGTCGGCCTGGTGGTCATCTGGACCGTATTCACCAGCCTCAATCCCGTGTTCGTTTCCAGCAGCAATCTGGTCAATCTTCTCTTCGACTGCTCGACGGTCGGCGTCATCGCGCTCGGCATCGTCTGCGTGCTGATGGTCGGCGAGATCGACCTTTCCGTCGGCTCGATCAGCGGCTTCGCCTCCGCGATAGTCGGCACGCTCTGGGTCAACCAGGGATGGCCGGTCGCGCTCGCCATCCTGGCGGCGTTGGCCTTCGGCGCCCTGATCGGCTCGCTCTATGCCATTTTGTTCAACCGTCTGGGCATGCCGAGCTTCGTTTCGACGCTGGCCGGCTTGCTCGCGGTGCTGGGCATGCAGCTCTACATTCTCGGCTCCACCGGCTCGATCAACCTGCCATACGGCTCCGCTTTGGTGGATTTCGGCCAGCTGATGGTGATGCCGAAATGGGTATCGTACACGCTGGCAGCGATCCCGGGCCTGGCGCTGCTGATCTCCGGGCTTCGCACCTTCGCGCGCCGCCGGGCGGCCAACCTGTCGGCACCGTCCGTGACCGGGCTCATCGTGCGCGTCGCCGTCATTACCGTCGGCCTCGAGCTGATCGTCGCCTATCTCAACCAGTCGCGCGGCATCCCGTGGATGTTCGGCCTCTTCGTCGGCCTCGTCGTGGCGATGAACTATGCGCTGACCCGGACCAAATGGGGGCGCTCGATGACCGCCGTCGGCGGCAACCGCGAGGCAGCACGGCGCGCCGGCATCAAGGTCCGCGCCATCTATCTCAGCGCTTTCGCGCTCTGCTCGCTCTTTGCCGCGCTCGGCGGTGTGCTTGCGGCCGCCAGGCTTGCTTCCGCCAGCCAGCAGGCCGGCACCGGCGACGTCAACCTGAACGCGATCGCGGCCGCGGTCATCGGCGGCACCAGCCTGTTCGGCGGCCGCGGCAGCGCCTATTCCGCGCTGCTCGGCATCATCGTCATCCAGTCGATCGCCAGCGGCCTGACGCTGCTCGATCTGTCCTCGTCGCTTCGTTACATGATCACCGGTGCCGTTCTGGCCATCGCCGTGATCGTCGATTCCCTCGCGCGCCGTTCCCGTGCTTCGCACGGCCGCGCCTGAACAGTTCAAACGAGAAGGGTACACATGGCTCACGATCTTTCGGGAAAAGTCGCCGCGGTCACCGGCGCGGCATCGGGCATCGGCCTCGAATGCGCCAGGGCGATGCTTGCCGCCGGCGCCCGCGTCGTTCTGGTCGACCGCGCGGAGGACAGGCTGAAGGAGGTGGTCGCCGAGCTCGGCGATGGCGCGATCCCGCTGGTGGTCGACCTCACCAGCCCGGCTAGCGTGGCGACCATGATGCCCGGCATCCTCGACAAGGCCGGCCAGCTCGACATCTTCCACGCCAATGCCGGCTCCTATGTGGGCGGCGAGATCCTCAACGGCGATCCGGATGCCTGGGACCGCATGCTGAACCTCAACATCAACTCGGTGTTCCGCTCGGTGCACGTGGTGCTGCCGCATATGGTCGAACGCAAGACCGGCGACATCATCGTCACAAGTTCGATTGCGGGCCTCGTCCCTGTCGTCTGGGAACCGGTCTACACGGCCTCCAAGCACGCCATCCAGGCCTTCGTCCATACGCTGCGCCGGCAGGTCGCCAAGCATGGCCTGCGCGTCGGCGCGGTGGCGCCCGGACCGGTGGTGACGGCGCTGATCAGCGATTGGCCGAAGCAGAAGCTCGAGGACGAGCTGGCGGCCGGCGGACTGATGCAGCCCACGGAGGTCGCGGACGCCGTCCTGTTCATGCTGACGCGGCCGAGAAACGTCACCATTCGGGATCTGGTGATCCTGCCGCAGAGCAATGATTTGTAGGCAATAGGAATTAGGCAGTAGGGAATAAGGAAAGAGGCGGTTGCCTCCGGCCGTCCAACACGGATCATCTCCTACTGCCTACTGCCTACTGCCTACTGCCTACTGCCCTACCTTTGAGGTTCTCATGCCTTCCCACTTTCTCGGCATCGATGTCGGTACCGGCAGCGCGCGCGCCGGCGTTTTTGACGAGCGCGGCGAGCTGCTCGCTTCCGCCAAGCGCGACATCGCGCTCTTCGTCGAGCCCGGCGAGATCGCCGAGCAGTCGAGCCGGGACATCTGGCAGGCGGTGTGCGCCAGCGTGCGCGACGCGGTCGGGAAATCGGGCGTCGGTCCCGGGGAAATCGGCGGCATCGGCTTCGACGCTACCTGTTCCCTCGTGGTGGTCGGCGATGATGGCGAGGCTTTGCCGGTCGGTCGCTCGGGAGATAGCGACAGGAACATCATCGTCTGGATGGACCACCGCGCCCTCGACCAGACTAGGCGCATTAACGCCCTCCGGCACCCGGTCCTCGACTATGTCGGCGGCGTCATTTCGCCCGAGATGGAGACGCCGAAGCTTTTGTGGCTGAAGGAGAACCTGCCGGCGACCTTTGCCCAAGCGCGGCATTTCTTCGACCTCGCCGACTATCTCACATGGCGCGCCACGGGCAGCCTTGCCCGCTCGGTCTGCACGCTCGCCTGCAAATGGACCTATCTCGGCCACAAACGGCGCTGGGACGAAAGCTATTTCCATGCCGTGGGGCTCGGCGAGCTTGCCGACGAGGGTTTTATCCGCATCGGCACCGACGTGGTCGATCCCGGCACGGCGCTGGGCGCCGGCCTGACGGAAGCGGCCGCCGGTGAATTGGGACTGGTTCCAGGCACCGTTGTCGCTGCCGGGCTGATCGACGCCCATGCCGGCGGCGTCGGCACCGTGGGGGCTGCGGGCGAAGCCGGCACCATCGCCTCGCGCATGGCCTATGTGCTCGGCACCTCTGCCTGCACCATGGCAAGCAGCGAAGGCCCGGCCTTCGTTCCGGGAGTCTGGGGACCCTACTATTCCGCCATGGTGCCCGGGCTCTGGCTGAGCGAAGGCGGCCAGTCGGCGGCCGGAGCGGCCATTGATCTCCTGGTGCATTTCCACCCGGCCGAGGCCGAGGCCTCCGCGCGCGCCGCGGCCGAGGGCAAATCGCTGGTCGATTGGCTGGCTGCGGCCGCCACGGCGGGTTCGCCCGACCTGTCGGCCGCCGCCACACTCGCGGGAAGCATCCACGTCGTGCCCGAATTCCTCGGTAATCGCTCGCCTTTGGCCGATCCGGACGCGCGCGGCCTGATCGCCGGGCTTGGCACGGACCGTTCCGTCGATAATCTCGTCGGGCTTTACGTGGCCGGGCTTTGCGGGCTCGGCTACGGCGTGCGCCAGATCGTGGCGGCGATGGCGTCGTCCGGCCATGCGGTCGATACCATCGTCATCAGCGGCGGCGCCGGGCAGTCGCCGCTGGTGCGACAGCTGCTTGCCGACGCCGCCGGCTTGCCGGTCGCCGCCTCGCAATCGCCCGAACCGGTGCTGCTGGGCGCTGCGATGCTCGGAGCGGTCGCCGCCGGCCGGTATGCGAACCTTTCGACCGCCATGCCTGCCATGTCGCGGCTTGGCGAGGTTTTCACCCCGGCGACCGGTGAAATGCGGGCTTGGCATGACAGGCGCTACGAAGCCTTCCTGGCGCTGCAGGCGGTGGGACGCAGCATACGTTGAGAGACCGTTTTGTTTCTGCGCGATTTCGGACGCTTGGACCAGCGCGAAGGTTCGCTTGCCCCAACGAAGCAATCGCAGACTCCGGAGATCAGCGCAGCGTCCGAGCTTCGTCATCCACGGGCGGAGCGGGAGCGCAGCGGACGCGTAGACCCGAGGATCCATTCCGTGACCTTGGCCGTGGGATGCAGCGGAGTAGAATTCTGCACCGTAGAAGCGCCTCAAAGTAACGGAATGGATCTATGGTCTGCGCGCGTCGCTTCGCTCCTTGCTCCGCCATAGAATGACGAAATCGCGAAGGCCACGGCCAATCTCAATGTTGCAATTACCATTCAAAATTCTACGCCGAATTACATCCGGCTGGTAATCCAGGAAAAGCGGACGCGGTTTTCCGGTTGTCAGGCCCATCCTCGGCTCTACGCGTTCGCGGTGCTCCCGCTCCGCCCGTGGATGACGAAGTCCAAGCAAAATCCGCGTGACAAAAGTTGACGTTTACGTAAAAAGAAGGCGTGAGGCCGGCCCAAAGGTGGATGGCTTCGCTTCGGCCATGCGCCTACGCTCGGCCGGAATGGGAGGAGCAGACATGTATCGCGCGCCGGTCGAGGACATCGCCTTCACGCTGAAGCAGGTGGCGGGGCTGAAGCCGGCGCTTGACGCCGGCATTTTTGGCGATCTCGGCGAGGACCTTGTCGACGCGATCCTGGCCGAGGCCGGCCGTTTCGCCAGCGAGGAGGTTGCTCCGCTCTACAAGATCGGCGACGAGCAAGGCGCTGTGCTGAAGGACGCCGCCGTCACCACGCCGCCCGGCTGGAAGGAACTCTACCGGCGCTGGATCGAAGGCGGCTGGAACGCGCTGTCCGGTCCGGAAGAATTCGGCGCCCAAGGCCTGCCGACCATGCTCGGCGTCGCCGCGCTCGAAATGTGGAACTCCGCCGCCATGGCCTTCGGCATCGGCCCGACGCTGACCATGGGCGCGGTCGAGGCGCTCGACAAACACGCCTCGGAGGAACTCAAGGCCAAATACCTGGCAAAACTCGTCTCCGGCGAGTGGATGGGGACGATGAACCTGACCGAACCGCAGGCGGGCTCGGACCTCGCGGCCTTGCGTACGCGCGCCGAGCCGGTCGGCGACGGCACCTACCGCATCTTCGGGCAGAAGATATTCATCACCTACGGCGAGCACGATTTCACCGACAACATCGTGCATCTGGTGCTGGCCAGGCTGCCCGACGCGCCGGCCGGCACGCGCGGCATCTCGCTGTTTTTGGTGCCGAAGTTTTTCGTCAACGACGACGGTTCGCTCGGCGCCCGCAACGACGTCTTCTGTTCCGGCCTCGAGCACAAGCTCGGTATCCATGCCTCGCCGACCTGCACCATGATCTACGGCGACGGTTTTCGAGGCTCCACACCCGGCGCCATCGGGTGGCTGATCGGCGAGGAGAACAAGGGTCTGGCCTGCATGTTCACCATGATGAACAACGCCCGCCTTGCCGTCGGCATGCAGGGCGTGGCGGTGGCCGAGACCGCCACGCAGAAGGCGATCGCCTATGCCAACGAGCGCCGCCAAGGCAAGGTTTCCGCTTATACGGGCGCTGGCATGGCGCCGATCGTCCATCACCCCGATGTACAGCGCAACCTGCTCACCATGAAGGCGCTGACCCAGATCGCGCGCTCGATCGCCTATTCCTGCGCCCACGCCATCGACCGCGCGCGCGTCGACCAGGGCGAGGCCGCCGCCAATTGGCGCGACCGCGCCAACCTGCTGACGCCGCTCGCTAAAGCCTTCTCGACCGATGTCGGCGTCGAGGTCGCCTCCATCGGTGTCCAGGTGCACGGGGGCATGGGCTTCATCGAGGAGACCGGTGCCGCCGCGCTCTATCGCGATGCGCGCATCGCGCCGATCTATGAAGGCACTAACGGCATCCAGGCGATCGACCTTGTGGCGCGAAAGCTGCCGCTCGGCGGCGGCGAGCATGTGCATTCCTATATCGGCGAATTGAAAGCGGTGGCCGATGCGGTGCGCATCTCCAACATTGAGGGTTTCGGCCGCACCGCCGACAATCTCGACCGTGCGCTGGCCGATCTCGAAGAGGCGACGCGGTTCCTGCAGAAGCTCATGGCCGATGGCAAGACCGACGCCGCGATGGCCGGTGCCACGCCCTATCTGCGCCTGATCTCGCTCGCTGCCGGCGGCGCCTATCTGGCGCAGGCCGGGCTGGCCGACCGCGGCCGCGTCGCGCTCTGCCGCTTCTTTGCCGAGAACCTGCTCGGCGAGACGCGCGCCCTGAAGGAGCGTGTCGTCAATGGCGCCGAGAGCCTCGCCGCCGCCGGCAAGCAACTGATTTCCGCTTGACGTTCACAAGGAAAAAATCGTGACAGACCATATCCTCGTCGAGCGCCAGGGCGCCGTGCAGATCATCCGCATCAACCGCCCGGACAAGAAGAACGCGCTGACGCGCGCCATGTATGCGAAGATGTCGGCGGCGCTGGCCGAAGGCGATGCCGATCCGGCGGTCCGCGTCCATGTCTTCCTCGGCGTTCCAGGCGCCTTTTCCGCCGGCAACGACCTGGCCGATTTCCTGGTCATCGCCACAGGCGGCGAGGGCGGCAACGAGGTCTGGGATTTCCTGATGGCGCTGGCCAAGGCCGAAAAGCCGATGGTGTCGGGCGTCGACGGCATCGCCGTCGGCATCGGCACCACGCTCAACCTGCATTGCGACCTGACCTTCGCCACGCCGCGCACGCTGTTCCGCACGCCCTTCGTCGATCTCGGCCTGGTGCCTGAAGCCGGCTCCAGTCTGATCGCGCCGCGGCTGCTTGGCCGGCAGGGCGCCTTCGCGTTGCTCGGCCTGGGCGAAGGCTTTTCGGCCGAGCGCGCCAAGGCCGCGGGTATGATCTACGATGTCGTCGCGGAAGACTCCCTCGAAAGCGCCGTGTTGGCGGCCGCCGCCGACATCGCGGCCAAGCCGCCTGAGGCGCTGAAGATCGCGCGCGACCTGATGCGCGCGCCGCGCGAAGAATTGATCGCCCGCATCGAGGTCGAAAGCGAACATTTCCGCGAGCGGCTGACCTCCGACGAGGCGTGCGCGGCGCTGACTGCGTTCATGACGCGCAAGAAGGGCTGAGCCCTTCGCCTGCGGCACCGTTCAAGGATAAAGCCGCGTCTTGTCCCAGCCGGCGGCGTTGCGCGAGAAAAGGATGCGGTCGTGCAGGCGGAACGGCCTGTCCTGCCAGAACTCGATTGTCTGCGGCAGGATGCGGAAACCCGACCAATGTTTCGGTCGCGGGATCTCGCCGATGGCGTAGCGCGCCGTGTATTCGGCTACCGCCTTTTCCAGCGCGAAGCGGCTCTCCAGCGGCCGCGACTGTTTCGAGGCCCAGGCGCCGATGCGGCTGCCGCGCGGGCGTGTCGCGTAATAGGCGTCGGCCTCGGCGTCGCTGACGATCTCCACCGGCCCGCGTATCCGCACCTGGCGGCGCAGCGATTTCCAGTGGAAGCACATCGCCGCCTTCATGCTGCCAAGAATCTCGCGGCCCTTGGCGCTCTCGAAATTCGTGTAGAAGACAAATCCCTTTTCGTCGAACCCCTTGAGCAGCACCATTCTCACATCCGGCATGCCGTCGGCGTCGACGGTTGCCAGCGCCACGCCGTTGGGATCGTTGGGCTCGCTTTTGGTGGCGTCCTCCAGCCATGCGGCAAAGAGCCTGAACGGCTCCGCGGCCTCGGTGAAGTCACTGCTTGTTAACTCAGTTTCGTTCATAGTTTTCCGAATTTTTACCGTTGCGGGAGGAGTTGGCCGATTGTCGCGTATCGCGCAAGCTTTTGACAGCAGGCAATGGGGCGTTATCGCTTCTGCCAGCGTCAAGGCTGTGGTCGTGACGTTGGCGCTACCGCTTGCCGCTTGCGGTGCCGGCGGCTTCAGCCTCGAAAAGGCCGACGTCGACCGCTCGATCATCACCTCCAGCGCGCCGTCGTCGCCGGCTGCCCCGGCGGCTGATAAGGACTCCGACCAGACCACCATCGGCAACGCCGTTTCCTCCGCCGACTTGAAGGAGCTTGCCGGCCAAGCGGTGCCATGGGCCAATGCCGGGACCGGGTCCCGCGGCGCGATCACCGAACTGGTGGAACTGAAGGATGGCGGCCTGACCTGTCGCCGCTTCAGCGCCACGCGCGAGAGCTTCGACGGCGTCGCCCTCTACAAGGGCGAGCTGTGCCTAGCCGAGGCCGGCGGCTGGCGCATGCATGAATTCAAGGCGCTCTGATTGTCCGGCACTCTGATTTTCGGGCGCCAATTGCCCTTGCGCCACTGGAATTTCTTCCTATGCGAGCGCATATAGGAGGCGACTCATAAATCCATTCTCTCATGCAGGCAGGAAGCATGCGCGACCCCTATGAGGTGCTGGGCGTTGCCAAGAACGCATCGGCCAAGGACATAAAATCGGCTTACCGCAAGCTCGCCAAGAAGTATCATCCGGACCAGAATCCGAATGATCCGAAGGCGAAGGACCGTTTTGCCGCCGCCAACCAGGCTTACGAGATCGTCGGCGATGAGAAGACGCGCGCCGCCTACGATCGCGGCGAGATCGACGCCGACGGCAAGCCTAAATTCCAGGGCTTTGAAGGCGCAGCCGGCGGCGATCCGTTTGCCGGATTCCGCCGTCAGCAAGGCCCCGGCGGCGCGCATTTCGAATTTCGCAGCGGGCGCCCGGGCGGCGATCCGTTCGACGGCAACAGCGACATCTTCAGCCAGATTTTTGGCGATGCCTTCTCCGGCGCCCGCGGCGCCGGCCGGGCCGACCGCCGTCAGCCGGTCCAGGCCGCGGACCTCAACGTCACCATGGATATCAGCGTCGAGGAGGCAGCCACCGCCGATAAGGTGACGGCGATGTTCCCCGACGGCCGCAAGGTGGCGGTCAAGCTGCCGGCCTATGTCGAGGATGGCCAGACGATCCGCTTGAAGGGCCAGGGCGAGCAGGGTCCGGGCCAGCCTGGCGACGCGCTGGTCAAGATCCACATCCGCCGCCATTCGCGCTATCGCATCGAAGGCCGCGACCTGCATGTCGATCTTCCCGTCGATCTGGCCGATGCGGTGCTTGGCGCCAAAGTGGCGGTCGAGACGCCGACCGGCAAGCTCGCGGTCAACGTGCCCGCATGGTCGAGCTCGGACAAGGTGCTGCGCCTCAAGGGCAGGGGCCTGCCGGAAAAGGCAGGCGGCCATGGCGATCTCTATGCCCATGTTCGGCTGATGCTGCCGGAGGGCGGCGATGCCGAGCTCGAGGCCCTGATGCGCCGCAGAAAAGGCTGATTGAGGGAATTTTGTTCCTGTTGCAGTGTCTTTTGAGCGCTTGAAGGGGCTTTGTGCCTGTGCGATAGGCTCTCCACAAAGCAGATATTCTTGCGGAGAGCTTGCACATGGCGGGTGGACAGGGCCTGATGGCCGGTAAGCGGGGCCTGATCCTGGGCGTCGCCAACAATCGGTCGATCGCTTTCGGCATCGCCAAGGCCTGCGTCGATCACGGCGCCGAAATCGCTCTGACCTATCAGGGCGAGGCCTTCAGGAAGCGCGTCGAGCCGCTCGCGGCCGAACTCAACGCGCATGTCGCAGGCCATTGCGACGTCACCGACCCGGAAAGCCTCGACGCGGTCTTCGCCGACATCGCCAAGCACTGGGGCAAGCTCGACTTCCTCGTCCACGCCATCGCCTTTTCCGACAAGGACGAGCTCACCGGCCGTTATGTCGAGACGACGCGCGACAATTTCCTGCGGACCATGGACATTTCGGTCTATTCCTTCACCACCATCGCCAAGCGCGCCGAGCCGCTGATGACCGATGGCGGCTCGCTTTTGACGCTGACCTATTACGGCGCCGAGAAGGTGATGCCACATTACAACGTCATGGGCGTCGCCAAGGCGGCGCTCGAGGCCAGCGTACGCTATCTCGCGGTCGATCTCGGGGCCAAGAAGATCCGCGTCAACGCGATCTCCGCCGGTCCGATCAAGACGCTGGCCGCCTCCGGCATCGGCGATTTCCGCTACATCCTGAAGTGGAACGAGTACAATTCGCCGCTGAAGCAGACGGTCACCCAGGAAGAGGTCGGTGATTCCGGCGTCTATTTCCTGTCGGACCTGTCGCGCGGCGTGACCGGCGAGGTTCATCATGTCGATTCCGGCTACCATGTCGTCGGCATGAAGGCGGTCGACGCGCCGGATATCTCGACCGTCAAGGACTGATCCTCTCCGCTTATCCAGCGTCCAAGCAACTTCCAGGAAAAGTGCGAAGCGGTTTTCCGTCCGGAATTGCTTGAAAAGCAAAAAGCGCCCGACCTTGGAAGACCTGATGTATCCGCTCGTCTACATCGCGCGTCACGGCCAGACCGAGTGGAATGCCGAGCGCCGCCTGCAGGGCCAGGCCGATACCGATATCAACGAACTTGGCCGCGAGCAGGCGACGCAAAACGGCCGACGGTTGGCGGAACTCATCGGAAATCCTGCGGATTTCGATTTTGTCGCCAGCCCGATGCGGCGCACGCGCGAGACGATGGAGCTGATGCGCGCTGCGATGGGGCTCGATCCTTCCGCCTACCGCACCGATCCACGCCTGGTGGAGCTAAGCTTCGGCGACTGGCAGGGTTTCACCTTTGCCGAACTCGAAAAGCGTGTCCCGGGTTCGACCAAAAGTCGCCGCGCAGCGAAGTGGGATTTCCAGCCGCCGGGCGAGGGCGCGGAAAGCTACGAAATGCTGCTCGAGCGGATAAAGCCGTGGCTGGACGCGCTACGCCGGCCGACGGTCTGCGTCACCCATGGCGGCGTCATGCGCTGCTTCTTCCGCTTGGTCACTGGCATTTCCAAGGAGGAGGCCGCCAGCCTCGATGTCCCGCAGGACCGCCTGCTCCGGCTGGAGGGCCGCAGCCTGGAGTGGCTTTGAAGGCACTCCGCTTCGTCATTCTAGGGCGAAGCAGGAGCGAAGCTCCGTCGCGGAGACGCTAGGCGCGGCCTGGCGAATTCAGGTCAGGCCGAGTCGAAAATGGTGGGTTCCGAGAACCGGCCTACGCCGGCCGTAGCCTTCATAGCGCGGAGACCCTCATGAGAGCTTCGGCCGGCGAAGGCCGGAGCGGAGCGTACTTTTCATACGTGAGCACCGGAAGCGCAGGAAGCCGCCATTTGCAGGCCGGCCTCACCTGAATTCAGTTCTGGTCGCTGTCGGGCAACTGCATGTCCGTCACGACATTCTCGCCATTGGTCACGTCATAGGCGATGACGATGTCCATGCCGGGCTTCAGCGAGTCGATGTCGGTCTCGGCGTTGAGCTTGTAGGCCTTGCCGTCGTCGAGCGTCAGCGTCAGCGTGTCCTTGTCGACCTTCTTGATCAGGCCTTCGGTCTGGCCGGCGAACGCGGCGGCGGTGGAAATCAGCAACATGGCGCAGGCCGCGCCAATCAGGGTACGCATCGTCGTCCTCTTTAGGTCATTGCGCCGGCTTGTCAGCGGCGGGTCCTCAACGGCGGATGGGAAGAGAGCAGAAACCAACCGAATGTGTCAAAACTAAATCCGCCACATCACAGTTTGATGCACACCCGATCAGCGTTTGACCACTGTGGAAAACGCCAATAGAAGGCAGCCTTAACCGGGTTCCCTCACCGGGCAGGGCGTATCCTCATGTCGCACAACACATTCGGCCACCTCTTTCGAGTCACCACCTGGGGTGAAAGCCATGGCGCCGCGCTCGGCTGCGTTGTCGACGGCTGCCCGCCCGGCATCCGCTTCAAGCGCGAGGATATCCAGGCCGAGCTCGACCGCCGGCGGCCCGGACAGTCGCGCTTCGTCACCCAACGCCGCGAGCCGGACGAGGTCAAGATCCTGTCCGGCTTCATCCTCGACGAGGACGGCGAGACGATGATCACCACTGGCACGCCGGTGTCGATGCTGATCGAGAATGTCGACCAGCGCTCCAAGGACTATGGCGAGATCGCCCGCCAGTATCGGCCGGGCCATGCCGACTACACCTACGACGTCAAATACGGGCTGCGCGATCACCGCGGCGGCGGCCGCTCCTCGGCGCGTGAGACGGCAGCGCGGGTGGCGGCCGGCGCCCTGGCGCGCCGGATAGTGCCCGGCATGGTGGTGCGCGGCGCGCTGGTGTCGATGGGCGAAAAGTCCATCGACCGCGCCAACTGGAACTGGAATTTCGTCGGCGACGCCGAAAACCCGTTTTTCACCCCGGATCCGGCCTCGGTCCCGGTCTTCACCGCCTATCTCGACGGCATCCGCAAGGCCGGCTCTTCGGTCGGCGCGGTGATCGAGATCGTCGCCGACGGCGTGCCGCCCGGCCTCGGCGCGCCGATCTATGCCAAGCTCGACCAGGACATCGCGTCCGGCCTGATGTCGATCAACGCCGTCAAGGGCGTCGAGATCGGCAATGGTTTCGAGGCGGCCCGCATCACCGGCGAACAGAACGCCGACGAGATGCGCATGGGCAATGACGGCAAGCCAGTGTTTCTGTCCAACAACGCCGGCGGCATACTGGGCGGCATCTCGACAGGACAGGCGATTGTGGCCCGTTTCGCCGTCAAGCCGACCTCCTCGATCCTGACCCCGCGCCAGTCGATCGACAAGGACGGCAAGGATGTCGAGGTGGTGACCAAGGGCCGCCACGACCCGTGCGTCGGCATCCGCGCCGTGCCGATCGGCGAGGCCATGGTTGCCTGCGCGATCGCCGATCATTATCTGCGGCACAGAGGACAGACAGGAAGGGAGTAGGGGAATAGGGCAGTGGGGCAGTAGGCCAACGCTTGCCCGGTGGCCAAAACTTTTTCCTTCCCCTATTCCCTTACTGCCCTATTCCCCTACTCCCTTGCGAGCGAAGCGAGCGCCGATGCCATACGACCAGAAGAAGATCGTCGAAGCGATCCGCGCCTTCGAGCGCGGCGAGATCGTCGTCGTCATGGACGATGACGGGCGCGAGAACGAGGGCGACCTGATCGTCGCCGCCGTCCATTGCACGCCGGAGAAGATGGCCTTCATCGTCCGCAACACCTCCGGCATCGTCTGCACGCCGATGCTGCGCGAGGACGCGAGGCGGCTGAACCTTGCGCCGATGGTGGCGGATAATGATTCCGCGCACACCACCGCCTTCACCGTCAGCGTCGATTTCAAGCATGGCACCACGACCGGCATTTCCGCCGACGACCGCACGCTCACCGTGCGCAACCTTGCCAATGGCAATGTCGGCCCGTCGGATTTCGTGCGTCCCGGCCACATCTTCCCGCTGATCGCGCGCGAAGGCGGCGTCTTGATGCGCTCCGGCCATACGGAGGCCGCGGTCGATCTCTGCAAGCTCGCCGGTCTGCCGCCGGTCGGCGTCATCTCTGAACTGGTCAATGACGACGGCACGGTCAAGCGCGGGCCGCAAGTGCAGGCCTTTGCCGAGGAACATGGGCTGAAGCAGGTCTCGGTCGCCGACCTCATCGCCTATCGCCAGCGCAAGGAGACGCTGGTCGAACGCGTCGCCTGCTCCGACATCGACACGCCCGGCGGCAAGGCCCAGGCCTTCACCTACACGCTGCCCTGGGATTCCATGCACCATCTCGCGGTCGTCTTCGGCGACATCCGCGATGGCGAGGAGGTGCCGGTACGGCTGCATTCGGAAGATGTCGTCACCGACGTCTTCGGCACCAGCCACCGGCTCGACGGCATCATGAGGGCGATGGGCGAGCGCAGGCGCGGCGTCATCGTCTATCTGCGTGAAGGCTCGGTCGGTGTCGCCCATCAGGAGCGTAAGCGGCCCGCGAGCGGCGAGCGCGAGGACCACGAAGAAGCCCGCCGCCGCGAGAACGAATGGCGCGAGATCGGCCTTGGCGCCCAGATTCTCAGGGACCTGGGCATCTCCTCGATCAACCTGATCGCCTCGCGCGAGCGCCACTATGTCGGTCTTGAAGGATTTGGCATCCATATCGCCAAAACGGAGATTCTGTAGTCCGTCGAAGGACCTGACGCGCCAGAGGTCCTAGCGGCAGTCTGATTGATGGAAGCCTCCGCGACGCAGGCGATTGGCGGAAGCCTCCGCGACGTCGTCATCCACGGGCGGAGCAAGGAGCGAAGCGACGCGCGCAGACCCGAGGATCCATTCCGTGACCTCGAAGCGCCGCGACGGTTCAGAATTCTGCTCCGCTGCGCTCTATGATCAAGGTCACGGAATGGATCCTCGGGTCTGCGCTCCGCTTCGCGTCGCTCCGCCCGTGGATGACGAAGTCGCGAGGGTCTCGGCCAATTCCGAACGCTGGCGAAACGAGTGCTGGACGCTTCGTTCGATCACTCCGCCGGAACCACCGCCTCGCCCCTGTCCACATCGCAATCGTCCGTCGCCAACCGGCATTGACCGGCGAGCACGGTGACGAGCGCGACGGCGCCGGCCGCGACCGAAACCCAAAACCCGTTCTGCGGACCGAAAGTGTCGACCATCCAGCCGGCGGCGAAGGAACCCAGCGCCATGCCGATGCCGATGCCGGTCGTCACCCAGGTGACGCCTTCGGTGAGCATCGCCGGCGGCACGTGGCGCTCGATCAGGCCGAAGGCGGTGATGAAGGTCGGCGAGATCGCGACGCCGCTGACGAACACCGCCAGCGCCAGAGTCGGCACCGTGTCAACGAAGAGGAGCGGCAAGGTGGTGAGCGCGATCACGCTGACTGCAAGGGCCAATTGCCGCTGCAGCGGCACCTTGAGGCTGAGCGCGCCGACGATGATGCCCAGCACGAAGGATCCCAGTGCATAGACGCCGATGACGAGGCTCGCCGCCTCAGGCTGGCCAAGCTCCTTGGTGATCGCCACCGTCGTCACTTCCGTCGTGGCGAAGGTCGCGCCGACGAATATCAGTGCGAAGGTGATGATCTGCACCGGCCGCAGGCGGATCGCCGAGCCGGCCGCGCCATGTTCGGCCGGGCGGACCGGCGGCTCGGACGAGCGCTGCAGCAGGAATGCCGCCGAGCCGAGCGCAAGCAGCAATGTGCTGACCACCATGCCGGCTTCCGGGAACAGCGCGGCGCTCAAGCCCACCGACAGCGAGGCGCCGGCGACATAGACCAGTTCGTCGGCGGCCGATTCGAAGGCGAACGCCGTGTTGAGCTCCGGCCGGTCGCGGAAGATCTCGGTCCAGCGCGCCCGGACCAGCGCCGGGATGCTGGGCATGGCGGCGGCAAGTAGCGCCGAGCTGAACAACGTCCAGATAGGCCAGTGCTGGTTGGCCGCGACGATCAATGTCGCGAAGGAAAGCACCGAGACGAGCGTCATGGGTGCTGCGATCGCCGTCTGGCCACGTCGGTCCACCAGCCGCGACCCTTGCGGCGACAGGAAAGCATTGACCAGCGCGTAGGTCGCCGAGACGGCGCCGGCCAGCCAGTATTCGCCATGCGTCTGCGACAGCATCGCCACGATGCCGATCGGGGCCATGGCGATCGGCAAGCGCGCGATGAAAGCCGCCGCGGCAAAGCCTTTCGTGCCGGGAGCCCGAAAGATGTCCGAATAAGGGTTTCGCATGATCCTGCTCCTCGACAACGGCGCATACTAAAATTACATACGCTGCGTATGACTGTGAGATAGTTCATACGTCACGTATGTCAATTGGCATACGATGCGTATGTGAATAGGGCCAGAACCATGCACAGACCGCGCAAGGAGATGATCGCCGAGACGCGCGCCAAGCTGATCGCAGCCGCTCGCCATGCTTTCGGCACGATCGGCTATGCCGAGGCCTCGATGGACGATTTCACCGCGTCGGCCGGCCTCACGCGCGGCGCGCTCTACCATCATTTCGGTGACAAGAAGGGACTGCTGCAGGCGGTGATCGCCGAGATCGACGGCGAAATGGCTGTGCGGGTGAACGAGGTGGCTTCGAAAGCGCCCACCCGCTGGCAGCATTTCGTCGACGAATGCACCACCTATATCGAGATGGCGCTCGAGCCGGAAATCCAGCGGATCATGTTCCGCGATGGCCCGGCGGTGCTCGGCGATCCGGCGCAGTGGCCGAATGCCAGCGCCTGCACCGCCTCGATGACCAACCATCTGACCAGGCTGCAGGAAGAGGGCGAGGTCGTTCCGGAGCTTGATCCCGAGACGACCTCACGGCTGATCAATGGCGCCAGCAGCCAGGCCGCGCAGCGCATCGCCAATTCGACGGACCCCGAGGCGGCCTCGAAAAAAGCGATCACGGCCTTCAAGCAGTTGCTCGAAGGCTTGCGAAAGAAGCCTTGACGGCACGCTCGGGTAATCAAGCCACCGGCTTATGCACCGGTTTCGGGCCGGCGCAACCCTGCCGCGATTGACAATCGCCGGGGCGAGCGCATCCTCCACCGCCAACTCTGAAGGTGAGGGGAGTCGGGGCCATGTGGGACTTCAGCATCGCCAGATCCGTGTCGATCATGATGCGGACATGGCCGTTCATCGTCTTTCGCATGATCGTCTATTTTGGCATCACGGTCGCCTACATCATGGCGACCGGTACGGGCGCCAGCGTCGGCTACGGCGTCGGCCACATCTCCACCGATCCCGACGGCCCGATGTCCTTCGCGCTGTGGGGTGGCGTGGTCGGCTTCGGCGTCGTCTCGATCGCCGTCTACTGGATACGCGAATACATCCTCTATGTGTTGAAAGCGGGCCATATCGCCGTCATGGTGCATCTGATCGACGGCCAAGATGTCCCCGACGGCCAGGGCCAGATCGCCTACGCGAAGGAAGTGGTCACCCAGCGTTTTGCCGAGGCCAACATCCTTTTCGTCGTCGACCAGCTGGTCAAGGGCGCCATCCGAGCCATCACCGGCCTGATCGGCGGCATCGCCGCCTTCCTGCCCATTCCGGGCCTGAGCGGCATCGTCAGCTTCATCAACACGGTGATCCGCCTGTCGCTGACCTATGTCGACGAAATCATCCTCGGCTACAATATCCGCATCAATTCGAGCTCGCCTTTCGAGACGGCAAGGCAAGGCGTCGTGCTCTACGCGCAGAACGGCAAGCACATGGTCAAGAACGCCGTCTGGTTGGCGGCGATCATGTGGGGCGTGTCCTTCGTCATCTTCCTGTTGATGCTGGCGCCCGCGGCGGCCATTCTGTGGGTCATGCCGGGCCAGCTTGCCGGCTGGGCCTTCGTGCTGGCCATCGTCTTCGCCTGGGCCTTCAAGGCAGCCTTCATCGAGCCCTTCGCCATCGCCTCGCTGATGCAGGTCTATTTCGATGCCATCGAAGGCCAGGCGCCCAATCCCGAATGGGACCGCCGGCTCGCCGAGACCTCGTCCAAATTCAGGGAACTGCGCGACAAGGCGCTGGGCTCTTTCGGCGGCGGCTCGCGCTGGGATACGCCGAGGGCCGCCTGATCACGGCTTTGATGCGCTGCCGAGCTTTGCGATTGCCGATTTAAGCGGCGCCTCGCCGGCGCCCCGAAACGTCTCGCTCATGACCAGTTCGGGCAGCGGCAGGCGCTTGCCCCAGCCATGCGCCTCGAGGTCCGGCTTCGGCGCGAAGGCCGAGACGCGGCCGACGCACAGATAGGCGATCGGCGTGACATGCTCCGGGATCGCGAGAAGCCGCTTCAGTGCCTCGGTCTCGATGATGCTCACCCAGCCAACGCCGACACCTTCGGCCCGCGCCGCCAGCCAGAAATTCTGCACCGCGCAGACGGTGCTGTAGAGGTCCATCTCCGGATTGTGCCAACGCCCGAGCGGCGAATCCTTCGACCGCTGCCGGTCGCAGGTGATGCACAGGTTGAGCGCGCTTTCGCAAATGCCCTCGAGTTTCAGCTTGCGGTAGAGCGCCTGCCGTTCCGCCTCGATCGCCGGCAACTCCTGCTCGCGCGCGGCGAGGAACAGGTCGCGCACTTGTCTGCGCCGCTCGGCATCGCGGATGACGATGAAATTCCACGGCTGCATATAGCCGACCGACGGGGCGTGATGCGCGGCGGTGATGAGCCGCGCCAGCACATTGTCATCGAGATCGTCGGGGACGAAATGGCTGCGCACGTCGCGCCTGGTGAACATGGCCCGGTAGACCGCGTCGCGCGCCAATTGGTCAAAGTCGTCGCCGCTCGTGGCGATCGCTGCTGCCGTCATCGCTTTTCCCCTTGCGACAAGCAGTTCCCCGCCTGACCAAGCGGAAAACCATGTCTGCCGGGCCGGTCTTCTGGCTCGGGATCGTCCCGCATCCGGCGCCTTCCCGTCTT
Organism: Mesorhizobium sp. CA5; assembly: GCF_020165105.1. NCBI lineage: Bacteria > Pseudomonadati > Pseudomonadota > Alphaproteobacteria > Hyphomicrobiales > Phyllobacteriaceae > Mesorhizobium > Mesorhizobium sp. CA5. Next base: position 10,383 of record NZ_JAIUHJ010000006.1, on the reverse strand, counting down.
CGACAGTGGCGTTTGCCGGCGCGGTCCCCCTTACAGTGTTGGGCACGCCACGGAATTCAACCGTGTTCCCGATTCTCCCGCGTCGCGGGCACCAGGCAGCGACGCGACCTTACAGCGAAGCTTGGGCCGCGCCAATGGCGTTAGCGACACGGCAAGACGCGATTTTCCCCAGCCATTCGGCTGCCAAACATGGTCATTGCGGGCATAGGCCCCTAGATTAGGCGCCATGACCACCCGTCTCTACACGCATCCGATCTTCCTCGAACACCTCACGCCGCCCGGTCACCCCGAGCGGCCAGACCGCCTGCGCGCCATCGAGCGCGTGCTGGATGACGAGGCTTTTGCGGCGCTCGACCGCGTCAAGGCGCCGGAAGGCGACGAGAAAACCATCCTCTATGCGCACCCGGAGGATTTCGTCGAGCGCGTGCGCGGGGCGATCCCTGAGAGCGGGATCGTGTCGATCGACGCCGATACCAGCGCCAGCCCGAAAAGCTGGCAGGCCGTGGTGACGGCGATCGGCGGTGCCAACGCGGCGGTGGACGACGTCTTCGAGGGCCGTGCGGCAAACGTCTTCGTCGCCGCGCGTCCGCCTGGACATCATGCCGAAAAGACCACGGCAATGGGCTTCTGCCTGTTCAACACGGCGGCGATCGCCGCCCGATACGCGCAGAAGAAACACCAGGCCGAGCGCGTCGCCATCGTCGACTGGGATGTCCACCACGGCAACGGCACGCAGGACATCTTCTGGGACGACCCGTCGGTTCTCTACTGCTCGACGCACCAGATGCCGCTTTACCCAGGCACCGGCGCGAAGAGCGAGACCGGCGCCGGCAATATCGTCAACGCGCCGCTGGCGCCGCAGACCGGCAGCGATCTCTTCCGCGACGCCTTCTTGTCGCGCGTGCTGCCCTCGATCGACGCGTTCGCGCCGGACCTGATCATCATTTCCGCCGGCTTCGATGCGCACCATCGCGACCCGTTGGCCGAGATCAACCTGACCGAGGACGATTTCGACTGGGCGACCGGGCAATTGATGGAACGCGCCGGGCGCCATAGCTCCAACAGGCTCGTCAGCCTGTTGGAAGGCGGCTACGATCTGCAGGGACTGGCATTTTCAGTCGCCGCCCATGTCGGGCGGCTGATGAAGGGATAGGGTATGGCATTGGAAGGCAATGAGGACGTCAAGGCGATGAGCTTCGAACAGGCGCTCGACGCGCTGGAGAAGATCGTCGATGATCTTGAGCGCGGCGACGTTCCGCTCGACCAGTCGATCAAGATCTATGAGCGCGGCGAGGCGCTGAAGGCGCATTGCGACCGGCTGCTGAAAGCGGCCGAGGACAAGGTCGAGAAGATCAGGCTGTCGCGCGACGGCAAGCCGGTGGGAACTGAACCGCTGGACGCCGACTGAGGTGTTGATATTCAGGTGAGGCCGGCCTGCAAATGGCAACTTCCTGCGCTTCCGGTGCTCACGTACTTCAAGTACGCTCCGCTCCGGTTCTCGGAAACCACCATTTTCGGCTCGGCCTGACCTGAATCTCAACACCTCAGCGGATGATCTCAGACCGGGTAAGGGCAAAGAAAGCAGGTAAGGAGTTCAAGCCATGTGCCGCAACATCAAGACCTTGGCCAATTTCGAGCCGCCGGCGACCAATGACGAAGTGCATGACGCAGCGCTGCAATTCGTGCGCAAGCTGAGCGGCTCGACCAAGCCGTCCAAGCGCAACGAGCATGCCTTCTACCATGCCGTCGAGGCGATCGCCGCTGTCGCGCGCGAATTGATCGATTCGCTCGAAACCAATCAGGAACCGCGCAACCGCGAGGAAGAAGCTGCCAAGGCGAAGGCCAGGTCGGCGCTGCGTTTCGCCTGAGGATCCGACATGAGCTTCTTTCCGGGAAACGATCCTGAACCCGGCGATGCCTTCGCCTGCGACCAGATCGAGCTGATGGTCGTTCCGAACGCCAAGGACATTGGCGGCTTCGAGGTGCGCCGCGCTTTGCCGACAGCGAAGCGCCGGCTGGTCGGGCCGTTCATCTTCTTCGACCGCATGGGCCCGGCGATCCTGCGCGCCGGCCACGCGCTCGACGTGCGCCCGCATCCGCATATCGGGCTTTCCACCGTCACCTATCTGTTCGACGGCAGGATCAGGCATCGCGATTCGCTCGGCACCGAAATGGTGATCGCGCCCGGCGACGTAAATTTGATGACCGCGGGGCGCGGTATCGTTCATTCCGAGCGCACGCCGCAGGAATTGCGCGGCGCGCCGATGTCGGTCTCCGGCCTGCAGACCTGGCTGGCGCTGCCCGACGGCAAGGAGGAGATCGCTCCGGTGTTCGCGAACACGTCGGTGGCCCGCCTGCCGCAGATCGATGCCGAGGGTGTCAGCGGCCGCGTCGTCATTGGCGCGTTCTCAGGCCTTCGCTCGCCCGTGGCCACCGCTTCCGACACGCTCTACGCCGATCTCAGGCTGGCCGCCGGTGCCAGCGTGAAGATTCCGGCCGATGCCGAGGAGCGCGCCATCTACACGCTAGAAGGCGACGTCTCGATCGCCGGCGATGTTTTCCCGGCCGAGCGGCTCCTGGTGTTCAAGCCGGGCGAGGAGATAGTCGTTTCCTCCGAGCGCGGCGCGCATTTCATGCTGTTCGGCGGCGCTTCGCTGGGCTCCAAGCGCTACATCTGGTGGAATTTCGTCTCGTCCTCCAAGGAACGCATCGAGCAGGCCAAGCAGGAATGGAAGACGGGCCGCTTCGATATCGTTCCTGGCGATGAGGAAGAGTTCATCCCGCTGCCCGAGAACTAAGGTGTGTTGATATTCAGGTGAGGCCGGCCTGCAAATGCCGGTTTCCTGCGCTTCCGGTGCTCACGTACTTTGAGTACGCTCCGGTTCTCGGAATCCATCATTTTCGGCGCGGCCTGACCTGAATCTCAATACACCTTGCAGCGTAGCACGCGTCACTGACGCACATTTACATTCGCCCGCCGGCGGACTATTGCCGCGCATGATTATGGCGCAATCTGCTGGTAGCGCCGTGTTCGATCGATAAGGCAGGACGCGCCCGAGTGAAGCCAGACACGCCGCTGCTCGACAAGGTCCGCATTCCGGCGGATTTGCGGACGCTTGATGAGAGCGCGCTGCCGCAGCTTGCCGCGGAATTGCGCGCCGAGCTCATCGACGCTGTCTCGCAGACCGGCGGCCATCTTGGCGCAGGCCTCGGCGTCGTCGAGCTGACGGTTGCGCTTCATTACGTCTTCAACACGCCGGCGGACCGGCTGATCTGGGACGTCGGCCACCAGGCCTATCCGCACAAGATCCTGACCGGCCGCCGCGACCGTATCCGCACGCTGCGCCAGGAAGGCGGCCTTTCCGGTTTCACCCGGCGGGCCGAGAGCGAATACGACCCGTTCGGCGCCGCGCATTCCTCGACCTCGATTTCGGCCGGTCTCGGCATGGCCATGGCCCGCGACCTGTCGGGCGGCCGCAACAATGTCATTTCGGTCATCGGCGACGGCTCGATGTCGGCCGGCATGGCCTTCGAGGCGCTGAACAATGCCGGCGCGCTCGACGCCCGGCTGATCGTCATCCTCAACGACAACGACATGTCGATCGCGCCGCCGACCGGCGCCATGAGCGCCTATCTGGCGAGGCTCGCCTCTGGCAAGGCCTATCTCGGCCTGCGCGATTTCGGCAAGAAGCTGACATCCTATCTCGGCAAGCGCGCCGACCGCGCCATCACCCGTGCGGTCGAGCATGCGCGTGGTTACGTCACCGGCGGCACCTTGTTCGAGGAGCTCGGCTTCTATCACATCGGTCCGATCGACGGGCACAATCTCGAACATCTGATTCCGGTGCTGAAGAACGTCCGCGACAATGGCAAAGGCCCGGTGCTGATCCATGTCGTGACCCAGAAGGGCAAGGGCTACGCGCCGGCGGAAGCCGCAGCCGACAAATATCACGGCGTCAACAAGTTCGACGTCATCACCGGCGCGCAGGCCAAGGCGCCGGCCAACGCGCCCGCCTACACCAAGGTCTTCGCCGAAAGCCTGATCCAGGAAGCGCGCGAGGACGACCGCATCGTCGCCATCACCGCCGCCATGCCGAGCGGCACCGGCCTCGATCTCTTCGGCGAGGTGTTTCCGAAGCGAACTTTCGATGTCGGCATTGCCGAGCAGCATGCGGTGACCTTCGCCGCCGGCCTTGCTACTGAAGGCTACAAGCCTTTTGCCGCCATCTATTCTACTTTCCTGCAACGCGCCTATGACCAGGTCGTCCATGATGTGGCGATCCAGAAACTGCCGGTACGCTTTCCCATCGACCGCGCCGGTTTCGTCGGCGCCGACGGCGCCACCCACTGCGGCGCTTTCGATACGACCTTCCTGACCACGCTGCCGGGCTTCGTCGTCATGGCCGCCGCCGATGAGGCGGAGCTTCGCCATATGGTGCGCACCGCGGCGGCCTATGATGACGGCCCGATCGCCTTCCGCTATCCGCGCGGCAACGGCATCGGCGTCGACATGCCGGAGCGCGGCTCGCTGCTCGAGATCGGCAGGGGCCGCATCCTCAAGGAAGGGACCAAGGTCGCGCTGCTTTCCTTCGGCACGCGGCTGCAGGATTGCCTGTTGGCGGCCGAGGAACTTGGCGCTGCCGGTCTTTCCACCACCGTTGCCGACGCCCGCTTCGCCAAGCCGCTGGACGAGAATCTCATCCGGCGGCTCGCCCGTTCGCATGAGGTGCTGGTGACCGTGGAAGAGGGCGCCATCGGCGGCTTCGCCAGCCAGGTGCTGCACTTCCTCGCCCATGAAGGCCTTCTCGAAAGCGGCCTCAAGGTGCGCCCGCTGGTGCTGCCGGACGCGTTCACCGACCATGCCAAGCCGGAGAAGATGTATGCCGATGCCGGGCTGGATTCGGCAGGCATCGTACGCACCGTCTTCGCCGCGCTCGGTCGCGGCGTGCAGGCGCAGCGCGCCTGAATCAGAGCTTCAAGCGGTGAATCGTTTTGCCGGATGCCAGATGTAGGTATCTGTTAACGCTCCCGTTTGGCGGTTCGCTTACCCTGTCTCTTGGCCGATTTTCAACGGCGCCCTGCTAGAAGCTCGAGCCAGGCAGGGAGACAACCAAAAATGAAAACGCTTCTGTGCGGAGTAGCCCTTTTGGCGGCCGTGACGGCGTCGGCGGCAGCCGAAACACGTTACGACCGCAATCTCGAAAAGGCGGTGCTGGATATCGTTGCCGGCAAGATGGGCAATATTCGCGGCGGCTTCTCCTATAAGCAGGTTCCTCAACTCGTCGTGCTGCCGGATGCAGGTCCCGTCGCGCCCACTCCGGTTGAGCCGCCGCGCAAGCAAGCCTCCGGCAATGACGGCCTGATGCACGCCATCGAGCGCCAGGTTTCGCGCACCATTTTTTAGAACCACATATCGCGCACGCAGCGGCCGTCGCGCGGCAGGTCGTCAAAAGTGTCGAGGCCGTCGAAATGGTCGATCGGCAGGTCGGCGACCTCCTCGGGCGGCGCAAGCCTGACATTGACAGCGATGCGCGTGCGGCCGCTTTCGCCGGAGCGCAGGCCACGCCAGGCGACCACGCAGGCGCAGGTCGGACAGAACAGGATTTCCAGCGCGGGCTCCGCCACCTCGGCGCGTGTGTACGATTTCAGCGGTCCGGCGACGCGGATGCGCTCATCGACATAGTCATAGGCCCAGAGCGCTCCGTAGCGGCGGCAAAGCGTGCAATTGCATGCGGTGATACCACCGGGATCGCCTTCCAGCGTCCAATGAACTGCGCCGCAATGACAGGTACCCCTCAGCATTGCCACCTCCACCGGCTGACGAACCGCCTGTCCCTCTCGGCATTCTGCAGCCTCTTGCGCCATATTCAACCATTGCGTTCGCGCCCGGCTTTCGCCAATGAAGGCCGATGAGTTCCCCTTTGCCAGCCAGCCGGCGCCAGCGGCTCGACGAATTGCTCGTTGGGCGCGGTCTGTTTGCCAGCCGTTCGCGCGCCCGCGACGCGATCGAGCGCGGCACGGTGACGGTTGACGGCGCCGTCGCCCGCAAGCCCGGCCAGCCCGTCGCGCCGGACTGCCTGGTCGCCATCGACGATCCGGCGCGGGCCTATGTATCGCGCGCCGCGTTGAAGCTGATCGCCGGCCTCGACCATTTCGGCCTCGATCCTTCCGGCAGCGAGGCGCTCGACATCGGCGCCTCGACCGGCGGTTTTACCCAGGTGCTGCTCGAGCGCGGCGCGGCCCATGTCATGGCGATCGATGTCGGTCACGGCCAGATCCATCAAGACATTGCCGGCGACCCGCGTGTCACAGTGATCGAAGGACTGAACGCGCGCGATCTGACGGCAGCCGATCTCGGCGGCCGCGTTCCTGCTTTCCTTGTCTGTGACGTCAGCTTCATCTCGCTGAAGCTGGCGCTGCCGCCGGCGCTGGGATTGGCAGGTGAGGGCGCCAAGGCAGTTCTGCTGGTCAAGCCGCAATTCGAGGCGGGCCGCGAGGCCATCGGCAAGGGCGGCCTGCTCAAGGATCCGGGCGATGCCGGGCGCATTGCCGCAAATTTGCGCGACTGGCTGGCTGGCGTTCCCGGCTGGCGCGTGCTGGGACTCGAGCCGTCGCCGATCGAAGGCGGCGACGGCAACCGCGAGTTCCTGCTCGCCGCCATGAAGGACGAGCGATGAGCACACGCTTCACCATCGCGAGGCTCGGTTTGCAGGGCGACGGTATCGCCAATGCCGAAGGCGGGGAGGTCTTCATCCCGTTCACGCTACCGGGCGAAACGGTAACGGCCGCGCGCCAGAAGGACCGCGCCGCGCTGATGTCGGTATTGGAAGCCTCGCCGCTCAGGATCGACCCGGCCTGCCGCCATTTCACCGAATGCGGCGGCTGCGCGCTGCAGCATTACGAGGCCGAAGCCTACCGGCAATGGAAGCGCGAGAAGGTTGTGCAGGCGCTGAAGGCCAAGGGCATCGCTTGCGAGATCGCCGCGCTGGTGCCTTGCGCGCCGCACACCCGCCGCCGCGTCACCTTCAGCGCCAGGCGCACGGATGCCGGCATGCTGCTCGGCTTCGTGCGCGCGCTGTCTTCCGAGATCATCCCGATCGAGGAATGCCCGATCTCGCTGCCCGCGATCGTCTCGGCGCTTGATAAATTGCGCGCCCTGGCCGGGTTGGTCTGCGCCACCCCGAAGGCATTTCATATGACGGTGACCGTCACCGCTTCAGGCCTCGACGTGGCTGTGCACGATGCCGGCAAGCTTGGCGACCATCAGCGCCGTATCGCCTCCAATTTCGTCATGGCCGAAGGCCTGGCGCGGCTTTCCGTCGACGGCGAGATCGTCGTCGAGCCGAAGAAGCCGGTGGTGCAGTTCGGGCCCGTCGCGGTCGCCGTGCCGCCGGGCGCCTTCCTGCAGGCGACGGAGGCCGCCGAGCGGGCGATGGCAAGCCTCGTCGGCCAGCATCTGTCGCGCGCCAGGAAGGTCGCGGACCTGTTTGCCGGCTGCGGCAGCTTCGCGCTCAGGCTCGGCGCGCAATCCGAGGTCCATGCCGTCGAGGGCGATGCGCCGGCGCTTGCCGCGCTCGATCGCGCCTTCCGCTTTGCCAGCGGCCTGAAGCGGGTGACCAGCGAACGCCGCGACCTGTTCCGCCGGCCGCTGACCTTCAAGGAGTTGAACGCCTTCGACGGGCTGGTCTTCGATCCGCCGCGCGCCGGCGCCGAGGACCAGTCGAAGCAGATCGCCCGCTCCGACGTGCCGCTGGTCGCCGCGGTGTCCTGCAATCCGGTGACGCTGGCACGCGACCTGCGCATCTTGATCGATGGTGGCTACACGCTGAAGAGCGTCACGCCGATCGACCAGTTCCTGTGGTCGGCGCATGTCGAGGCCGTCGCGCTTTTGGAGAAGCCGAAGCGGCGGCGGTAGCTCGCGGCCGGAGGCTCGCGTGAAAATTGTGAAGCCTCTGTTCTTTCGACGAAATTGCGCCCTAAAGCCGCCTTTTTGCAGGGTCTTAATTCTGCGGTTAGGGAAACATTCCTGCCTCTCCGGCGTTGTCGCGTTGGACGAAATGGCGGACAAGGATGGCGGATTGCAATGCGCTCGCTTCGGAAAGTCATCGGCCTTGTCGTCGTTCTCATCGCGTTCGCCGTCGCGTCCACGACGGGCGCGCTCGCCCAACAGCAGAAGCGTCTCGCATTCGTCATCGGCAACGCCGCCTATCCGTCGGATGCGCTGGTCACCTCCGCGAATGACGCCGGTCTGATCGCGCAGACCCTGCAGGCAGCAGGGTTCGATGTCGTCGGCGCGCGCGATGTCGACCAGGAATCATTGCGTGGCGCGCTGCGCGATTTCCTTGGAAAGGTTTCCGCCGCCGGTCCGGACGCGACCGTTTTCGTATACCTCGCCGGCCGCGGCGTGCAGTTCGAAGGTGAGAACTATTTCTTGCCGGTCGATGCCCAGATCGCCAATCCGGCCGACGTGCCGCTGCAAGCCATGCGGCTCTCCGATATCACCAGGTCCCTGGCGGGACTGCCGGCGAAGGTCAATATCGTCGTTCTCGACGCGGCTCGGCCGAATGCGCTTCCGAAAATGAGCCAGCCGCTGGCCAGCGGTCTCGCGCTGGTCGACCCCGATCCCAACATGCTGATTGCGTTCAACGCGGCGCCTGGAACGGTTGCGCCGGAAGGTAAAGGCCCATACGGCGCCTATGCTCAGGCGCTCGCCGAGATGATGCGCGAAGGCGGCTTGTCGCTTGACGATGTTTTCGACCGCACGCGGCTACGCGTCAACGAGGTGACGCAAGGCGCCGAAATCCCGTGGGACGCCTCGAAGATCAACACGCCTTTCGTCTTCTTCGAACGCGCTCCGGACGCGCCGCCGCCGAAGGTTTCGGAGGCCGAAGAACGGGCCAACCGGACCAGGCCGATCCGCGACTTCAATGCGCATGACGCCTATGTCGCGGCACTCGATCGCGACACCATGCGCGGCTACGAGGAATTCCTCGTCGCCTATCCGCACGATCCGATGGCCAAGCGTGTGCGCGCCATCATCGCTGCGCGGCGCGAGGCGATCACCTGGCGCGAAACATGGCTGCGGGATACGCCGGAGGCCTATTGGTCGTACCTCGAGCGCTATCCGCACGGGCTGCATGCCTGGGACGCGCGCCGCCGGCTGGAGCATTTCGACGCCGAGCTCGAGCCACCGACGAGCTTCACTGTCATCGTCTACGACGTGCCGCCGCCACCGCCGGAGGAAATCATCTATGTCGATCGTCCGGTGCTCTATTTCGACGATCCCGATTTCGATTTTGAGCCGCCGCCCCCGATCGACGTGATATTCCTGCCGCCGCCGCCGCCGGATTTCGTCGTGCTGCCGCCGCCCCCGCCGCCGGTCGATGTCTACGTCCTGCCGACGCCGGTCTTCGTCCCCGTGCCGGTCTGGGTGAGGCCGCCGCGTGACATCGTGCCGCCGCCGAACGACATCATCTTCAACAACATTCACAACACGACCGTCATCAACAACACGACGATCAACAACGAGCCGGCCAATCAGGCTGGACAGCCGAGCGCCAACGCACCGAGCGGTCTCACCCTCGGGCAGAAGATGGCGGCTGGCGCGGGCGCGGCCGCACTGGCGGCCAAGGTGGCGCTGCCGCCGGTGCTGCAGAAAAGGGCGGTGCTGTTCAGGCAAAACCAGGGCGGCCAGCCGCCGAAGCCGGGCCAGGCTGCCACGCAGGGCCAGCAGCCTGGTGCGACGCCGCAATCGCTGAAGCCGGGCCAGGCTGTCACGCAGGGCCAGCAGCTGGGTGCGACGCCGCAGGCGAGGACGATGGGCAAGCTCTCGACCGATCACGCCTTGCCGGGAGCTGACGGCAAAGCGCTGCCGCTTGTCAACGGCAAGCCGGTGCTCAACGGCCAGAACGCGCCCAACAGGAAGGTGCTGGGCAAGCAAGGCACGGTGAGTGGCAACCAGCAGGCTACCGGGAATGCCGGCGCCCCCGTTAGGGGCAATGACCAGCAGAACGGAGCCGTCAACGGTCAAGACAAGAATAACAAGTTCCGCAAGTTGCCGACCGTCAATGGCGCGCCGGGCGAGAACGGGCAGAACGCCCAGCAGAGGTTCGGGAAGAACAATCCGAATGCGTTGTCCGGCCAGAACGAAGGCAGACCGAGGAAGCTGACACGCAAGGATCTGTCGGCAGGCCAGACAGCTGTCGGCCCGAGCGATCAAGGCACGGTCAACGGAGGCGATAGAGGTAAGAAGCTCCGCAAGCTGCCGACCGTCAATGGCGCGCCGGGCGAGAACGGGCAGAACGCTCAGCAGAGGTTCGGGAAGAACAATCCGAATGCGTTGTCCGGCCAGAACGAAGGCAGACCGAGGAAGCTGACACGCAA